>DATCXQ010000908.1:0-12777 GCA_036565725.1 Blastocatellia bacterium
ATATTAGTTGCGCCGACTATATCCGCATGATCGAAATGACCACACGATCGGCACAAAAACTGTCCCCGAGCAATGCGATTGCCTTTCTCTATATGCCCGCACTTTGCGCACGTCCTGCTCGTGTTGCGCGGGTTAACGGGGATCACCGGTATTCCCACCAGTTTCGCCTTGTACTCGATGAATCCGCGCAGTTCCGCGAACGACCATTTCGACATCTTGTCTCGCTGAGTCTTCCTGAACCGAGTCCGTTCGCGGATGTCGGTCAGATCTTCAACGCCGATCCCGCGATTGGTGTCTGTGGCTTTCTCAACGATACGTTTAGAGATGCGATGATTTTCGTTCGCTTTAAAACGCCGTTCCTTGCCGGAGAGGGCTTTCAGTTTTCGCTTGATGTTCTTCGGGCGCGATCCCTCGCGCTTCACTTTCCCGGCCTTCCGACCCAAAGAACGTCTGACCTTATTTTGCTTTTGGCGCACCTTTTCCGTCTCGGTGTTGGTGTAGACATCGCCATCATTGTCGGTGGCGAGATTCACCACACCGAAATCCACGCCGATGAACTCTGTAGGAGCAATCTGGCTTCCTTCGGGCAGATCCACGGTAACGAGCAGAAACCACTTGCCGTCCTTGCGGCGGACAAGATCAGATTCTCCTTTTGCCAGACTGAACCGTTCGCGCTGATATTTGCCCATCACGAACGGAACTATGATGCGCCCTTCCAGTGTCAGAATCGAAACCCGGTCACCCCCCTTAAATGAAAGGATGCGGCTGTCGTAGGGCATCGCGGCGTTGGAGCGAAAAGTCGGCAAAACGCTTTTATCCCGGCTGTAAGTCCCTCCGACATGACGAATGCAAATAGAGGCCATCTGTGCGGACAGGCCGAACTGTTGGCGCAGTTCGTAATAAAAGTGTTGCTGAAGAGATATCTTGTTGGCTGTCTTGATTTCAAAGGCCTGTTCGGCGAGCCAGGAGCAGGCATGGTTAAACCGCTCCATAGTGGCTTTCAGTTGATCGGCCTGTTTATTGTCCGGCAGAAGCTGAATTTGCAAAGTCAGTTTCATGAGGGCGCAGGATAAAGACAAAGGCGCTCTACGGCAAAGAAATTATCGTCTCGAAGACTCGACGATGCCAAATTCCTCTCCACCCAAGCTCGAAGACTCGCTATGGGTGGAGAATCCTTTGGCGGAAATGTTGAAGCGTACTACCCGACCCGGCCCTTCAGCCTCCGCTCAACGCCTGAAGAATGTAGACCTCGTCCGACGATTTGAGAGCCGTATCCAACCCCAACACCTGTTCGCCGTTGACGAAGATCTTCATGTGCGGCCGGATCGAATCTTGCTCGTCAATCATCCGAAAGCGTATGCCGGGGAATTGGCGATTCAGATCGTCGAGCATTTCGGCGACGGTCGAACCACTCGCTTCAACGTCGTTACGCTGATTCGTGTAGGACAGCAATGGGCTTGGAATGTGTACTTTCATAAATTGATCCCGATCGCGGTCGGGTGCTTCGGCTGGTAGAGACCGACCTTGCCCCCTCCTGGAAGCTGGATTTTGGAAATCGAACCCCATCGGGCTTCTTGCACATCTGAACAGCAGACGCCTTTCTCGGCGAGGGCTGCCATCTCGGCCTTCAAATCCTCGCACATGAAGTAGAGTTCATGTACGTCGTTAGCATCGGAAGGATGGAACGCCGCCTCTGCCGGCGGCATCGCGAAGATCAACCAGCCGTGGCCGGCGTCGACGGACTCAAATCCAAGGACATCCCGAAAAAAGGCGCGATCAGCTTCCGCGTCCTTGCTGTAGACGATCATATGAGCGCCAGAGATCATGAAGTTTCTCCTCTTCTGTAACTTCTCCGCAAAAAAGACGAAGAGCGCGAAGAGGGCGAAGAAGACCATTAACATTCCTTCCCTTCCTCGTGTTCTTCGTCTCTTCGTGATTCCATTACATTTCGGCGGCTTCGACCGCGTATATGTGCGGCAGGTGTCTGACGATGCAGCTCCATTTCTCGCCTTCGTTCGGGCTCGCCCAGACCTCGCCACAGGTCGTGCCGAAATAGATTCCGACCGGATCGCGCGTGTCGGCGGTCATAGCCTGTCGAAAGACGGTGAACCATGCATGTTCCGATGGCAATCCTTCGTCCAGCCGCTTCCAGGTCTTTCCGCCGTTGTGGGTGACGTATGCGGCGGGCTTGCCTCCGGGAGAAGTGCGCGGCCAAACCTGAGTCCCGTCCATCGGAAAGACCCAGACGGTGTTGGGATCGCGCGGGTGCAAGACCATCGGAAAGCCGATGTCGCCGATCGATTTCGGCATCTTCTCGCCGATCCGAACCCAGCGCGACTCCCCGCCCGCCACGCGACGATCCATACGGTAAATGCCGCAATGGTTCTGCTGATAGAGGACGTCCGGTTCGAGCGGATGCAACCGCATGCAATGCGGGTCATGGCCGTATTCGGGGTTCGGGTCGGGGAGAAAATCGGCCGCGCACCCCGCGTTGAGCGGCTTCCAATCGGCGCCTCTATCTGTGCTCTCGAAGACTCCGCCGCTCGACATCCCGATGTAGATACGATTCGGGTCGCGCGGGTCGATGTTGATCGAATGCATCTTCGGCCCGTCAGGCGTGCCGTCGCCAGGTCCGCCGGTCCACGCCTCCCGCATCCGATGATCGTTGAACCCGGTGACCGATTCCCAGGTGTCTCCGCCGTCTTCCGAGCGGAACAGCCCCTGCGGCGACGTTCCCGCGTACCAGACGCCCGGCTCGCTCGCGTGGCCCGGCGTGAGCCAGAAGACGTGATCAACCACGCGGCCCTTCTCGCCTTCGGGCGCCTTCGCGAACGCGGGAGGCTTCGACGCCTCCTTCCACGTCTTCCCGAGATCTTTCGAGCGGAAGACGGTCGGCCCCAGATGGCCCGTCTTCGCCGCCATCAACATCACTCGCCCCTCCCGCGGGTCGAGCGCCATGTGATGTACGATGTTGCCCAAAAAGATCGGGCCTTTGATATCCCACTTGCGGCGCTTGTTGTCGGAACTGAGTATGAACCCGCCTTTCTTGGTCGCAATGAGCAACGCGACCGTATCCGTTTTCGTTTTCGCCATCGCGGGTTTCTTCGCAGACGATTTCATGCTTATGACCTCCTCCAGATAATCAGTTCTTAGTCCCGCCTTTAGGCGGAAGCGTCAGCCACAGATTCATCCCGCGACACAAAACGTTTACGCCTAAAGGCGGGGCTAAGAACTGTTTTTCATCGTTTCATGGCGTCGCTCATTGCCGAATGAACGACTTCTTCTGAAGATTGTTTGGTTAATTGTTTAAACGCGTTTTTTGAATGTAGATATCCACCACGTATTTCCGAACGTATCTTGCACTCCTGCGCTCCGCTCATCGTAAGGCTTGTCTTCCGGTTCGGCCAGCGACGTCGCGCCGCATTCAAGGGCGCGTTTGTAGGCCGCGTCCACATCCTCGACATAAACGTAAATCGAAGCGCGCGTCGGCGTAACGTCTGGCGGAAATTCCCCCGTTTCCATTACCACCACTGAATCGCCGATCTTTGACTCGACGTGGAATCCTTTATCGTCTCCTATGCGCTCCAACTCCACCGCGCCAAATGTATGCTTCACGAATTCAGGCAGGTCGAGATGACCATAAAGGTACGGCCTTGTAGCCCCGAGACCGTGACGAATGTATTCCTTTTCAATGCCCATACGCTTCCTCGACTTATGGCGCTGCGGCCTCCATTCGACACTTAATGCCCTTCCGCCCTGTATCTAGCTCCTCCACTGTCCTAAAGCCCAGCCGCTCATACAATCTTTTCGCTGGATTTACGTTGAGGACCATCAGAGTAACAGGCAGATTCAACTGTCGCGCTTCTTCCAATATGTCTCGGATAATCGCGGCGCCTACACCTCGCCCCTGATATGCAGGGAGAATCTCTATATGGCGAAGTTCAATTCTGTTTGGGTAATGATCCACTGCCAACCTGCCCACATCCTTCCCATCAACGATTATGATTTGGTCCGAACCTGGCCGGAAATGGCGGCCCATATCCTCTCTTTCAGTTTCACCATCCCAGCCCCTCAGCATCTGGACATACTTTTGCATGTTTGCCTTGTTAAGCTGGAAGACGAACTCAAAATCATCCTCATTAGATTCTCGTAGCGTGTAAATGAAGGCCTATTCGCGCTCTTAGCGCAGCCGCGAACTATTGTTTGATCTCTAGTCGCCGGCTTGTGATCCACCCTGCCAAAACCATAGCCATAACCATTAACAGCGCGGCGAGCAGGAACGGCGCTCCGGGCAAACGCCAATCGCGATGCGACCCGATGAAACTTGCGAACGTCAGCGTGAAAAGCCCCGGCCCGATCAGGCCCGTGATTCCGATTATGCTACTGTTCGCGCCCTGAAGCTGTCCCTGCTCCGAAGGGCCGACATGGCGCGTCATCATGCCTTGCGCCGAAGGCCCGACAAGCCCCATGAACGCGAAGACCGGCATTGCGCTCAGGAATGCGATTCCCACCGGTGCCAGGCCGTAGATCGCGTACCCGGCGCATCCGCAGAGAAGTCCCGCAAAGAGAGCGCGCCGTTCGCCGAAGCGCGCGACTATACGCTTGACCAACCCGGCTTGCACAATAATGTTGAACACTCCGATGAACGCCAGCGACAGCCCGGTTGCGCGCTCGCTCCAGCCATAGCGAAAGCTGGTATAGAGCACGAAGACACTGGGCAGGACTTGATGAGCAAGCATATAAGTGAAGTTGACTAACGAGAGGCCGAGGAGCTCAGGGTGCGAACGTAGCAGGACAAGTGAGCCGACCGGATTGGCGCGCCGCAATGAGAAGGCCTTGCGGTTCTCCGGCGCCAGCGATTCCGGCAGCACGAACAGGCCGTATAGCGCGTTCAAGAGCGTCAAGCCGGCCGCGACCCAGAACGGCAATCGTGGATTCACTTCTCCCAACAACCCGCCTAGAGCCGGCCCCATCACGAAGCCCACTCCCCATGCGGCCCCGATCATTCCGAACCCGGCGGCGCGCTTTTCCGGTGGAGTCACGTCTGCGATGTAAGCGCCGGCGGTAGGGTAACTTGCGGCTGTGATCCCCGAAATCACACGGCCTGCGAACAGCCACCACAACGTCGGCGCCATCGCCATCAGGATGTAATCCAGCCCCAACCCGAAGCACGAGATCAGAATCACGGGCCTGCGTCCATAACGATCCGAAAGCGCGCCGAGCACGGGCGAGAATATAAACTGCATCAGCGCCCAGACCGTCCCGAATAGGCCGAAGAACTCAGCCGCCCGCGCGGTGTCGCCCCTGAGGAAGCCTTCGACCAGTTTCGGCAGCACGGGGATGATGATTCCCAACGCCAGAACGTCAACTACAATAGTGATGAAAATGAAGACCAGGGCCGCGCCGCGCGCCTTTGCGATCGATTTCGATTCGGCTACGGGATTCAAGGTGACCTCCGAAAATGGGGCTATACATCATCCGCCATAGGGCCTGCGCTCGCGCGCAATATGAACCGTTTCGAATCCCGTGTCAACTATGCAACGGAACGACCCTCAGATGAGACAGCAATTTCATCCTTCAGTCTGGCCGATGACTATCATTCCAATGGCCAGCGGGCCTGATTTCGTCGTGATCCTGGTCTCCAGGATCACGTGCCCGTGCTCGTTCTTGACTGCCTTCGGCAGTTCCTTGTCCGAGGTCGCCGGTCCTACGAACCAGACTGTGGGATGACCCGTGCCCGAAGCGCTGCGGCTAAGTTTCAACAGATCCTCGGTCTTCAATTCCTTAGACGGGTCTTTGTCTTCGCCGACAGGACACAGCAGAAAGAAGTCGCGCGCGGGCGAAACGCCCAGATGGTTGCCGTCCTGCAGGCTCAGCGCGAAGCGCAGAGTGTAGAAGCCAGCCTTGATGCCCTGCCCGCGAAAATCTGAGATATTGGAGGGGAAGTTGATCACGCCGACAAACGCGCCTTCGGGGATTTGGCCGAAGCTGGCGCCGGGGACTTCGTTCTTGACTGAAGGAATCTCTTTGCCGAACCAGATTTCGCAAACCGCCTTGCCGCTGTCGTTAATTACGCGGACGCCTTTCGGTTCTAGGGCGCCGCGAACCGCGTCGGCCACAGTCGCCTCTTTTAATTCGCCTATGGATTCGACTTTGTAACCGTTATTGTCAGCGTCTTTGCCGGCGGCGTGATTATTTTTGACGAATACGAGGAAAGCGAAAAGAAGAATGAATACGAAAAACCGTCCCATCAGATAACCCTTTAGATCGAGGAATGAAAATAAAAAATCGAGGATAGAAAATCGAGGATCGAGGATCGCGATTTTCAATCCTCGATCCTCGATCTTCTATCTTCTATCCTCGATCTCCGTTGCGATCAGCGGGCGAAATGGCCCACGAACGCGCTGCGCTTCTCGCGCAACGTCCATTTGACGCCCAGTCCGTCGCCGTTGAATTGATCGAGCGACGCGGCGACCGGCATCGTGTGTTTGGTCGGCGTCAACGGCGGATAGTAGGTTTGCTCGTGGCCGCAGATCGTGTCCTTCGGCGTGAGAGAGCGGGCGACGATGGAGGCCAGTTCGCCGGCCTGCAATTTCCCGCCGCTCGGGTGCTCGTCGCGGAATTCCAGCGCGAGGCTGATCGGCGCGGCTTCCGTGCGGATAATGTTCTTGAGCAGTTCGCCGCCCATCTCCTGCGCGAACAACTTCAAAGCCTCGCGCTGCTCCGGCGTAGCCTTCTCGTCGACGATCAGAACGGCCTTGGCCGGGAACGGGTTTGAGTACTGAGAGCCAAGCGTGCCTGAAGCCTTGGCGACGCCGACGACGCTCAACCCGTCAAGCCTGACGCCCTGCCATTCGCCCTTAGACACATGCCATGCGACGATCGCCTGGTCGCCCATCAGGTTGACTTCGGCGTTCGCGAAGCAGTGTCCCGTGTAAACGTCGGCGTTGCGCGACTCGATGTATTCGCCATAAATTTGCTGCGCGCTGGCCGACGACGCCAGCAACGCCGCGAAGCAGATCGAAAGAACCAGAGTGAATTTACGCATCTTTACTCCCCTCCGAAGATGTGGGGCGAACTGTCAGTTCGCCCCTTGCCCCCCACACAGCTTGATTTGAGACCTTGGCAAACTGTTAGTTTGCCCTACCTCGATCAAGCTACATCGCTTTCGTGACAATGGCAACCGCGCTCGATCGAGTCGCAATTGCCTGGTTCGGCCAGCTTTCCGTCCGGCCCCAACGGGCCTTGCGTGTAAAGGCACCAGAAGACACCCGAGTGAACGCGCTGCGTGTCCGCATCGGGTTCGACCCAGATGAACATGTCCTTGCTGCGCAGCCCCGAACAGAGGTTCGGACGATTCGGATCTAGGTTGTGAAGTTCAGCCATTATGATCTCCTTCGAAGAGCGACTGGGCGACAGGGAGACAGGGCGACCGGGCGAAAATTCCCCCCGTCTCCCTGTCGCCCAGTCTCCCCGTCGCAGCTATCCTGCCGCCTGCAGAATCGCGCGTTTGACGGCGACGCGGGCGAGTTGGACCTTGTACGCGTTGCGGCCGAGCGGCTTCGCCTGCGCCACGGCGATCCTGCCCGCTTCGGCGGCGACGTCTTCGTTGATCGTCTTGCCGGTCAGGTATTCGGCGGCCTCGGCCGCGAGCCAGGGCGTCGGCGCCACGTGACCCATCGCTATGCGCGCGGCCTTGACCTTCTTGCCCGCGTCTAGCGTCAACGCGACCGACGCTGCGGCCAGTGGCCAATCGAGGGCCTCGCGCTGGCGCACTTCATAAGTCGCGCTGCGGACCCCGAGCGCCGGCGGAATGGTGACCCATGTCACGATCTCGTTCGGCTTCAGGTCGTATTCGCGGTCGGAGTCCGATTTCGGCGTGACGAAGAATTTGTCGGCGGCCACTTCGCGTTCGCCCGAAGGGCCGAAGACTTTGATCTTCGCGTTGAGCGCGATCAAAGCGGGCGCGAGGCTCGACGGGTTGACGAATTTCGCCTCGCCGTCATTGCCCAGGATCGCGTGGTAGCGGTTGTCGCCGTTCGGAACTAGCGGCTCGCCGGTTTCGCCTTTGGCGAACAGCCCGAAGCCGGCGCGGTAATACCAGCAGCGCGGACGTTGGAGCAGGTCGCCGCCGACGGTGCCCATGTTGCGAATCTGCGGGCTGGCGATGCCCTTCGCGGCCTGCGTGACGGCCGGGAAGCCGCCCCCGAGCGCGTCGATCATCTCTTCGATGGTCACGAGCGCGCCGATCGTGGCCGAACCGTTGCGCGGCGCCCTGATGACGTCGAGTTCCTTGATGTTCTTGATGTTGACCACGCGCTTCGGCGCAACGATGAAATCTTTCATCAGGGAGAGCAGGTCGGTCCCCCCGGCGAGGATTTCGGCCTCGCCCCAGGAAGCGCCGAGCAGCGCGACGGCCTGCTCTTTGGTCGTGGGACTGGCGTACTCAAACTTTTGCATTGGCCCCTCCTTTCTTTTCGAGCGCCGCGAGCACGCGGTCGGGAGTCAAGGGGATCGAAGGCACGCGAACGCCGATGGCGTTGGCCACCGCGTTCGAGATCGCCGCGCCGGGCGAAACCGTCGGCGGTTCGCCGATGCCGATCACGCCGCGCTCGTCGTAACCTTTGCCCGTCATCATGTGGACTTTGAAATTGCCGATGTCGGCCAATCCCGCGAGCCTGTAAAACTCCATGTTCGGATTGAGCATCTTGCCTGTCTGCGCGTCCATGACCTTCTCTTCGTAGAGCGCGAAGGTGACGCCCATGATCATCGCGCCGAAGACCTGGCTCTCGCAGGTCTTCATATCAATGATCAGGCCGCAATCCTGCACGGCGACGAAGTTGTTCATCTTGACGAGGCCGGTCTCGACGTCCACCGAAACGTCGGCCATCTGTACGCCGCCTACGCCGCCCGTAGTCAACGTCCCTTTACCGGCGTCAGGGTTCTTGCCGCGAGTGGTGAGCGGCTGCGAGCCGAGCTTCGCGCAGGCCTGTTTCCAGGTCATGCTCTTTGAAGGATCTTCGATTAGTCGAATATTGCCGCCGACGGCCTCCAGTTTGTCCGGTGCGGTGTTCATCGCCGGCGCGACCTTTTCGAACAGCGCGGCCAGCGCGTCCACAGCCGCGCGGCGCGTCGAGGAGCTGATGCCGCCGACCGTCGTTGAACCGCCCGAACCACCCGAGACGGGAAAGCGGTTGTCGCCGATGTGGACTTTCACCGCGTCCAGCGGCAGCCCGAGCGTTTCGGCCGCTACGATGACCAGCACGGTGCGCGTGCCGACGCCCAGGTCCTGCGTGCCCATCTTCACCTCGACCGAGCCGTCGGGATGAATCGTCAGGTCGCAATCGCTGGCGTGTCCCTGGCCTCCCCAGGTGTGAATTGACAGTCCGAGTCCGCGTTTGACGGTCTTCGAGCTGCCCGGAGCGCCCTCGCCGCGCGGACGCCAGAGCTTCTTCCATTCGATCAACTCGGCGGCCTTCAACAGTTCGTCGCGGTAGACGTTGGCGCGAGCGCCGGTCTTATCGATATTCTTCATGAAGAGGTCGAGCGGGTCCATCTTCAGTTCGGCGGCCAGATCATCGAGCGCCGCCATCGTGATCAGGCATGCCTGCGGGTGGTTCGGCGCGCGCCAAGCCCGCTGCGGCCCGGTGTTGGTGCCGATAACCGAGAAGGTTTCTTTCCTGTTTTCTACGCCCGCTCTGAAGATATAAGGGAGCAGCCCGGCGAAGTTGAAATTGCCGACGCCGCCCGTGCCCCAGACGTTAGACTCCCAGGCGGTGATCGCGCCGTCTTTCTTCGCGGCGACCCTGACTTTGGCGAAGACAGAAGGCCGCGAGCCGGCGACCATCAACTCCGCGTCGCGTTCGAGCATGAGCTTGACCGGCTTGCCGCCGGCCATCTTGGAGAGTTTCGCCGCTTCGATGCCCCAGGAATCGACTGGAAACTTACTGCCGAATCCGCCGCCGATGTGCTCCATCTTGATGCGAACGCCGCTTGCCGGAATCCCCAGATTTCGCGCGAACTCGGCGCCGTTGGCCGATACGGATTGGGTTGATTGATGAACCAGCAGATTGTTGTCGTTCTCCCATTCGGCGATCAGGCCGTGCGACTCCAGACAGCAATGTGTGATCACCTCGTTACCGTATGAGCCTTCGAGTACGACATCGGCTTCTTTGAAGGCCTTGTCGGGGTCGCCGGCGACGGCCTCGCTCGGTTTGCGGCGGTTGGCTTCGGGAATCGCGTCCCAGTTCTGCTCGTTGACGAAATGCGTCAACTTCTCGTACTGGACTTTGATGGCGCGCGCCGCGTCTTCGGCTTGGCCTTCGGTTTCAGCGACGACGGTGACGATGCCGTCGCCCGCCCACTGAACCTCCTTGCCAGGCTCTTGAATGATCTTGACGGCTTTCACGCCCGGCATCTTTTCGGCGACGCTCGTGTCAATGCTGACTATCTTGGCATGCGCGTATGGCGAGCGCACTACCTTGGCGAAGAGCATTCCTGGGCGGTTGATGTCGAAAGTGTATTTCGCCCGTCCCGAGACTTTGTCGGGGCCGTCTATGCGCGAGATGCGCTTGCCGATGTGAGAGCGTTTGCCTTCTTCGGGCCATTTGTACTCAGCCATTGGTCTTGCCTCCTCTCGTCAATTTCGCCGGTCCCCTCTTCCGCATCTGCCCGGAAGCCTGCGCGATGGCGGCCTTTATGCCGACGTAGGTGCCGCAGCGGCAGAGATTGCCGCCAACGCCCAATTCGATTTGCTCGGCGGTCGGCGCGGGATGTTTTTCGAGCAGCGCCGTGCAGGCCATGACGAAGCCGGGGGTGCAGAAACCGCACTGCTGCGCGTCGTTGTCCCAGAACGCCTGCTGGACCGGATGGAGCTTGCCGTTCTGTTCGAGTCCTTCGACGGTCCGAATCTTCTTGCCCTGCGCCTCGACGGCCAGCGTCGTGCAGGAGTAAATCGGCTTGCCGTCAACGATCATCGTGCATGCGCCGCAAGTGGCGCGGTCGCAGACGCGTTTGGCCCCGGTGATGTCCAGGTCGTTGCGCAGCGCGTCGAGCAAAGTGACGCGCGGCTCGACGCTCACCTGTTTCGCGGCGCCGTTGATGTTGAGTGTGATGTTGACCTTGCCCGGACCGAGTATAGGGACTTCGGCCCCGGCGGCTTTCACTTCGTTTTCGCCGCCCGTGACGAGCGGAATGGTGAGAGCCAGACTTGTGCCTTTGAGGAAGTTTCGGCGCGACACCCCGCCCTGGTCGGGTTTGTCGCTCCGTTCATCTGAACTACTCATCAGCTTACCTCCGTTGGGTTGGTTAAGAGACTTCGGTGATTCAAAAGTGATTTTGCAAAAAAGAAGGATTACGCCTCAGCAGCGCAGACGTGATCGCAGTTTGTTTGGTTACCGTAATAATTTGGAAGAATCTCAGCCGAAGTATAGCTAATAAGGGCGTGGGAGTTAATAGAGAAACTGCGGTCGCGCAGTTTTCGGCGCCGGCGGCGAGTCTTAATTGAGCGCCATTCCAGAATATTGTACTGGCCCTCCGTCTCAGCGGCTCTGTGGCGATTCATTAAGCGTAGATCATTACTCCGATACGCCACAATGCTCCGGAGCCCTGCCCCGGCGCGGGATTGAGCAACTAATGATGAATGTGAACATCTAAGTTTTCGAACAATCAGTCACTTATTTCTCGCGCACAATCACATTGCTGAGAGCGAGAAACATAGGCCAAATTTATCACCCGATTATCCACCGCCGCGACGCCTTGCGGGCCGAGCCATTGGTATCCACAAAAGTTCGTGATCCGTTACGGTCTCTACGAAGGCCGATTGCGCGCGCGCCGGCGCAGAGAGGGTTGAATGGAGGATGAAGTATTTATATGCGAAAGACACATAACTCAGCGCAAGAATCACAGAACCCGCAAGAATCGAGAGGCGCCCGCGACTTCGACTTTGCGCGGCTCAAAGAGATGAGCGCAACGAAACTGGCGCAGGCCGCCCGCGAGTTTGACGTTTCAAGCGCGACCGGAATGCGCAAACAGGAACTGATCTTCAGAATTCTGCAAGCGCAGACTGAGAAAGCGGGACTGATATTCTACGAGGGCGTGATCGAGGCGCTGCCGGAGGGCTACGGTTTCTTGCGCGCGCCGGAGCATAACTATCTGCCCAGCCCGGACGACGTTTACGTCGGCCAGGCGCAGATTCGCAAGTTCGATTTGCGCACCGGCGACACGGTTTCGGGCCAGATTCGATTACCCGGCCCCGGCGAGAAGTATTTCTCGCTGGTCAAGGTCGAAGCCGTCAACTTCGACGCGCCCGAGGCCGCGCGCGAGCGGATCATTTTCGATAACCTGACGCCCCTCTACCCGACGGAGCGGTTGTTAATGGAGACCGCCCCCGACAACCTGTCGGGACGCGTCGTCGACCTTTTCACGCCGATCGGCAAGGGGCAGCGCGCGCTGATCGTGGCGTCGCCGCGCACCGGCAAGACGATGCTCATGCAATCGATCGCCAATGCGATCACGGAGAATCACCCGGAGGTCGCGCTGATCGTGCTGCTCATAGACGAGCGGCCCGAAGAGGTCACAGACATGCGGCGCGGCGTCAAAGGCGAGGTGATCTTCTCGACCTTCGACGAGCCGGCCACCCGACACGTGCAGGTGGCGGACATGGTGATCGAGAAGGCGCGCCGCCTGGTCGAGCACCGTCGCGACGTCGTGATCCTGCTCGATTCGATCACGCGCCTGGCACGCGCGCACAACGCAGTCGTTCCGCCGAGCGGCAAG
>DATCXQ010000007.1:0-9560 GCA_036565725.1 Blastocatellia bacterium
CGGCTGGCACGACGCGGCCAACTCAATCGCTACGGTGGTTTCGACTCGTGTGCTCTCTCCCGGCGTCGCGGTCGCATGGGCGGCTTTCTTCAACTTCGTCGCATTTGCGCTCTTCGGAACTCGCGTCGCGCAGACCATAGCCGGCGACCTCGTCGACATCGAGCTAATCGCCGAGCGGTGGCGGCTCTGGGTTTTGCTCTGCGGGCTCATCGGCGCAATCGTGTGGGACGTCATTACATGGTATTTCGGGCTTCCGACCAGCTCTTCGCATGCGCTCGTCGGCGGTTACGCGGGCGCGGCGATAGCGGCGTACGGCGGGATCGCTGGAGTGCTGAAACCGGAGGGTTGGATAAAAACCATCTCGTTCATTTTCATCTCGCCAGTGCTCGGAATGATCCTGGGCATAGCCTTCATGGTCGCAATAGCCTGGATATTCCGGCGTCGTTCTCCCGGCCGGGTGAACAGATTCTTTCGCAGAGCACAGTTGTTTTCGGCCGCGCTCTACAGTTTGGGGCACGGCGGCGCGGACGCGCAAAAGACGATGGGCATTATCGCCGCCGTGCTCGTCGCCGGCGGCGTCAACCCGGGAGCCACAAAGCATATCCCGCTGTGGGTCGTCTTGAGCTGTCACGCGGCGATGGCGCTTGGAACTTTGGTCGGCGGCTGGCGGATCGTCCACACGATGGGATCGCGCATCACGAAGCTCAAGCCCGTGGGCGGGTTCGCGGCCGAGACGGCGGGCGCTTTGACGCTCTTTACGGCGATTCGCGGCGGGATTCCGGTCAGCACCACGCATACGATCACGGGCGCAATCATCGGCGTAGGGGCGACGCGGCGGCTCTCCGCCGTTCGCTGGGGAGTGGCGAGGAGAGTGGTCTGGGCCTGGTTGATGACGATACCTTGCTCTGCCCTGATGGCCGCGATATGTTTTTTCATCATCGCGGCTCTAAATAAATGAAGCGTGTGCATAAATCAGATCGGCGGAGCCTTTGGGGCGCCTCACCCGTCACGGCCACTTCCAAAGTTCTTTTGTCGCATTTTTTATCGATCGTCGATATTCCAGACCCAAAAGCGCCGAGACTATTTTCTTTCGGCTTATTTTGCTTCCAACCATTTGCGGCACGCCAGAACACCCACGTCGCGCTTTTCTTCGGGCCAGAAAAGATGGAATTTCGGGCCGTTCTGATATTGCGAATAAAAATAAGCGAAGGCGTCGCAAACGCGGAATGAGACTTTTTGGCCGGGTGGCGGCGTGTCGGGGTCGTCGTTGGAGCCGCGAAAACCTAAGCCCGAACCTCCTTTAAGTTCAATTTGGGCTTCGGTGCTATTGTTCCAGTCCTTGCGAGGATGGAAAGTCATGGCGCCTGCAAGACTTTTGTCCGTCAGAGCGCGCAACGCTTGTTTGCGAAACCCCGCCGTGTTGGGAAGGGGCGTCTGCCAAAAATCCAGGAGCCAAAAACCATTGCCCTCGGCCAAGGCATTTGACCACGGCGATTTGGGATCGTTGAACAGGTAATCAATCGCCTGTTCGATGCTGGTATGTGCAGCGCCTTGAATCAGAGGACTTTGTAGTTCTTTGCCGCCGAAGGAAACTCCTTTGAGTTCGACTCTTTGAATCCACGCCGCATACTCGTCATAGGCCGTTTCATCGCCGCAGCGCGCGCGGGCGAGAGTCATTTTGGCGATCATAGTTCCGAAATGTTCGACCGGATTGCCATTGAAGGCCAATATGTCATTCGGCTGCACGCCGATACTCCATGCGCGACTCAAACGCTTTTGGAGCGTCGAAATAGCAGCCGTTTTATCCACCTCTTTGCCGCCAATATATTTTGCCTGCAGGGTTGACGGCTGAACAAGGATTGCAAAAATGATGAACGCAGTTTTGATCTTCATAACTTTGCGTAAAGACGAGCGCCCAACTCTGCCGATAATTTTATATGGCTTAGAGTAAACCATTTCTCAAATGGCGCCCAACCCCATCATGCTCAATCAGCGCTCGGTATCTCAGGCCACTCGCAAATTCTCTGATTCATCGCATTCCGCGGCCTTCCGCCGATGGTTGAAATGACGATCAAGGCCGATCCTGCAGCAGATGCTTATTGCGAAGATTCATACTCACTACTCCCGCCCGAGTCAGGCCTTTCCTTCGACACAACCTGCACCGTCGCGTCGCGCACCTCATTCAGGAAGCGGTCGATGACCGAACCGCGCAGCAAAATGTCCCAACGCGAACGCGCCGACTGGCCGAAGATGACGTGTGTGACTCCCTCGCGCCGGGCGAAATCGATCAAAGCGTCGGCGACTTTGGCGCCTTTCAATTTGACCACCTTGGCGCCGAGTTCCTCGGCGAAACGCAGGCTCTCCGCGAGCGAGACGTAATCTTTCGGGTCGATGCGGCCCGGCTCTTCGCGCGGCGTTTCGACATAGACGGCGTACCAGTCCGAAGCCAGCCGCCCGGCGATGCGCGATCCGACGCGCAGCAGCTTCTTGGCCCCGCCGCGCGAGGCGATACAGACCATCACCTTCTCCGGAATGACGGCGGGTTCCAATCCCTCGCGCTCGCGGTAATCATGCGCTTTCTCGGCCTGGTCTTCGGCCACCTGGCGCAGCGCCAGTTCGCGCAACGCCGACAGATTGCCTTTGCGGAAGAAATTGTTGAGGGCCTGCTCGATCTTTTCGACTCTGTAGATTTTGCCCTGCCTCAACCTCGTGCGAAGCGTGTCTACGGAGACGTCGACGTTGACCACCTCGTCGGCGCGACGCAGGAAGCTGTCAGGAACCGTTTCGCGCACTTTGACGCCGGTGGTGCGCGCCACCACGTCATTGAGCG
Organism: Blastocatellia bacterium; assembly: GCA_036565725.1. Taxonomy (GTDB): domain Bacteria; phylum Acidobacteriota; class Blastocatellia; order RBC074; family RBC074; genus JAJVID01. Next base: position 2,831 of record DATCXQ010000007.1, read on the forward strand.
ACTCGATGTGCTGAATGTTGACGGCCGTGATGACTGAAATGCCGGCGTCGAGCAGTTCGAGCGCGTCCTCGTAACGCTTATGATGCTTCGAGCCGGGGACGTTCGTATGCGCCAGCTCATCGACGATTGCTATCTCGGGCCGGCGGGCGATGACGGCGTCAATGTCCATCTCCTGTATCGTGACGCCGCGGTATTCGATCTCGCGCATCGGGACGCGTTCCAGGTCGCTCATCATCGCTTCGGTGTCGGCGCGCCCATGCGGCTCCACGAACGCCACCACTATATCCACGCCCTGTTTCTTGAAGTGATGGGCGTCTTCGAGCATCTGATATGTCTTACCTACGCCCGCCGCAGCGCCGATGTAAACGCGCAGCTTCGCCCGCTCGCCCTCCTTGAGTTTGGCGAGGAGTGATTCAGGTGATGGTCGGCGAGGCGTTTCGTTCATCATTTATCGAGACCGCGCGCGGTACTGACTTGTTATACCATCGAGTTAAAAGAGTCCTGGTATAAGACGAAAGGGCGCCTTTTGCGCATATTCCGCGTACCCCGGTAAATCCCTCTTTAGAAGTCTCTCCTCATCGAAAATCCGCCACATCAGCGCCGGGACTCCGAGCGCGAACGCGAGGAGTCCCCACCACGAGCCGAGCGCGAGCGGAACCCCGAGCATCAAGACGAGCGCCGCGGCGTACATAGGATGGCGGACTACGGCGTACGGCCCCGTCGAGATGACTCTTTGATTCTTTTCCACTCGGATGGTGGCGGCGCCGTAGGTGTTTTCCCTGAACACGAAGTAAAAGCCGACATATGAAATGGCGATAAGCGCATTTCCGAGAATTACGACAGACGTAGGTACGTCAGACCACCCGAATCGACGATCGAGCGCTGGAATAACGACTTCCCCGGCGAATGCCAGGAACGCGATCGTCATAATGATCTTTTGCGACTTCTCTTTTTCCGCCATGGGGCCGGCTCTCATGCGCCGCTCGAGGAGTTGGGGGTCGTTAATCGCGACCCATATAGTGAGCGGGATGTTGCATGCGATAAAGACGGCGATAAATACCCATGCTTCCCAATAATCAAATGTCCCTGCGGGGAGAAAGAGCAACGCTCCTGTGACCAATAGGAACAGGAGAGATTGCGTCGCCAGCCTGATGTATAGTTGTTTGGTCATGCTAATAGCATAGCATCGCGCGCCGGCAAGTGGTTTGACTGCTCGTCCGGCAGCCTGCCGACGCGCGCGGCGCTGTGCCGCCTTAAAACGTCTGTCCCGCGCGCATCAACAAGCGCCCGGCCCTATTGAGTTTATTGGCGCCTATGCATGCCTTCACAGCGCACAACTTTGGTATGGCGTTGTGGCTCGTCTTTTCTGATTGATTAATCGGGCGGGGAAGTTAGACGTTTAAACGTCTTTACAATTGTCGTTCCGGCTGGATTTTTTAAACAGCGCAACCGGCGAGATCTCTTCTCTGCGTTTCTTCCGACAAATGCTCACTGAGCGTGATGAAGTCCCCCAGTCTGGTCGGATGCAGCGTCTTGTCCCCTTCGCGCAATTCACAATGGATCTCCAGAATTTCGTCGTCTTCGCCGACGCCGGATCGCTCGACCGCTTCCTTAATCTCTGACCATTTCATAAAAGTTCGACTCCTTGTTGAACAAATTATCAATACCGGAATGCTAATCCCGTTCGCGTAAAGACGGCGTAAGCGGGGCATAAAAAGTTCATAAGCGCGCCGAGCTTTGTCTGCGCGCGCCATCTTTACGATTTATTCGTCGGTCTTTTACGCAATTGTTATGCAGGCGGGGCCGATCTCGGGCGGCCGCGAAATCCGCTTCGGTAATTGCGTCTTCTGTCAGAGTAAATAAGGAGAGGAGGAAATTCGGGCGATTTTATTCGGAATTTATCCACCCGGATTGAAGCGGTAACCAATCCACGGCTCGGTCAATATGTAGCGCGGTTTGGCCGGGTCGGCTTCGATCTTCTTGCGAAGCTGGCCGATGAAGACGCGCAGATATTCAGTCTGTTCGACATAGTCGCCGCCCCATACCGCGCCCAGCAGCGCGCGGTGCGTGAGCGCTTTGTTCGGGTGTCGGATGAGATAAACGAGCAGTTCATACTCTTTGGGCGTCAAATGCACTTCGGCGCCGCGCGCCTTGACGCTGTGTGATTCCAGGTCGGCCAGGAAATCGCCGACCTGCAGGACATTGACCTGCTGGTCGGCCGTCGCGGGCGCGCGCCGCAGCGTGGCTCGCACACGCGCCAGCAATTCGTCTATGCCGAATGGCTTGGTGACGTAGTCGTCGGCACCCGCGTCGAGCGCCTCGACCTTGGCCCGCTCTTCGCCTTTCACCGAAAGCACTATGATCGGCGCTTGCGAAGTGGCGCGGATGCGACGGCACAATTCCAACCCGCCCATGTTCGGCATCGAAAGGTCGGTGATGACCAGGTCGGGCGCCCAGGCGTTGAAAATTTCGAGCGCCTCTTCGCCTTCGCCGGCGACCTGCACTTCGTAACCGCGCGCGGCGAGGCTGCGGCGCAAGACGCGCGCGATCTGGGCTTCGTCATCGACGACTAAAATTCGCTGCGATTGATTCATCATTTTTCAATCCTTCGTCAATCTCTTCGTCTCCGACCGGCATGGTGAAAGCGACGCGCGCGCCGAGCCGGGCTGCCCCGCTCTCCACCCAGATGCGCCCGCCGTGCGCCTCGACGATGCCGCGCGCGATGGCCAGCCCCATTCCCAACCCCTTCGGCCTTCCCAGGCTGGCCGCGCCCTCGGCGGTTGCGCGGAAGAATTTGTCGAAGACGCGCTCGCGCAGTTCCGCCGGTATGCCGCGTCCTTCGTCTTCCACCGCAATCATTATCATCTCGTCCTCGGCGCGGCGCGCGGAGATTTTAATACGTGAGCCTGCAGGAGAATATTTCGCGGCGTTGTCGATCAGCGAATACAAAACTTCGGCGATCAGAGTGGCGTCAACCCTGGCGGCGGGCAGTTCGATTTCAAGCTCGACTTCGAGCCGGTGACCGCGCGTGAGCGACTCGGCCCGCGCGCGCGCCATCGCCACTATCTCCTCGACCGAACTCCAGCGGCGGCGCAGATTGATCGCCCCGGCCTCGATGCGGGCCAGCTCGACCATATTTTCGACGAAGTGATTAAGCCGGTCGGCCTCTTCGTTGATGACTTCAAGAAATTCGCGCCGCGCTTCGTCGTCGAGTGTGACTTCGGCCTCGCCCAAAAGGGTCGTCACCGCGGCCTTGACCGAAGTGAGCGGCGTGCGCAAATCGTGCGTGACGGCGTCGAGTAAAGCCGACTTCAATCGTTCGCTCTGCTCGAAGACTTCTGCCTGTCGCGCGCGTTCGGCGGCGGCCCTGTATTCATCGTACAAGCGTTCGATCTCGCGCCTGCCAGCTTCGGCCTCTTCGGCGCGCCGTTTGGCCCGCGCCGACAACGCGCCTGCGGTCAGCGCGGTGATCAGAAACGCCCCCAGCGCGACCCAGTTCTGCGAATCGGCGATGATAAAAGTATGAACCGGCTGGATAAAGAAGAAGTTGAAACATGCAACGCCCAGCAGCGCCGCGAGGAGCGCCGGTCGGATGCCCCAACCCGTAGCCGCGAACAACACGACCAGCAAAAACGCCAGCGCCACCGCCGTCGAACTCAAACGTTCGTGAAACGGGGCCAGCGCGGCGGTCACGGCGGCGACGCCACAAACCGCAAATACGTAACCGCCCGCTTTCGGCCACAAGCTTTTTGCCCAAGCTTTCTCCATACACATGCTTTTTATACGCCTGTAAACCTTGTAACGCGAGTTACAGACAAATCTCAAGTGGGCGCCTTACCGTACCGACCAGCCCGCGCTCGGAGATTAGGTTGTACGACTATGGCGGGGAGATCATCGCTCATACGGGTCGTTGCGTTCATCACGCTGGCGAGCGGCGTGGCGAACATCTATTGGGCGATGAACCCGGCGACGCCCGCGCGGCGGTTGTTGCATGAAGTTTTGCCGCTGGAGTTCATGCGCTTCCCGCGCTCGTTCACGCTGCTCATCGGATTCGCGCTCGTCATCTCGGCGATCAATGTCTATAAGCGCAAGCGGCGCGCCTATCATCTCGTGTTGGCGCTCTCGGCGCTCTCCGTCATCGGGCATATGCTGAGAGGGCGCGATTACGAGCAATCGCTGCTTTCGCTCTTCGTGATCGGCCTGTTGTGGATGGCGCGCCGCGACTTCACGGTCAGGAGCGCCCCGCCCGATTGGCGATGGGCGGCGGTCCGCCTGGCGGTCGCCGCCTCGGTCGCGCTCTGTTACGGCGTGGCGGGCTTCTGGCTGCTCGACGAGCGCGAGTTCGGAATCAATTTCACCCTGGCGGACTCGATTCATCGGACTCTGCTCTATCTGACATGGGCCGGCGATCCGCGCCTCATGCCGCGCACGCCCTACGCGGCGTGGTTCCTCGATTCGCTCTACGCGCTTTCGGCCGTGGTGATCGCCTACGCCGGTTTCGCGTTCTTTCGGCCGGTCATCTACCGCTACCGCACGCTGCCGCGCGAACGCGCCATGGCAAAAGAGATCGTCGAACGGCATGGGCGCTCGTCGCTCGATTATTTCAAGCTCTGGCCCAACAAGTCTTATTTCTTCAGCCCGTCGAGGCGTTGTTTCATCGCCTACGGCGTCGGCGCGAATTTCGCCGTCGCGCTGGCCGACCCCGTCGGCCCGCCGGAAGAGATCGCCGAGACGATCGGTGAGTTCAGGCGATTTTGCGAAGATCAGGGGTGGGGCGTCGCGTTCTACCAGACGCTGCCCGACTTCCTGTCCGTCTATCGAAGCCTCGGTTTCAAGAGGCTGAAGATCGGCGACGACGCGATCGTGGATTTGACGGGCTTCACGCTCGACGGCCGCGCGAGGAAGAGACTTCGCTCCAGGGTCAATCAGTTGGAGAAGGAGGGCGTTCGGATGAAATATTACGCCGCCCCGGTTCCCGACGCCTTGCTGAAGCAGTTGCGCGAAATCTCTGACGGATGGCTGCGGCTGCCTGGCCGACACGAGCGCGAGTTTTCGTTGGGACGGTTCGATCCGGCTTATCTGCGTTCGACGCCGGTCGCGACGGCGGAAGACGCCGGGGGCCGCGCGCTGGCCTTCGTCAACATCGTCCCCTCATATCATCCCGGCGAGGCGACGATTGACCTGATGCGGCATCGCCCCGACGCGCCGAACGGCCTCATGGATTTCCTGTTCGCCAAGCTGCTGCTGCGCGACCGTGACGAGGGCTACGCCCGCTTCAATTTCGGCCTGGCGCCGATGTCAGGGTTCCAGGAGCGCGAGGAGGCCTCGGCGACGGAAAGGGCCGTACATCAGTTCTTCCAGCGGCTGACGTTCCTCTTCAGCTTCGGCGGCCTCAAGTCGTACAAGGCAAAATTCGCCAGCCGCTGGGAACCGCGATATGTAATCTACCGCCACGCGCTCGACCTACCGAGACTCGGCGTCGCGCTCGGCAAGGTTTCGAAGCTGAAATGACCGACTCATCCGCGCAAAACTCCGGAAAGTCGACATTCCGCAATTGGCGGTACGCCGTCGGCTGGCTGCTGGCCGCCGCCGGATTGATCTGGGTCCTGCGCGACATTCACCCGTCGAAGCTGGCTGGCGAGCTGGCAGGCATCGATTGGCGATGGATCGCGCTGGCGCTGGTTTTCGACGTGTTGAGTTACGTGGTTCAAGCCTTGCGCTGGCGATTGCTTCTGGAGCCCGTCGGAAAGATCGACCTGTTGCGCGCGACGCAGGCCATCTACGCTGGACTGTTCACAAACGAGGTCCTGCCTATGCGCCCCGGCGAGTTTGTGCGCAGCTACATCGCCTCACGGTGGATGAGTGCGAGCTTTGTAACGATCCTTCCTTCGATCATCCTGGAGCGGTTGTTCGACGGCGTATGGATTGCGATGGGCGTCGGCCTGGCGGCGATCTTCGCGCCGTTGCCGGAAGATTTGATCGAAGCCGGGGAGACGTTCGGCGCCGTCATCGCGCTGATCGTCGCGTTGTTCATCTACCTCGTCCTTCGCCGGCCACGCCCACGGCGGAGCGAGCGACCGGGGGATCGCGGCCTGCCGAGATGGAAACCGCTGCGAGCGATCGCCGGGTTGTTCAAGCGATTGAGCGAAGGATTGCGCGAGGCGAGCCGCACAAAAGAGTTTTACCTGGCGTTCGCTCTATCGCTGCCCTTTCTCGCGCTGCAAGCGATCACTCTGTGGTTGATCATGCTTGGCTATGGGTTGCGCCTCTCCTTCTGGGTCGGCGTGGCGGTCTATGTGATCGTAGGCCTGGGCACGGCCCTTCCGAACACCCCGGCCAACGTCGGTTCGTATCAATTCTTCACCGTCCTCGGATTGACGCTGTTCGGGGTGGATAAGACGTCGGCCACCGGCTTTTCGCTGGTCGCCTTCACGCTGCTCTCACTGCCGCTGCTGCTCATCGGGTTTCTGGCGCTCAGCCGGAGCGGGATGAGCCTGGCGGCGATCCGCGATGAGTTGCGACGTCCGGAGCGCGGCGCCGACATTTTTCATCCGCAAAACTTGTAACGCCGGATAATTGTGAGCCTAGAGCGATTATCAGATCGGTGGATGGAATGTGGCGGTAGCCTGACCGTGAGGCTTGTCGTTATCCAAATCTTTTGCGTTCCCAGGGAGGCGCTTCTTCGTCGCGGAGCGACGGTTGAGCTTAGGCCGCGTTTTAACGCCGGCCT
>DATCXQ010000011.1:0-37822 GCA_036565725.1 Blastocatellia bacterium
ACATTAGTCATCGCCGTCGTTTTCGCGTTGCCTCCCAGATCAGGCGTGACCGCGCGGCCTTCTTTGATGACGGCTTTGACGGCGTCGCGGATGCGCTGCGCGGCCTCGATCTCACCCAGGCGCTCCAACAGCATCGCCCCACACAGGATCAGCGCCGTCGGGTTTACTTTGTTCTGTCCGGCCAGGTCGAGCGCGGCGCCGTGCGCGGCCTCGAAGATGGCCACGTTGTCACCGAAGCTCGCGCCGGGCGCGAGGCCGAAGCTGCCGACCAGGCCGGCGCACAAATCCGAGACGATGTCGCCGTACTGGTTCGGCATCAGCAACACATCCCAGCCTTCGGGCCTGCAAGCCAGTTGATAGACGCATGAATCGATCATCGCGTCATCGCATTTGATTTTAGGATATTCGCGGGCGACGTCGCGGGCCGCGCGCAAGAACAATCCGTCGGTCAGTTGGAGCACGTTGGCCTTGTGAATGACGCTCAACCGCCGCCGCCAGCGCTCGGCGGCGTATTCAAAAGCGAATCGCGCGGCGCGTTCGGAGGCGCGGCGGGTGGTGATTTTGATCGCTTCGGCGGCGTCTTCACCGACGTTGTGCTCGTATCCGCTGTACAAATCCTCGGTCAGCTCTCTGATGACCACCACGTCCAGCTTGGGCGCATGTGATCGCACGCCCTCGAATGCGCGCAGCGGGCGGACATTGACGTAAGCGCCGAGTTCCAGCCGCAGGGCAGTGTTGACGTTCGAATAGACCCGCTGCGTATGATCGTCTCGTGAGATGACCACCTTGTCGCCCATCTTCTCGATGACGACCGGGCCTTTCAGGATGACGCGGCTGGAGCGAGCCTTATCGAGAGTCTCGACGGGCAGCGGCGCGCCGCATTGTTTTTCGGCTTCGCGGCCGACGAGCGCGAAGTCCCATTCGCATTTGACGCCGGCGCCTTCGATGACCCGGATCGTGGCGTCACAGACTTCAGGCCCGACGCCGTCGCCGCGAATGACAGTGATTTTATTCATCTTGCTTTATGCGAGACCTCGGCGACGCAGCGACAGGGCGACGGGGCGACAAGGAAATCCAATCTCCTTATCGCCCCGTCGCCCCGTCCCCCCCTCGCCCCGTCTTATCTCTTGCTCAGCGCCTGCCTGATCGCGCTTTCGGCCAGCGGCGCCATGATCTTGTAACCTTCGGCGTTCGGATGCAGGCCGTCGTTGGCCAGTTCCGCCTTGAGCATCCCTTTTTCATCGACCATCTTGCCGAAATAGTCCAGGTAGATGTGCCCCTTGGCTTTGCAATAGCCCTTCAACCATTCATTTAGTTTGAGGATCTGTTCGGGCTGGCGGCGTTCGGAGACCTTCGTCTTGCCGTAGTCGTGAATCGGGAGCACCGAGGCGAAGATAATCTTTATTCCATTCGACTTCGCCAGATCGGCCATCGATGCGTAATTGTTTTCGATCATCTCCAGCGTCATCGGGCCCGTATTGCCGGCGATGTCGTTTGTCCCGGCGAGTATCAATACGACGCGCGGTTTCAGCGCGATCACGTCGGGACGGAATCGGATCAGCATTTGCGGCGTGGTCTGCCCGCTGATGCCGCGGTTGATGTAAGTCTTGTCGGGGAAGTATTCGTCCAGTTTCCAGCCGTCAGTGATCGAATCTCCCATGAAGACCACACGGCTTTCGGCCCTATCAGGCGCGGGGACTTTGGCGTTGGCCTCTTTGTAGCGACTGAGCTGAGGCCAATCCTGAAGTCGCCGCTGCATGCGCTCGACCTGTTGTCTCATCACCTCGGGCGAGTCGTTCGCGGAAGTCTGGTCTTGCGCCATAGCGGCGATAGAGAGTGACAGAATCAGTGGAAGGGTTGAAATGCGACTAAATTTCATCTTTCCTCGAATAAGGGGCAGTTTGCCCTAACCTCGCGCAGCAATTTCAATCTTTCGGGGCGTTGCAAAGCGGCTTGAAGGCTCCTGCGGAAAATCGCTTTTAGTCCAGCCTTTTAGCTGCCTGGAGTTCGGCCGCGTAAAGGAAGGGGCTCAAAGCGCGTTTTTATTCTTTCGGGGTGTCGCTCATTACGACAGAAAGCCTCTTAAAAAGGGGGCACTAGCTTAACTCAAAGTTGAATCCCTTGCGATACTCGCGGCACATGCGTTGCGCGGGAACGGCCTTCCCCGGGTTGCACAACCCCAACGGGTTGAAGACGTCCTTGACCGCTAGCATCGCGTCGAGCGACGCCTGGTCGAAGATCATCGGCATGTATTCGATCTTGTCCACGCCGACTCCATGTTCGCCGGTGATTGAGCCGCCCGCGTCGACGCACAATTTCATGATCTCCTTGCTCGCGGCGTGGACGCGCGCGACCTCGTCGGCGTCGCGCCCGTCGTAATTCAGATTCGGATGGAGGTTGCCGTCGCCCGCGTGAAAGACGGTCGAGAGGCGCAGATTGTATTTCGCGCCTATAAGGTAAATCTTGGCCAGGATGTCTGGCAATTTCGTTCTGGGCACGACGGCGTCCTGAACCAGCAGATCGGGGCTGACGCGTCCCAAGGCGCCGAACGCCCCTTTGCGCCCCGCCCACAGTTTCTTGCGCTCGGTTTCATCGCTGGCCTCGCGCACGGTCCGCGCGTTGTGTCGGAAGCAGATTTCGGCAGCCCGTTTGGCCTGTGTTTGCAGCCCCGCGCGCAAGCCGTCGAGTTCGACGATCAAACAGGCCGCCGCGTCTCGCGGATAGCCTGCGGCATAGACCGAGTCTTCGACGGCGTTGATCGTCACCTTGTCGATCATCTCCAAGGCGGCCGGCAGCATTCCTCCGGCGATTATGGCCGAGACGGCGCGGCTGGAGTCGTTGATGTCCATAAAGTCGGCGAGTAGAGTGATGACCATTTGCGGCGTGCGCGTCAACCTGACGGTGATTTTGGTCGTGACGCCGAACGTGCCTTCGCTGCCGACGAAAGCTCCGAGCAGGTCATAACCTGCGACGTCCGCCCCGCCGCCGCCGAGCGAGATCACCTCACCGGTGGGCAAAACGACTTCCAGGCCGAGGATGTGATTCGTGGTCGAGCCGTATTTCAGGCAGTGCGGCCCGCCGGCGTTTTCGGCCACGTTGCCGCCGATGGTGCATGAAGTCTGCGACGAGGGGTCCGGCGCGTAATGGTAGCCGCGCGCGGCCACCGCCTGCGACAATTTGACGTTGATCACGCCCGGCTGCACGATGGCGCGGCGGTTGGCGTAATCGACTTCGAGGATGCGGTTCATCCGCGCCATTTCGATGACCACGGCCCGGTCCCCTTTTTCGCAGCCGGTGGCGATCGCGCCGGAACTCAATCCGGTCCCCGCGCCGCGCGGCCCGAACGGGATGCGGTTCTCGTGCAGAAGCCTGATGACGCGCGAAACCTGGTCGGTCGAGCGCGGGAAGACGACGGCCAGCGGGCGCGCTCGGTGCGTCGTCATCGCATCGCATTCGTAAACCAGCAATTCATCGTCGCCCCAGGCGACGCCATCGGCGCCAGCGATTTCGCGCAGTTGAGCTATGATCTGTGGGTCATGTGATTTCGACATAAATGAGATTGCGCTTTGATTTTGTGACTTGGCGCCACAGGCTGTTAGAATACTTGCCGTCAATTTCCAAAAGCAAGCACGGACAGGAATTAGGTATGACCCTCCCCGTTTTGTTAAAAGATAGCTACGGGCGCGCCATCCGCGACCTGCGCATTTCGATCACCGACCGCTGCAATTTCCGCTGCTTCTATTGCATGCCCGAAGAGGCAATGGAGTGGAAGCCCAAGCCGGAGATTCTGAGCTACGAGGAGATCATCAGCCTGGCGGAGATTTTCGTCAGCCTCGGGACCGACAAGTTGCGCGTGACGGGCGGCGAGCCAATGCTTCGACGCGATCTGGAAAGCCTGGTAGAGCGCCTGGCTAAAATCGAGGGCATCAAGGATCTGGCGATGACCACCAACGCGCACTTCCTGCGTGGCCGCGCGAAGGCGCTGAAAGACGCGGGATTGCAGCGCCTCACGGTCAGCCTGGACTCGTTGACGCCGGACCGCTTCGCGCTGCTCACGGGCCGCAACGAATTGCCTCAAGTGCTCGACGGCATTGACGCCGCGATCGAGGCAGGCCTGCGCCCGGTCAAGATCAATAGCGTGGCGATTCGCGGCATCAACGACGACCAGGCGATCCGCTTCGCCGAGTTCGCCCGCGAGAAGGGCGTGAGCGTGCGCTTTATCGAATTCATGCCGCTCGACAACGGCAAGGTCTGGCGGCGCGAAATGGTCGTTCCGGGCGAAGAGTTGAGAATGCGGATCGATGCGGTCTACCCGCTCGAAAGGGTCAAATCGGAAAACCTGAGCGAGACGGCGAGGCGATGGCGTTTCGCCGACGGCGCGCCGGGCGAAATCGGCTTCATCAACCCCGTCACACAGCCGTTCTGCGGCCATTGCAGCCGCATTCGGTTGACCGCCGACGGGATGATCCGCACATGCCTCTTTTCGAACGTCGAACACAACGTCAAACGGTTGCTGAGAGCCGGGGCTTCGCGCGATGAACTGATCGATTTCATCGTGGCGACCGTGGAGAAGAAAGAAGACCGGCATCACATAAACGATCCCGAGTTCGTTCAGCCGCTGCGAACGATGTCGTGTATTGGAGGATGAAAATGATCTCCACAAAGAACACGAAGACTCACGAAGGAAAAGAATTGATCTTGGGCGAAGAATGTTACGCTATTGTTGGCGCTGCGATAGAAGTTCATAGCGAGCTTGGACCGGGTTTCCTCGAAGCGATTTATCAAGAAGCGCTTGAGATAGAGTTGGGCGGCCGCCGCATTCCGTTCGAAGCCCAGAAACAATTGACTGTCGCATATAAGGGACAGCGGCTGAAGAAAGAATATTGCGCCGACCTTATATGCTACGGACAAATCATTGTCGAACTTAAAGCGATGGACAGACTCACAGGCAAAGAGGAATCACAAATTCTGAACTACCTCAAGGCTGCAGGCTTTAAAGCCGGCCTTCTTATCAACTTTGGCAGCCACGGCAAATTGGAGTGGCGAAAATTTGTCAACTAACTTGTCCACAAAGAACACAAAGAAGGCACGAAGGATCCTTTGTGTCTTCTTCGTGTTCTTTGTGGATGAAATCTTTTCGGGGGAGCCGCAAATCGCTTGCGGCTGAGAGTCCGAAAATCGGAGACCCTTGGAACCTGATACGGCTAATACCGTCGTAGGAAGAAAGGAAAACAATGAACACATCACTCGAAACACAACTTCCGAATTCACAACGAGTCTACGTCGCCGGCTCGCAACCGGGCATAAGCGTGCCGTTCCGCGAAGTCAGCCAACATGTGACCAAAAGTTTCAACGGCCAGATCGAGGTCAACGATCCCGTTCGCGTTTACGACAGTAGCGGCCCGTGGGGCGATCCCTCATTCAACGGCGACGTGCGCGACGGGTTGCCCGCTCTGCGCCGCCAGTGGATCATCGCCCGCGGCGACGTGGAAGAATACGAAGGCCGCGAGGTCAAGCCGGAAGACAACGGCTATCGTTCAATCGAAGAGGCCATTTACGCGCACGACAAGGCCAGAGGCAAGCTCGAAGAGTTTCCCGGATTGCGGCGCCAACCGCTGCGCGCGAAGACCGGCCACGCCGTCACGCAGATGCATTACGCCCGTCGAGGCGTTATCACGCCCGAAATGGAGTTCGTCGCCATCCGCGAAAACCTGGGGCGGCAGGCCACGTTCGAAGCTCTGATCAACGGCGACCGCAACCGCCTCAATCATCAACACCGGGGCGAAAGCTTCGGCGCGAGCGTGCCGTCTTACGTCACGCCCGAATTCGTCCGCCAGGAGGTCGCTCGCGGACGCGCCATCATTCCAGCCAACATCAATCACCCCGAGAGCGAACCGATGGCGATCGGCCGCAATTTCCTGGTCAAGATCAACGCCAACATCGGCAACAGCGCCGTCGCGTCCTCGATTGAAGAAGAGGTCGAGAAGATGCGCTGGGCGACGAAATGGGGAGCCGACACCGTGATGGACCTCTCGACGGGCAAAAACATCCACGCCACTCGCGAATGGATCATTCGCAATTCGCCGGCGCCCATCGGGACGGTGCCGATCTATCAGGCTTTAGAAAAAGTCTCGGGCAAGGCCGAAGAACTGACGTGGGAAGTCTTCCGCGACACGCTCGTCGAACAGGCCGAGCAGGGCGTCGACTACTTTACGATTCACGCCGGCGTCCGTCTGCCGTTCATTCCGCTGACTGCGAAGCGGGCCACGGGGATAGTCTCGCGCGGCGGTTCGATCATCGCCAAATGGTGCCTTGCGCATCACGAAGACAGCTTCATCTATACGCGCTTCCGCGAAATCTGCGAGATCATGCGCGCCTATGACGTGTCGTTCTCGCTCGGCGACGGTCTGCGCCCCGGCTCGATCGCCGACGCCAACGACGAAGCGCAGTTCGCCGAATTGGAAACTCTGGGCGAGCTCACGAAGATCGCCTGGGAGATGGATTGCCAGGTGATGATCGAAGGCCCGGGCCACGTGCCGATGCATTTGATCAAAGAGAATATGGACAAACAGCTCGCGGCCTGCGACGAAGCGCCTTTTTACACGCTCGGCCCGCTCACTACGGACATCGCGCCCGGCTACGACCACATCACTTCGGCCATCGGCGCCGCGATGATCGGATGGTTCGGCACGGCGATGCTCTGCTACGTCACGCCGAAAGAACATCTCGGCCTGCCAGACAAGAAAGACGTGAAGGACGGCGTGATCGCTTACAAAATCGCCGCTCACGCCGCAGACCTGGCCAAAGGCCACCCGGGCGCGCAACTCCGCGACAACGCGCTCTCGAAAGCCCGCTTCGAATTCCGCTGGGAGGATCAATTCAACCTCTCGCTGGACCCCGAAACCGCGCGCGAATTCCACGACGAGACGCTGCCCCAAGAGGGCGCGAAACAAGCCCATTTCTGCTCGATGTGCGGCCCGCATTTCTGCTCGATGAAGATCACGCAGGACGTGCGCGATTTCGCGGCCAAGCAGGGACTCGATGAACAGGCGGCGATTGAAGCAGGGATGCGCGAGAAGGCGGAAGAGTTCAAGAAGGTCGGGGCGGAGATTTACGTGAAAGCCTAAATCGAAGCGATTGAGATCGACTCAACCGAATTAGCCATAGAGCCACGGAGCCACAGAGAGAAAGCCATAAAGGCCAACAGGAGGGCTCCTGTTCACTTCATTTTCTCTGTGTCTCTGTGCCTCTGTGGCAAAGCCTCAATCTCAATTGTTCGGATTGACGCCCGCGTCTTCCATAAATTCCCACAGCCCGGCCAACGCCTTTTCCTTATTTCGATAAAACGCGCTGCCGCTGATGCGCCAGAATTTCCAGCCTGCTCGGCGCAACTGGGCCTCACGGTGTTGGTCATACTCCCACTTTTCGTCTCCGGGCCATCGATCTCCGTCGCACTCGATGGCGACGCGGCCGTTCTCTCCCTCCACGACCAGATCGATCCGGTACTGAGAGTCTCTCGGAAACGGGCGAAATTGCGGGATGACGGTATAGCCTCGGCCGATGATGCTTTCTCCGACCTCGAACTCGAATTCGCTGTCCGCCGTCTGCTTGAGGACTTTGAGACCCGCTTCGACTTCGGACTTGGGCGGGTTGAGGTACCAACTGAGGAGCTTATGCCGCACGCACTCGGGGTTATTGATGTCTCTCAACCGGACCGAGTGAAAGAGGAAGACCTGATCTCTGGCGCGGCTCGTGGCGACGTTGAATCGTCGTCGGGCGTCTTCTCTGACCTGGGGCGAGAATGGCGCGTTGGTCGCGATCACAAGAGACAGGAACATCACGTCCCTTTCGTCACCCTGAAAAGCGTAGGCGTCGCCGCAGATGATTCTGCGCTCTTCCCTTTCCCTCTCGTCCAGGCCTGGATGGCGCGCGATGAGGTTCGAGATGTGTTTCGCCTGCTTTTCGCCGAGCAGCGAGATGATTCCCATCGTTCGCTTCCGCTTATTACCTCCGGAAAGCGCATATCGCGGGTCTTGACAGAGGTTGACCACGGATTCGACGAGTCTTTCCGCCTCCGGCTCATTGATGTCATTGCTGTTCTTATACCCATCCTCGACGTAAACCGCCTGAATCGGCGGGTCGAGTATCTCCTGAGGCGATGGGCGGCGAAGCGGTTCCAGCCTGCCCCCGTAACTCGGCGACAGGTGGTTGTTGAATTCGATGATCGGCGGCACGCATCGAAAATGTTCGGTCAAAAGGATTCTATCTATCTCCGGTATCGTGCCGGTGATCTCATAGAGGCTGTGATCTATGTCGAATCGCTCCGGGTAGGGAATGCTCGTCAGAAACTGGCGGTTCAACTCGTAAATCTTCTCTTTCTCAATGCCGACGTTCGCCGGGCTGATCTGTTCGGGGTCGCCGACGATCAAGACCTTTTTCCCTCGATACAGCACAGGCAAGGCGCGCAGATCGCATTGGCTCGCTTCGTCCACGATGATCACGTCAAAGGCGCCGGGTTTCGCCTCGAAGGATTGAACGACCCGGAAGAGCGGCATGATCCAGACCGGCACCGCGCCTACCGCCTCGACCATCGCCCTGTTTGCCGCCGCCAGGTGGCGCTGAGCGTACTTCCCTGTTCCTTTGCCGAATTGCCTCATTGCGTTGGCCCAGGCCGTCAGGGCCATGTATTGGCGGTCTTCGATGTTCGAAATCTGTCTCTCCCAGGTTCGCTCGGTGACGAGTTGAGTAATCAGCTCGCGCTCCACTTTCCGCGCCCTTTCAAGGCGATTTTGAAGGCTCTCTACGCTCTCGCGGTTGTGGAGACGAATCAACCACTCGTTGAGTCGCCGCCATCGCCAGGCAAGCGCCCAGTCTTGAGGCAGCGCCCCGACGCCGGACTTCGCCGCCTCGCGTTCGACCTTGGACGCCCATTTGGGCGCCACGCTCCGAAGTCTCTTCAGCAAATGTTCAAGTCTCACCACGCCTGGGCGGAGACCCGCAAGGCGCGTCGCTTCTTCATACGCCTTCTTGTAATCCTCGCTGGAACGGTCTTTGATCGCGGCGGCAAATTGCGCCCAGAGCGGATGAGCGTCCTGCTTTTTAGCTTCGCCGCTGAGTTGCTTCTGGAGTTGCAGAAGGTAATCGGTCAATCGATGCTCGTCTATCGCCGCCACCTGCCCCTGCAATGTTTCCAGGTGTTCCCCCAGGCAGGCCCCTTTATGAAAGGTCTGTTTGTGGGACGGGCATCCCAGTGAGGTCAGGGCGGTTCCGACTTGAGTGAGGTGGTTGTCTATCCACTCCACCACGGCGCGGAAGTCTTTCAGCCGAGACTCGACGTCGGCCAACGGCATCAACGCCTCGGGGTCTCGCCCCGGACCGTCCACGTTTCGAATGCCTTGATCCCATCGAAGCTCGAATTTCTTGAGATAATCTTCGTAAGAGAAACGCGCCCAGAGCAAATCTATTCTTTGGAGCGTCGTGAGTTTCTTTCCGTCGATCCTGACCGCGTCGAAAAGCTGTTTCGCCGGCTGAGAAAGCAAGAGACGCGTAAGCGCGCTGGAAGGATTCTTCCCTTTCTCGACGTTCACCCGCAACTCTTCCAGAGCGGCGTCACGGTCAAAATCCGGAGGCAGATCGGCGATGGTTATCTCAAATCCCTGAATCTCCTGGAATGAGGGGAAGGCGCATTCGTAAAGTTCCGTGCAGGCTTGCAGGAATTCGCGCCAGAAAGAATTTTGACTCTCTCCCGACACCATCAAATTGAGGAGTCGCAGACGCCATTCTGAATCGAGCCGCTTCCAGTCGGTGAGCGCGGGTTCGAGGATGGAGAGCGCCTTGATGATCTCTTCCGGTTGCGCTTCGCGTAGTGGCGGGGGCCAATCGGCTCGTAAATCTTCCGTCTCGACGGCGCGGGCGGAAGCGAAACGCAGGTCGTCAAAGACTTTCGAAATATTTCCGGTCGATTGAATCCTCGCCGGATCGGGAAGGTATTGAAGGCAAGCCTGCCTGTCTTGCGGCGAGATGCCGCCCAGCAGCGCGCATAATTCCTTCAACTCTCCGACCGAAAGCGGAGGCTCGGTTTCTGGGGCGAGCCTGTCCGGCAACCAAGAGTGATTTCTATCGCCATGCGAACATTCTTTGGCGGCCTGGTGCGCGGTGACTTCGGCGCCGCCGATCGTGATCTTGCAGGAGTCGAGTTCGGCCCAATCCCTTATCTGTTGATGCAGTCTCGATTGTTCGTCGCGGACGGTTTTCAGCTCAGAGCCTATGTGCCGGATCCTCTCTTCGGGCTCGCGGCTGTTTCTCAAGGCCAGCCGTTTGCCGATCTCGACGACGGAATCGTTGAGCTGTTTCTTCGATTCCGCGTCGCTGCCCAACTGGCTGACACAGAGACTTCTGATCTCCGGCGGTATGAGATCTCGCAGCACTTTCAAGGCATTCTCTGTCTGGCTGGTGACGAGTACGCGCTTCCCTCGCGCGAGCAATGAACTGATGATGTTGGCGATTGTATGGCTTTTGCCGGTTCCGGGCGGGCCTTGCACCAAAACGCCGAAGCGTTCTTTCAACCTGTCCAGAATCTCTTTTTGCTGATCGTTATATTCGAGAGGAAAGAAAAGCTCGCCGTCATCGGTCCCCTCAACGAGGGCCGCGCCTTCCTCAAGATTCGGCGCCCCGCCGGCGCTTTGAAAGGCCAGGCCGTCCTCAAGATTCGGCGGCTCGCCGGCGCTTTGATCAGCGACCAGCGAACGGATGAATGGCGACAGTTCGTTCCCGGCCAGAACCGAATCCGCCGTTTTTTGGGCGTCGTCTATCCAGAAATGGCGCGCGCGCTGTCGCACGAAAATTACCGGAGCGTTATAAATGGAGGGGATGGGAGACGCCGGCGGCTGCGCGATCGGCGCGTTCTCGTAAAGATTCGTCTCCTCGACGGGCGCAGTGCTCAACAATCCCGTCACGGTCGTGGCGATGCTGCGCATCTGATCGTGGTTCCAAACATCGGGCGGCGCCTCTCCGCCGTTTATTTTTGCGACGTGCTTCAGGAGCTTATCCTTGTTTGGGTAATCGAGTTCTCGCAGGCATTCCAGATCGAACTGCGTCGTGCGGGATTGAGCCGGCCTGAGCGTGATTTTCCTGCGGTCAGGGTTGAATTCGAGGTCCAGCGGGGTCAGCAGGAGCGGATGATGGATTTTGATTCCAGCGCTGTAATTCCAGGCCAGGAAAAGATGTCCCCATAAAATTTCGATGCGGTCTCCTTCGACGCTGAGCCGCTGGTGCAGAGAGAAGAGTTGATCGTAAAGCTCATTCGCCTTGAACAACGGCAAAACCTGCTTTGCCCAAGGGTCCCAATGGTTTTCAAGGTAATTGTTCAACGCCGTCAAGCGGGAGGGTTTATCTTCAAACTTTTCTCCCCCCTCGCGCGCTGGCGATGGTTTCGGCCTCTTGGCCGGATGCGAAGACGGCCCCACCCACTCTTTGAGAACCGGCGGCAATGGCGGAGGGTCGTCATAGGAGCTTTTGTAGACCGCCAGCCAGGCGTCTTCGGCGACCGCCTCCGGCGTTTCGTTCGTTTCATTCGATTTATTTCCGCGATCGAATTCCTTGATTCTGCAATGCGAGCAGGGGATGAGATCGGCCTGACGCCAAAACAGGTCGTCATAGCTGGTCACTATGCGAGCCACGGGCAGATCTATTGCGTAAACTTTGCTGATGTATTCAAAAAGGTTGGCCGCTTTATCTTGCGCTGACATGAAAGAACCCCCTTCGGATTGGTGTGTGCGTGTCGCGAGGGGGATTATCAATAGGGGCCCCTGAAGATACTACTCAATGAACTCTACTTCAATAGACTTTTTGGTACAGTCAAATATCTCTTCTGTTGGCTGTGACTTCGAGACGCTATTTTTCTGTCCTGCATTTTCCTGCTCGGGTTTCGCCTACAGGAAAATGCAGGACTGGATGTCAGAGTTTCCTTTTATGCGGGCGGGGGCAACAGGCGCCTACTAGTAGTGGTCGCGGTTGCGGTTGTGGTTGAGCTATGACTTCCACCACTTCCTCGTCCTCCTCATCACCGTCATCGTCATTGATAATCTTTATGACGATAACCTTTACTCCCCGGTTCCGGTTGCGCTGCGCTGACCGGTTCCAAACGAATTCCTGTTGGGAAATGGGTTGCGGTTGCGCGACTACCACCTGAGCCGGCTGCTGGTCGGTGACGGGCGCGGTCTGCTGGAAATCGGAAACGCCCGGCGTCAAACAGGCCGTACACATATTCGGCAATGGCGACGGATCAGATAACAGAGCGAACGCGTTCATGCCGTAGAGATCACGGTTCACGCCGTCTCTGGCCATGAGTTTGGCGTCGTCTATCACCGCGCCCACATACGATTCCTTGCCGCGCGAGTAAACAAAGACCGTTTTAGACTTCAGGAATTCAGGATGTCCGGCCATCCCCTCGCCCCCCAAGACCGGGCCGGCCACGGCGTTCGCTTCACGGTTCAGATCGAGCTCGCCATCCTCAATATCTCTTATGGATTCGCGGTTCATGAAGATCAGCAGGTAATCGGCCGGCGAGCATGAGGCTGGCGGACCGAAGCCGTCGCTTCGCAACTTATAGAAAACAGGAGCGCTCCATCCGCCGGGCGTACGAACGGTGATTGCCCCATCGCCATGGCGATGGCCGCCGATGAAAGACAAATTGAAGACGCCTTTGAAGACGCCGATGGCGGCCGCGTCGCGTAACACATCCTGGGGAATCTTGTTCCGCGCGTCCGCAATGTCGTGGAGGATCTTTGCCGCGTCCGCTGATCCTTCCAGCGCGTTACCCATGGCGCCGCCGTTCGAGGCGGCGCGCGAACTAAGGCTGGGCCGCGAGTAAGGTTGCGAGTAGGATTGCGGATAAGGTTGTGAATAAGGCTGCGGGTAAGGTTGATGATAGTCCTGCGCCGACGCCGTGATCGCCGCGAAACAGAATACGATTCCCGCACAAAGCGCGCTGATCACGCTTCGTCCAAACTTAGAATTCATTTCATCCCTCCAAATTCTCCTTATTCGGTGTCCATTTCAAGGTCGGGAATGTAGCGCAGTCGCTACAGGTCGGGAACCTGATGTGCGCGTAGTCGCCGCAACCGTTATGCCAGCCTGTTCGTAATCGCTTATGATGATCCGCAAATAATGATTCGCCCTCGGCGGGTAACAACACCAGGAGATCGAAATATGAAACCGATGACTATCGTCATTCTGATTGTCGTAATCTCATTGCTCGCCGCATCGCCGCCCCGCGGACGCGCGGTTCAGACGCGTAGTCTGCAAGAACAGGCGCTCGGCGCGCTCGCGCAGACCGACGGCCGGATCAAGCTCAAAGGTCTGCAAAAATCCGTCAATGTGTCGCGCGACGAATGGGGCATCGCTCACATATACGCCGAGACGCAAGACGACCTCTTCTTCGCTCAGGGCTTCGTCGCGGCGCAGGACCGCCTGTGGCAGATGGACCTTTGGCGTCGCGTCGGAGAAGGCAAATTGGCAGAGGTGTTGGGGCCGAGCGCCGTCGAGCGTGACCGATTCGCGCGGTTGATTCGCTACCGGGGCGATATGAAGCCCGAGTACGAATCCTACGCCCCCGACGCGCGGCAGATCATCGAAGCCTTCGTACACGGCGTGAACGCTCAGATCGAATTGAGTAAAGACCGATTGCCCATCGAATTTCAGCTTACGGGATCGAAACCCGAACCGTGGACTCCCGAAGTCTGCCTGACGCGAGTGGCCGGCTACGTGATGACGCGCAACGCTTCAACCGAAGTGTTACGCGCGCGACTTGTCCACGAGTTCGGCAAAGAGTTCGTTGACGAATGGATCGAAACCGAGCCGGAGCGAAAGATCGAAATGCCGGAAGGGCTAGATGTGGCGGGCATCGATTCGAGAATTCTCGCAGCGGCAAACTCCGCCGGCGGCCCCGTCACGTTCAATCCGAACGACGGCAGCAACAACTGGGTGATTGACGGAACGATGTCGGCAACCGGCAAACCGATTCTGGCGAATGATCCTCATCGAACGATCGCGCTGCCAAGTCTGCGTTACCTGGTTCACCTGGTCGGGCCGGGATGGAACGTGATCGGAGCAGGAGAGCCTGCGCTGCCCGGAGTCGCCGCCGGGCACAACGAACGGGTCGGCTTCGGCTTCACCATCGTCGGCATTGACCAGCAAGACCTCTATGTCGAAGACGTCAACCCGGCGAATCCGAACGAATACCGCTATCGCGGCAAATGGGAGCCGATGCGCGTCGAGCGCGAACAGATCAAAGTCAAAGGCGAAACGCAGCCGCGCGAAGTTGAATTGAAATTCACGGCGCATGGCCCGGTCATCTACGAAGACAAAGCGCTTCACCGGGCTTACGCGCTGCGGTGGGTGGGCAGCGAGCCGGGCACAGCCGGCTATCTTGCTTCGCTCACGCTCAATCGGGTTCAGAACTGGAAAGAGTTTCTGAAGGCGATGGAACGGTGGAAAGTCCCGTCGGAGAATCTGGTCTACGCCGACGTTGACGGGAACATCGGCTGGGTGGCGGCCGGAATGGCGCCGGTTCGCAAGGGCTGGTCGGGTTTGCTGCCCGTCCCGGGGGCCGAAGGTAAATACGAATGGCAAGGTTTTCTGCCCGTTTCGGAGCTTCCACAATCATTCAACCCGTCGAAACATTTCATCGCCACAGCCAATCACAACATTTTGCCGTCAGGCTACAAACAGGAACTCGGATACGAGTGGACAGATCCGATCCGGTTCTCGCGAATTTCCGAAGCGTTGAGTTCGGCGAAGAGCAAATTCAACGTAGCTGATTTTGAAAAATTGCAGCACGACGAGGCCTCGCTGCCCGCGCGCGAATTGACTGCCATGTTGCGTGAAGCGAAGGGCGCGAAGTCGGAATTGCGGCCTTTCGTCGAAATGCTGACATCTTGGGATTGTGGTCTCGGCAAGGATTCCGCCGCCGCCACTCTATTTGAAATCTGGCTGAATAAGTTGACTCCCGCGGTCTTCAAACGGCACATTCCCGAAGCCGCCTGGCGCGCCGTGGGCGGGCGGATTTCTCCGCTCAAGACAATTCACGCCTTGAAGAACCCGTCGCAGAGATGGTTCGGCGGAGAAGACGCCCGCGGCGGTCGTGACGCCGTATTGCTAACGAGTTTGGAAGAGGCCGTGAAAGAGGCGCGCGAACGGCTCGGCGACGATTCGTCGAAGTGGCGCTGGGGCAAATCGCACGTCGCGACGTTCACGCACGCGCTTTCGACAGACGCCGAACGCCGGGCGCTCTTCAATCTGCCTTCCGTCGAACGCGGCGGCGATGGGAACACGGTGAACAGCACGGGTGGGCCGAACTTCCGGCAAAGCCACGGCGCGTCGTTCCGTGAAATCCTGGACGTGAGCGATTGGGATCGGTCGGTGGCCACGAGCGTTCCGGGACAGTCGGGACAGCCGGGGAGCAAACATTACGGCGACTTGCTGCCGCTGTGGGCCGAAGGAAAATATTTCCCGTTGCTCTACAGCAAGCAGAAAGTCGAGGCGATGGCGAAACGGCGATTGACGCTCGAACCGGCGAGATAACAAGATCTCCTGATTCGTAATAGTTCATCGGTCGTCTCCGGTAGAATTCGTCTCCGCCTGTTTCGTATGTTCACTTTGCGACGCGGCTGCCGGGTCTTCGGGCGAGACCATGGTCTCGCCGCCCGTCCATCGAGGGTCGTAAGGACAATGGCGGCATCCCGATCCACAACAATAACCGCGCTTCAAATGGTAGTGGCGGGTGAAGACAATGAAACCGCCTTCCCAATAAAAGTCTTCATCTTCGACAAGCTCGCTCATTGTAATAACTTCATTGCTTCCGCCCTGTATGACGGATTACGTTTAATTGGCGGGTCATCATAAGTAGACGGGCGTTGAAGTGGCAAGTCGTGTTTTATCAGCGCGGGCGCATAACATGCTAAGATGTGGGTGAATTTAGTCCGCCCATGAGTTGGCCGGACTAAATCCACCCCACATCTTATGATCGAAGCATTGAGCCGCCTTACGAGCAGGGACAAACTGGCGCTGGTGATTTTTGCCGGGCTTGTGGCCGCCTGTTCACTCTACTTCGCGTCGGGCGTACTGGTCAGTTACGTTTTTCGACCAGCCGAGGCTCTGGAGGTGGCGAAAGACGGGAAAGGATTCACGGTGCGCGTACTCGGGTTGCAGACTTTGGCGTCGGCTGAACGGCAGAGCGCGGAGTTGCAGAGTCGGTACGGTGTGCCCACCGAGATCGAGGCCGCCCCTACGGGGCAGAGTTTTCTGATCAAAGTCGGGCCGCTCGTGAAACTCTCCGACGCTGAGGCTCTTATGAATAAATTGCGCGCTTCACATAACGGCGTCGTCCGGATCGTCCGGAACTGTGGTCCCGAGATCAGCGATTGCGGCCAGGATCAGCAAGCTCCTTCGGTCGCGCCTTCCGATCCGCGCACCAATCCGACTCAAGATGAGGAGCGGCAGTAACGCGGATGAGATCCAGTTTGTCGCTTTCCAGGTTTTCGCTCGCGTCCGACGGTCTGTTATGGCAATCGATGGCGGCTGTCGTCTCGGCCCTTCTGCTCCTTCTTTCGTTCCCGCCTTTTGAACTGAGTTTTCTCGCATGGGTGGCGCTCGCGCCTTTATTGAAGGTAATCGCGGGAGGCGTGACCACGCGTCGCGCGTTGTGGCTCGGATGGCTTGCCGGGCTCGAATTCACGTTCTTCGCCGATAACTGGGTCGCGCATTCGATGACGCATTTCGGCCAGATGCTGACGGCCGTCGCCTACGCCGTAACGATGCTGTGCTCGGCCATCCTGGCGATCTTCCCGGCGATCTTCGCGGCGGCGATGGCGAAACTCATTCGCAGATTCGGCTGGTGGGCGATAGCCTTCGCGCCAGTCGTCTGGGTGGCGACCGAATGGCTGCGCCCGATCGTATCCGGGGTGGCGTGGAACGCGCTGGGCGTCTCGCAAGCTCAGCATTTCAGAATCGCCAGCCTGTCGCGCTTGGGCGGCGTCTATCTCATAAGCGCCGAAATCGTGGCCGTGAGCGCGCTCCTCGTCCTGGCGCTAAAATTCAGAGAACGACCGGTCGCGCGAGCCGCCGCACTGTTATTCCTCTTCGCGGCAATCTTCTTCATGCTGCCTCCGCAACTCAGCCGCACTGAGCAGCCCGGCGGCGCGACTGTGACCGTCGTGGGCGTACAGCCGAACCTTCCGCCGGATTCCGTAGTGACCGAGCGCGATCTGGATAACGCCATCAAACTCACGAAAGAGGCGATCGGCCGCGCGCCTGATAAGAGGGCAGACATCGTCATCTGGCCCGAATCGCCGCTCGCGCTGTTTTACGAAAACGATCAAGCGGTTCGGAAGAAACTGGACGCGCTGGCCCGGGAGACGGGCAGTTACCTGATCGTCAGCACGGCGACGGTCGAGGACCAGCGGTATTTCAACAGCGTTCATACGATCAGCCCACATTCCAATTCGCAATTCGACGCGAAGCCTCTGCGGCGGTACGACAAGATTCGCCTGGTCCCGTTCGGCGAATATGTGCCCTGGCGTCCCGTGCTCGGGCGCTTCATTCCGACGATTGTCGGGGACTTCACTCCAGGGGAAGAAGCCGTGGTGAATCCGCTCAGGCTGGGCGCAGAGCGGGCTGTGATAATTACGGGAGAAGGAAGCTCGCCTTCCCCGGCCATTGAACGGACCACGAATTATGTCCGCGTAGGCTCGTTTGTCTGTTATGAAGCGTCATATCCGAACCTCGTGCGGAGGTTCGCGCAGAACGGCGCGACGCTGTTGGTCAATGTCTCGAACGACGCATGGTTCGGGAACACGGCCGGGGCGCGCCAGCACCTGATGCACGCGACGATGCGCGCGATCGAAAATGACCGCGACCTGTTGCGCGTGACCAACTCCGGAATCAGCGCGCTAGTTACGGCCGACGGCCGCGCGGTCGATCCTCTGCCGATGTTCGCTTCGGGCGCGCAAGTCTGGCAGGCCCGGGCGCGCAACGTTCGGACTTTTTACACACAGCGCGGCGACTACTTCGCCGTCGGCTGCGCCATCCTGACGGTCGCCATCCTGGCGGCCAGTTTCACAAATTCTCTTCGCCGCTCAAACGGAAAGCGAATTTCTTGACATTTGCGCCGGGTCTGGATTACTTTTCGCCCAGCGTCAATTTCGTATTGATATCAACTCACATTCGTTTTTTTTCTATCACGCTTTTTAGCTTTAATCCATTCACGCGTGTTTTGCGTGTGTGCCCTCGTCATGAGTTCGACGCGGGTTCGCTCTCATTCGTGATCGAATTAATGAGTTGCGCGTCCCCTGACGCGCATGCTCGAACAACACGCGCTTCGTGCGCAGTACGGAGGATAGAAAATGGAAAAAAGCCTGACTTTCAGCGATAAAGAAACTTTTTATAATGAACTGTCGGACCTTGAAACTCGCAAGGAAGAATATTGTGTAGACACCGGGATAATGGAGGCGAGGTGTTTGCCTCTGAGATTGCTTCACCACGTCGGCCTCAGCAAAGACGACGTCGCGCATGCGCAACATAAGGCGGTCGGAGGCGGATCCGCCTGGATGCAGGATTATGTCGAGCCGATGGTCGTCAAATTCAACGAGATGATCGGCAAGTATAAACCGGCTCGCGATTACGAATTCACCGTTCAGGCGGAGGATTTCGACACCATCAAATTTCACGGGCGGCCCAAAGAGATTGGGACTGCCGTCTAACCATGCAGGAGCCCGATAAAGACATAGGCGGCGGGAAAGGGCCTTGATGCGCCTCTTCTCCGCCGCCTCATGTATCACAAGCCGTAACGAGTTGGGAATCCGGCTATCGAACCTTCCTTTCAGTCTCCTGCAGGGCGCTGCCGAAATTGCGCCCACCCCAAACGACGCCGTTGATATACCTGCCAACCGCGCCGACGCGCGCGCCCTTGGACGGCGCGCCGCGCTGCGTCAACACCCAGATCTTGCCGGTCTCATCGTTCAGCTCATAAGCCCCTTGCCCCAGCGCGCCGAAGCTGTTGGTCACGGTCCCGACGATCAAAATCTCTTTCCCGCGATAACGCGCCGGGTCGCCGTTGACCTGGTTGATGCTGGTTTGCTGCGGGCAGGCCGTAAGGAAGACCGCGCAAGCGAGGAAAATGATGGAAGCGAAAATACGAGTCTTCATTTTTTTCTACTCCGGGAATCTTTGGGAGCGCAGGCATCCTTGCCTGACTGCTCTGGCCAGTCAGCCATTGCCGGAAACCCGCAGGCAAGGATGCCTGCGCTCCCAGGATTGAACGGTTATCGAGGGGGTTAAGTCGAAGTCCGGCGAAGGGGTTATTCAAGGCCTTTCGACTTCAGGCATTATACATCAACGCCTCTCTTTACAAACGACGTCGGGCGCTGCGCTTGAGCTTTGCCGCATTCCGTCTAATCAGGGATAATCGATCTCTATGATTCAAATACCGAAATTATACGCAATAACCGATCGCCAGTGGTCGAATTGCACACATGAAGAGATAGTGAGAATGCTATTGGACGGAGGCGCCAGCTTCATCCAGTTGCGAGATAAAGAGGCGAGCGGGCGCGAATTGCTTGACCAGACGATAGCTTGTCTGAAGCTCACGCGGGAGGCGGGAGCGACGCTGATCATCAACGACCGCGTCGATGTGGCGTTGACCGCTGGAGCCGACGGCGTACACCTGGGGCAGGACGATTTATCGGTAGACGAGGCGCGCGAGATTCTGGGCGAGGACAAGATCATCGGCGTCTCGACACATTCCATTGATCAGTTCCGCGCCGCGCTCGAAACGTCGGCCAATTACATCGCGCTCGGGCCGGTCTTTCCGACATTAACCAAGGAGAATACGACCCCCGTGGTAGGGCTGGAGCTGATTCGTGAGGCCAGGAAGCTGACCGATCGCCCGCTGGTCGCAATCGGCGGCATCAATCTCGGGCGCGCGCCCGAGATAATCGAGGCGGGCGCGGATTGCGTGGCCGTAATCTCCGCCTTGTATCCGTTGCCGGAGAAGGTCGACCTGGGAAGCAAACCGGAGATCACAATGGCTGTGCGTCAATTTCTTGAGATTTTGTAAGTAGTCGCCCGATGACTAGGCTGGTTTGCTTGGCTTATGAGTGACAGCATATCAGGTCTCATTCTTATTTTTGCGCTTCTGACGTTCCCTTTTCTCTGGCGGCGGCTTTTTCCCATTTTGACCAGGCAAAAAGCCACACGCGAGTCGGCAGCTAGCCTCAAAATAACCGTGGAAGATGTGCATGAAGGCGCTCCCACTTTTTCCTCCACTCACGACGCAATGACATTTAATGATGAAGAGCCGCCAGTTCGCTACTCCCTCAAGAGGCCAGAGTAAACCGGAACGCATTGGTCTTTCTTGCAAAGGGTTGATGACGGAAACACCTCATACCCGACAACCTGGCAATTAATCGAGGGCGTGAGAGAACCAGAAAACTGGTACCTGGTGGTTGAAACAGGCGCGATTTCATATGTTCTTAAAGAGGCGCTGTCCAAGATTGCGAAAGAATGGACAGAGCAATATTTAGAATTTGAAGGCTGTCCGGCAGAAGTCCACGCTTACTGGTATGAAGGGGGAGGAGTTAAGGCGGCTAACCAGATTCACAGTTATCTGCAAATGATAATTGACGCTGAAAGAACAAAGGCCAATACTTAATGTAATGGTCAACACTGAAACTTTTCAACTCTTAAAATCAATAGTTGGCGCGGAACATATCTCCATCGCGCAAGATGTCATCGTCGCCAAGTCACAGGACGCGCTCAAACAGGTCTTCTGCGCCGACGCAGTCGTCTTCCCGCGCGACGCCGAAGAGATCGCTGCGATCATGAGGCTTGCGAACGAACATCGTTTTTACGTGACCGCTCGCGGCGGTGGCGTCGGATACACGGGCGGAGCGGTGCCGGTGCGTGGAGGGATCGTTCTGGCGACCGAGCGGATGAATCGGATTCTGGAGATTAATAAGGCCGACCTGGTGGCGGTCGTCGAGCCGGCGGTGACGAATTACCAACTGCAGAAGGCGGTCGAAGCCGAAGGACTGTTCTACCCGCCCGACCCGTCGAGTTGGAAAGAGTCGTTCATCGGGGGCAACATCGCGCTCAACGCAGGCGGACCGCGGTGCGTGAAATACGGCAACACGAAGCAGTTCGTGCTGGGGCTGGATTTCGTGACTCCGACCGGGGAGATCATCAAATCGGGCGGGCGAGTGCCGAAGAACGCCACGGGGTTCCATCTCGAAAGCCTGCTGATCGGCAGCGAGGGGATGCTTGGGATCATCACGCGGTGCGTACTGCGGCTGCTCCCGCTGCCTGAAGCGCGCCGCACTGCGCTGGCCGTCTTCGAGTCGGCGCGCGACGCCTGCGACTGCGTGGCCGATTTTACGAGTTCCGGAATCCTGCCGGTCGCGCTCGAACTGCTCGACCGGACATCGATCAACGCGATCGAGGATTACGAGCCGTCCGGGCTGCCGCGCAATGCGGGCGCTTTATTGGTCATTGAAGTCGACGGATTGCGCGAGGCAGTCGCGCGGGAGGCCGAGATCGTCCGCGAGATGTGCCGTAAACATCGCGCGATTCAATTCCGCGAGGCGGCCGACGACGCCGAGGCGAACGCGATCTGGGAGGTGCGCCGCAAGATGTCTCCGGCCGTGGCCCGCACGGGCAGGATCAAACTCAACCACGACGCCGTCGTGCCACGGTCGCGCATTCCCGCGATGCTCGACTTCATAGAGGAACTCGGCCGCGACACGGGATTTCTGATCCCCACGTTCGGACATGCTGGCGACGGCAATCTGCACATCAACGTGATGCTGCAAGACGACGATGAGGCGACGCGCCGGCGCGGCGCCGAAACGGTGCGGCGGATTTTCGTGAAGGCGGTCGAACTGGGCGGGACGATTTCAGGCGAACACGGGGTCGGTTACGCCAAGGCGCCTTTCTTCGACCTGGCGGTCACGGCGCCTACGATGGAATTGATGAAGACGATCAAGCGGGCGATGGACCCGAACGGCGTTCTCAACCCGGGAAAGGTCTTCGAAAGCGCGATGGACGCGCATCAGGTCGGCTTCGTCAACAGCGAACAAGAGTGCTGTTGAACGGCGCGCGTAAGCAAGCGGTTGCGCGCCAATCCAACCGCCTGCTTACTCGCGCGGCGCTGTCCCGAACAAGTCGTCGCCGCCTTTCAAATTCGTGGAGATGGCGCGCAGAATGTCCATCGTCGTCACGATGCCTTTGATTCGGGTCCCTTCAGCCACGACCACTCGATGAATGCGGCGGTTGTACATCATCTCGCAGACGCGCTGCAGCGTTTCGTCGGGGGATACGGTGACCGCCGGCCGGGTCATGATCTGCCCGACGGTGTTTGGCGACCAGGCGCCGATGCTGGTCGTCTTGCGGATGATGTCGGTCTCGGAGATCACGCCGACGAGTTCGCCTTCGACGTTGATCACGGGAGCGCCCGTGATCTTCTTTTCAACGAACATTCGGGCGACATCTTTAAGCGGCATTGATTCGGTCACGGTGATCACTTCTTTAACCATCACGTCCGATGCGTAAAGAGTCATAATTCGGATTCTCCGTTCTCGATTGCAACTCCGGCGCGGCGAGGCGCAACCCGCAATCAGTGAATTGTTATCGGGATTGGCATGAACGACAGGACGAAAATCAACAGACCGATAATCGCCACGAGTATGCGGGCCAATCCCAACGATTCGTCCTCATCGAGGACGGGGGGGTGCCCCACGCGTATCAGCAGCGTCAGCAGCGCGGCGAAGACCACCCAGTTCCATGCCCCGCTCTTTATGGAAAAAATGGCCAGCGCGATCACGACGCCATAACTCGCCCAGGCCGTCAACAGATGGCCACGCCGCCCGAAGACCGCATAGGTCACGTGCCCCCCGTCGAGCTGGCCGATCGGCAACAGGTTCAATGCGGTCATTAACATGCCGAACCATGCCGCCAACCAGACCGGATTTGGTTCGAGCGTCGCAGGCAGATGGAACGCGCGCAGGAGGAATTGAAACAGCAGCGGGTCGTTAAATGTGAATCCGCCTTCGAGGACCTCAGACGGACTCGCTGGCGTGGCGAAATAATGCGCTATGAAAGCCGCCGGCAGCGCAAAGACGAATCCGGCCAGCGGCCCGGCGATCCCTATGTCGAACAACGCGCGCCGCGAAGGGATCGGGGATTTGATCTTGATGACGGCCCCGAAAGTTCCGGATGGCGGAAGCGGAAGCGGAATGAAGTAGGGCAGCGTCGCGCGCACGCCATACCACCGGCAGGCGATGTAATGCCCCATCTCATGGGCCCCGAGGATGGAAAGCACGGTGAAAGAATAGACCACGCCTTTAGTAAGGCTGTTGAGTATGAATAATCCAGCCGCGAACGTCGTCGTCAAGACCGTCAAGCCGAGCAGAAGCAGGTGAAACAGCAGACGGCCGACGGTGATCTCGTCGGATTCGGCCACGGCTTTTTGCGGCGCAGGTTGCGGAAAGTATTCAGGTGGATTGTGGACGGCCATCGGACGGTAGTCTTCCGCCGCCCAGTCTTTATAAGAATGATCCATATGATATATGAAAAACAGGGGCGCGCGCCGCCCTCTGGCCGCCGCGCCGCCCCACTTATTCGGGCTATTTTTTGAATAAATTATCGAACGCCTTGCGCACGTCGTCGCGGTTGGAGATTTGCGAGCCACCGCGGCTGGTGAGCGGCACGCGATTGTTAGGCTCGAAATAGTCGCAGAAATTGGCCCGATCTTTTTCGCGCACGTATTCGGCCTGCGGCTCGCTGCATTGATTGTTTTTGCCTGGATCGAAGTGCCGGCAATTTTTGCAGCAATGGACGTCGGCGTCGCAATGCGGGCATTCGTCTGTGCGCAAGACTTTGCCGACCACTTTGATTTCGCGTCCACAGTTGTGACAAACCATGACTTCCCCTTAAAGGCTCTTATAGTATGGATTGATCAAGTCGAGAATGTGTAAAATAAGCGCAAGCCGTCTACGACCGGGATGGTAGCACAGCGCGCAAACAGCCCACAAGAAGCGTTGCAAAAATGAAAATCAACCACGAAGAAATGAAGAGCGCAAAGATTATTCCATTTCTTTCTTCGCGCTCTTCGTTTCTTCGTGGTTGATTTTCCGTGGGGACCGTGAATTGAATTTTTCATGAGTGTTATGAAGACGCTAAGCGACAACGAGGAATCGGCGAAGGCCAGATACGAGATCGAACGCGCGACGATTGACTGCGCGGAGATGAGCCTGTTCATCGACGACGTTCAGACGGCGACGCTCGCGCGCGGGAATTTCGAATTCGGGGTCGAATGGGGCAAATTGATCTTCGCGTGGTGGGACGAAGGCGCGTCGCAAAGCTGGCGGGTGACGGCTTACGAAATTGATCGGGGCGAATTGCGGCTGCGGGCGACGCGAGGGATGGGTCGTGAGACGACCCTGTTGACTTTGCGCGACCCGGCCAAATGGCGTGAAATTCGCGAGCGTGAAAACTTGCCGCTGGGCGAACGAAGAAGAAGATACGCGGAAACGCTCTCGCGCCTGATTACGAAGAGGTTTAACGGGGCGAGGGTCGAGCGCGTGACCACAGGCTCCTTCCGGCCGCGTTCGGGCGTGGGCCGGTACGCGCGGCTCGTCTTGAAATCGGAGGGCGAAACGGTTCTGGCGATCGGCGTCGGCGAAGCCGAATCACAGGACGGCGTTGACGGCGTGGTAGCCGCCGGCTTGGTGGGCTTGGCTGCGTTCAACGAAAAACGGGACGGAAAAGATCAAGCGAAGCGTTTATGGCTCTGCCTGCCGAAAGGGCGCTCGCAAACCGCGATGGAGAGAGTGACGCTTCTCGACGTTTCGCGCCTGGGCGCGCAGATAGAATGCTTCGAGGTCGACGAGTGCGGCGAAGAGATGGCCGGCGTTTGCGCCGTCACACAGGACGAACTGCTAAACTCACATCCGCGAGAGGTGATATGGCATGGCGCTTCGACGCTGGATGAGAAATGGCGGGAGCGAATAGTCAATCTGGCGCCCGATTTGATCGAAACGCGGCGAGACCCGAGGAATGGCCGCGAACGCTTCGAGATCAAAGGCCTGGAATTTGCCTACCTGGGAGCGGGCGGTAGGGTGAAATTCGGAGTAGTTGGGGGGCGTTCCGAAGGCGTGGCGAATCTGGTCGACCTGACCGAATCGAACTTCGGTGAACTTGAAGCCCTCGTGCGAGAAATCGTCCGCTATCGTTCCGCTGATTGCCTCGACCGCCGACATCCGTTCTATTCGTTGCGCACAGAGGCATGGTTGGAATCGCTGCTGCGCCGCGACATTCGCCGGCTCGACGCCTCGTTCGATGAGCGTTTCGTCTATTCGCAAATTCCGGCCTGGCGGGCCGATGAGCGTTCGGTCATCGATCTATTGACAGTAAATCAGGAAGGCCTCCTGGCCGTGATCGAAATCAAGGCGGCGGAAGACCCTCAACTGCCCTTGCAGGGGACAGACTACTGGCTGAGAGTCGAACAGGGGCGCTTGCGCAATGAGTTCAAAAAGCGTGGGCTGTTCGAAGGCGTCGCCATCGCCGATAGATCGCCACTGCTCTATCTGGTCGCCCCCCGCCTTCGATTTCACCGGACGTTCGAGACTGTGGCGCAATGCGTCTCGCCCAGGATCGAGGCGTACCGTATTGGGGTCAACGCGAACTGGCGCGAAGGCCTAAAAGTTCACACGCGTGACCGTATTAATTTTTAGCGGGGAACGCTGGAAATCGTTCCTTGATGATTGCCTTCGGAAAATATGCGAATAAATGAGTTCCGAGGTCTTCCAGTAGACAAACACCTGAGAGAATTGGATGAGGCCGCCTGAAATTATCGAAACGCCGCGACTGGCGCTACGCCCGCCCCTGGTGGCGGACGCGGAGACGATCTTCACAATTTATGCGCAAGATGTTGAAGTCGCAAAATACATGATCTGGCGTCCGCACAAAAACATTGAAGAAACTCGCGACTTTATGCGGCGTTGCATATCGGCATGGGAGGACGGCTCCGCGTATCCCTGGGTCATCACACGAAAAGAAGACGGGCGGCTCATCGGAATGATTGAGAGCAGGGTCAAGGGTTTCAGCATGGACATTGGTTATGTGCTGGCCAGGGTTTACTGGGGAACCGGTTACATGCCGGAGGCGGCGCGCCCAGTAGTTGATTGGGGACTGTCACAGGATGGAATTTTCCGCGTCTGGGCTGTGTGCGACATTGACAACTTGGCGTCAGCCCGCGTGTTGGAGAAGATAGGAATGCGTCGCGAAGGAACCCTGCGCCGGTGGACGCTTCATCCGAACCTAAGCGAAGAGCCGCGCGATGCTTATTGCTATTCGGTGGTCAAATAACCGCCGCGCTTTTATGACAACATCAAATCCGCAATCCCAGAGTCCCAACCCGCAATCGCCCTACCCGCAACAGGATGGGGTTCTGATCATTGATAAACCAGAAGGCCTGACTTCGCATGACGTTGTGGCGCGGGTGCGAAAAATTCTCGGAACACGCCGCGTCGGGCACGCCGGAACGCTCGACCCGTTTGCGACAGGCGTATTGGTGGTCTGCGTAAACCGCGCGACCCGGCTGGTTCAATTCCTGACCGGCGACGATAAGGAGTACGTCGCCACGATGCGGTTGGGGTTCGCGACCGACACCGGCGATCTGACGGGAACGCCGAAGACGTCTGTAACCGACGCCGGAAATATCACGTCAGATAATGTAATAGAGACATTTAGTCGATTTCTAGGGCCTATCAACCAGATTCCGCCGATGTATTCCGCAAAAAAGGTCGGCGGAGTGAAGTTATACGAGATGGCGCGGCGCGGTGAAGAAATAGAACGCGCGCCAATCGTCGTGGAAATCAAAAAACTTGAATTGCTCAAGCCCCCTGCCCGTTTCGGGTCGGGGCAAGCGGATTTGCAAACGGCGTCCGATGAGTTTTCATTCCAGGTCGCCTGCTCGTCGGGGACTTATATCCGCGCGCTCGCCGAAGAGATTGGCGCGCTACTCGGCGTCGGGGCGCACCTGACGCGGCTGCGAAGAATCAGATCCGGGAATTGCTCTCTCGATGGCGCCCTGATATTGGAAGAGTTGGCCGATCTGGCGCGGTCGGGTCCCGAGCGTCGGATCATGATCCCGATGGCCGACACGATCATGATGCCTGCGTTACAAGTGAGCGATGAGGAACGCAATCGTATTTCCCATGGCCGTTCAATCGCCCCCCCGGAAGGGCGCTTGGTGGATTATACAAACGGGGCGCTTGTCAAACTCTGCGATAAAAAAAATCAACTCATCGCGATCGCCGAGTTCGACTCGAGCAAAACCCTTTGGCGTCCGAGAGTTGTACTGACAGATTGATCAGATTATAAAGCGATTTTGATGGCGCCTATGATTGCAGGGAGCGGCCCTGTGATATACTCCATTCGCTAACTGAGGTAACCCGCTCAGGTCGTTGCGGTCACGAAACGTGAGACGGCCTGGACAATCAAATATGGAAACTGATTCATGCCGTTAGTCCCCAAATTAAACGGCGTTTCCCCTCTTCTTTAAGCTATCCGGTCCGCAGGGCAGCCGGAGAACTGAAAGTAGAACCCACAACGGGCTGTTAATCTCCCCCGGCACTGGGTGCGGAGATGACGGCCAGGAGAAGCAGCCATGGCAGAGCAAGAAAATACCATGAATCTCACCGAGATGCTCGAAGCTCATCGGCGTGAGCGCGAGCGCTTGGTCTGGGAAGGAACTTTCCGGGAATACTTCGAGTTGGTCACGGCTAATCCGCGTCTCGCTTCACTCTCTCACGCCCGCATCTGCGACATGATTCTGGCGACGGGAACCGAGAAAATCGCCGAAGGCACGCGAGACGAGGTCACGCGATATAATTTTTTCAGCAACGAGTTGTTCGGCATCGAGGAATCGATCGCCAAGATTGTCGAATATTTCAAGTCGGCGGCGCAGCGACTCGAAGTACGCAAAAGAATTCTGTTGCTGATGGGGCCGGTCGGCGGCGGTAAATCGACCATCGTCACCCTGCTCAAACGCGGGCTGGAAGATTGGACGCGCGCCGAGGACGGGGCCCTTTACGGGATCAAGGACTGCCCGATGCACGAGGAGCCTCTGCACCTGATCCCTCTCGAATTACGGCCCGAGATCGAAAAGCACTACGGCCTCTACATCGAAGGCGAGCTCTGCCCACAATGCCGCTACAACCTCGAACATGTCTACCAGGGGAGGCACGAAGACGTGCTGGTCAAGCGCAACGTCTTCTCCGAAAAAGACCGCATCGGCATCGGCACCTTCGCCCCGAGCGACCCGAAGAGCCAGGACATTACCGAATTGACCGGTTCGATTGACCTGTCGACGATCGGCGAGATCGGCGTCGAGTCGGACCCGCGCGCCTATCGCTTCGACGGGGAACTCAACATCGCCAACCGCGGCATGATGGAGTTCATCGAAATCCTGAAGGTCGACGAGAAGTTCCTTTATTCGCTGCTGACGCTCTCTCAGGAGCAGAACATCAAGACCGGTCGTTTCGCCCTGATCTACGCCGACGAAGTGATCATGTCGCACACCAACGAGAACGAATATAACGCCTTCGTCGGCAACAGGAAGTCGGAAGCGCTCCAGGACCGCATCATCATGATCAAGGTCCCCTACAACCTGAAGGTCACCCAGGAAGAGCGTATTTACGACAAGCTGCTCAAACAGTCTCAGGCGCTGCGAAACATCCACCTCGCGCCGAACACGTTGAGGATCGCCGCCATGTTCGCCGTCATGACGAGGCTCGAAGAGCCTAAGAAGGCCAACGTCGACATCGTCAAGAAGATGAAACTTTACGACGGCGAAGATGTTGAAGGCTTTAAATCGAAGGACGTGCGCGAGTTGAAGGAGGAAACCGTCCGCGAAGGCATGGACGGCATCTCGCCGCGCTATATCATCAACCGGCTGTCGAACGCCCTTGTGCGCGACAACATCACCTGCATCAATCCGATCGATGCCCTGCGGGCCATCAAGGACGGCTTCGACCAACACACTGGCATCACGCCCGACGAGAGGGAGCGCTACCTGAACATGATCGCGCTCGCCCGCCGCGAATACGACAACATCTCCAAGACCGAGGTGCAGCGCGCCTTCGTCTATTCGTTCGAGGAGATGGCGAGGAACATGTGCAACTCCTACCTCGACAACGTCGAGGCCTATTGCAACAAGGAGAAGCTCAAAGACCCGATCACCGAGGAAGAGCTCGAACCTGACGAGCGGCTGATGCGCTCTATCGAAGAACAGATCGGCATCTCCGAAAACGCCAAGAACACTTTCCGGCAGGAGATCCTGATTCGCATCTCTTCGTACTCGCGCAAAGGCAAGGCCTTCGAGTACAACTCGCACGAGCGGCTGAAAGAAGCCATCGAGAAGAAGATCTTCGCCGACCTCAAGGACGTGGTGAAAATCACCACCTCGGCCAGGACGCCCGACGCCGACCAGTTGCGCCGCATCAACGAGGTCATCGACCGCCTGGTCAAAGACCACGGCTACTGCCCCGTGTGCGCCAACGAGCTTTTGAGTTACGTCGGCACTCTGCTGTCGAGGTAAGCGGGATAGCCGGCCATAAACGTCATCACCCGCACGGCTTCAGGCCGTGCGGGTGTTTTCATATTAGGTCTCGTTATGTATTGCCCGAAATGCGGAACGGAAAACGCTGAGACCAACAAATTTTGCCGCGCCTGCCGTGAGAATTTGAAAGTCGTTTCGCAGGCCATGAAGCAGCGGCTGCCTGTCGTGCTCGCCAGCAAGTTCGATCAAATGCTCGATAGCCGAAGCGAACGGTTTCGACCCGATAGCGAAGCCATTAAAGGCCGCCGAGAAGCGCAGCGGCGAGTTGATATAGAATAACCGGCGGAGGTAAGCAGTATGTCAGTCCAACGCAACGATTGGTCGCTCCAGCGCAAAGGCATCATTGACCAGGACCGCCACAAGGAGCGCATCAAAGAGGCGATCAAAAAGAATCTCGGCTCGATCGTCTCGAACGAGTCGATCATCCTCTCGAACGGCCGCAGGACGGTCAAAGTGCCGATGCGCGCGCTCGACGAGTACAAATTCCGCTTCGATTACCGCAAGCGCAAACACGTCGGCCAGGGCGACGGCAACGCCAAGGTGGGCGACGTCGTCGGGCGCGAGAACCAGCAAGGGCAAGCCCCCGGTCAGGCGGGAGACAGTCCCGGACAGGATTATTACGAGGCCGAGGTCGACATTGACGAGATCGCCGCGTTGATCTTCGAAGACCTCCAACTGCCTTTCCTCGAAGAGAAGTCGAAGCAGGCCGTCCAATCGAAGACCACCAAGTTCACCGAGATTCGTCGCACCGGCGTCCTGTCGAATCTTGACAAGCGGCGAACGATCCTCGAAAACATTCGCCGCCAGGCGCGCGACAAAGGCCATGCCAAACTCGGCCCGATCAAGAAAGAAGATCTGCGGTTCAAAACCTGGGAAGAGGAGATCAAATACGAATCGAACGCCGTGGTCATCGCAATGATGGACGTCTCGGGGTCGATGGGCGAGTTCAAGAAATACATTGCGCGCAGCTTCTTCTTCTGGATGGTTCGATTCCTGCGCACGAAATACGACAATGTCAAGATCGTCTTCATCAGCCACCACACCGAGGCCAAAGAAGTCACCGAAGAGCAGTTCTTCACCCAGGGCGAATCGGGCGGGACGGTGGTCAGCTCGGCTTACAGGCTCGCGCTCGAAATCATCGCCGAGCGCTACCCGCCGAAAGATTGGAACGTCTACCCGTTCCATTTTTCGGACGGAGACAATTATTACTCCGACAACGAAGACGCAGTGAAGCTCGCCGACAAGATGATCGATATTTGCAACCTGTTCGGCTACGGCGAGATCGGCGAGGAGGGAATGGCGACTTACCGCCGCAGCTCAGGCGCGTTGCTCTCGATCTTCAACGACCGCCTGCAAAACAAAGAGCGCTTCATCGGCGTGCGGATTGATGACAAAGAGGACGTCTACCCCGCGCTCAAGGAATTCTTCGGCAAACGCGGCATTGAAGTCTAATGCCACTTATTTGTGATGACCGTCAGCCATAGATCGCACAAAGAACTCAGAGGGCAATAAGGGGATTAATGATTCCTCTGTGTTCTCTGTGCGCTGCGGCGCCTATTCTCTTTAGTATTCCAACTTGCCGTCGTACATCATATCTGCGATCTTGAAGCGCATATTGAGCTTAATATTCTTCGCCACCTCCGAATAGAAGCGCAGATATCCGCTCTGCTCATTCACGAATTGTTCATTGTTTTGTGTCCTGGGGAAAACGAACTTCGCGCCCATGCCATCGTTGGTCGGGGCGATGTATTCCTGCAGGAAGAGCCGCTTGCCATCATTGTTTTCGAGGTAGGTGTTGTTCTTCAACACGCCTGTGTTGGCGCTGTTGAAGATCTGCATTGCGGGGCCGGAGTAACGACGATCTCTGGATTCGAAATCAACGGCCACGACGATATATTTATCGGTATGCTGTTCGGCGAAAGCCTTTAACTGTTCGGCCAGTTGGGGATTCTGTATCTGCGCGCGCCGCGCCAGCGCCTGGCGTATAGGCTTCGCCGTCAGCAACCGGATGCGATAGTCAACGTTGGTGGCCTGATTGGTTTGGCCTTGCGTGGTACGGTCGTTGCTCGACCCGCCAGAAGTATCCAGCGGACGGTTACCGATGGGATTGCGGTTTTGTGAATTGGGACTATAGAACATCTCCGAGGTGTCGGTGTCAGTCTGCGTCTGTCCCCAAGCCGAATCGTTAAGCATCTTCAGCGCTTCCTTTTCCGTCCATTCCGTCCAGGGCTTCACCTTCTTCTGCGCCTCGACGCCAATAACCAGAGCGGAAACAAAAGTAAGAATGATTCCGAGTTTCTTCATAACCACTCTCCGAAGATTGTCACAGTACTGAGCGCGTCAGCAAACGGTTGCTCTTCCGCACAACCGCTTGCTGACGCGCTCAGTACTGCATTAAAGCCATGATTAGGGAGGGACGCAGATTGAGACTACGCCCCTCCCTCTTGATTAGAGGGAACGAGATTAGAAGTTGATGCGGCCGACGAACTGAATCAACCGTCCGCCAGGATCGTTGGTCGTCGAGGTATCCTGATAGGCCGACGTGAGCTGGCCGAAGGTCGTCCCTCCAACGCCCAGAATGTTCACGTCGTTGTTCGGGCTCCCGACGATGAAGTTGATGTTGTTGAAGGCATTC
Source organism: Blastocatellia bacterium (assembly GCA_036565725.1). GTDB lineage: Bacteria > Acidobacteriota > Blastocatellia > RBC074 > RBC074 > JAJVID01. The sequence goes on from DATCXQ010000011.1 coordinate 32,310, forward strand.
AGGAATTCAGCTCGGAGTTCGAAGTTCACGGTCTCGGTGATCCTGAACTTCTTGATCGCGCTCAGGTCGAAGCGATAGAAATTCGGCCCGTAAAGCACGATGTTCGAGAAGCCGCGCTGGCCGGTGAAGGCTACAGGAGTGTTGCGGTTGATCGGCTCGATGTATTTGCCGGTCGGGGTACCGCTCAGGCTGCCGAAAGCGCGCCGCGTGTTGTCAATGATGTCCTGCGGCAGGAAGAAAGCAAGGCGGTTCGCTTCCTTGCGGACTTGAACCATATCGCGCAGTTCATCGATCGACATGCCGACCAGGTTGGCCGAGCCGAGACTGAACGGAGCGCCGGTCTGCAACCGCGCCGCGCCGTGGAACTCCCAGCCGCCGACGGCGAGGTCGGCCCAGCGGTTGACGCCGCCCAACAGCGACTTGCCGCGACCGAAAGGCAGTTCGTAGATCCAGTTGGCCTTGAATCCGTGCGTGATGTTGAAGGGCGAGACCGATTTGTCAAGCCTCGGATCACGCAGCGTGGCCGGCTGGCTGAAGACCACCGCGCTGCTGGCGAACATGTTGGTGAAGGCTTTGCCGAATGCGTAACTGCCCTGCACTAACAGCCCCTTCGACAGCCGGCGGCGCAATTCGATCTGCAACGAGTCGTACGAAGTCCGCCCGCCGTTGTCCACCAGGAAAGCCCCGCTTGTGCCAACGGTCGGATTCACTACGAAGAAGTTGTCCTTTATCCCAGCAGCCCGCCCATTCGCCAAAAAGGTGCCCGGGGTGCTGAAGATTGTGTTGGCGAATCCGGTCACGTTGGGGAACGTCGGATCCAGCAAATTTACGAACGTCGTATTGCGGAAGGAGGCCGACGTCGGGACCCCGCCGAAAAATCCTTGTATGTTCGGCACCGCTGCTTGCCCCGGTAAACCCCAATTGGCGAAGTTGTTCGCAGTTCGGTTCGCCGCATCGACTCCCCCGGCCGCCTGGGCGGCCTGGCAGGCCGCTGAATTCGCCCGGCAGATGGCAAGATTATTTTGCGCCGTTCTGAATTCATTGATGAACCCATTCTCGACGACGTTGATTTCGTTGAGATTGTACTGCCGCCACAGCTTGATGCCGCGGTTGCCGACGTATCGCACTTCGACTGCCGTGTCTTTGTTGATCTCGCGCTGCCAGCCGAACGTAAAGGACTGCACATAGCCGGTCTGTAAATTCGGCAGGAAAGCGTTGACCGAATTGCCCAATCCGGCGGTGAGCGGATAGGTCGGATCGGTTGCGAGGTTGGGCGGCGGACCGGGCACGCCGTTGCGAAGCAGTGTGCCCGCCGTGAGGTTGGCAAGCGCAATGCTGCGACCCGCAGGCAGCGTCAACCCGGGGTTGGCGCCGAGGATGCTCGTCACCACGTTAAGTCCCTCGCGGTTGGTTGCGATCGAGTACCCGCCGCGAAATACGGTCTGACCGCTTTCGCCAAAGAGATGCTTGAAGAACCCGCCTTTCGGCTGCGGACTCCAGGCGACGCCAAGGCTTGGCGCGAAAACATTCCGGTCGGTGTTGTAAGTCTTGTCACCCTCGTTGAACTGGACAAATTGCGGTACTTTGCCGGAGAGCACGCCAGGCTGGAAGAGTTTGCCCTCCCCGGAAACGCCAAACAGTTCCGCATAGGGGACCTGGGAGTAGACGCTATTTTGCGACATGAATGGCAGTTGGACTTCATAACGCAACCCGGCGTTGACCGTCAGGTTCTGGCGCACTCGCCAGGAATCCTGGCCGAAGAAGCCGAACTCGCGCTGGCGAACGCGCTGCACCACGTCGCCGGCGAACTGGTACTTGAGGCTCTCTTCATCGAGCCCCGTGGCGCCGCTGACAGCCGTAATGCGGCCGGTCAACGTGGCGTATATGCCCGCCGCCTGCGCAAGTTGCGCTGGGGTTGCGCCCGGGAAGTTGCCGGTAGTGAACAATGAATTCGCCGGGTCCGCCGCGTTCAAGCCGAAGGTGATGGCGCGAACCACGCCGTCGGAGGTCGCCCGGCTCCAGAAGTTGACCTGGGTGAAGGTGGCGCCGAAGTTGATGCTATGAGCGCCCTTGACCATGCTCACTGTGTCGTTGAACTGCCAAACCGGGGCGTTGCGCCTGCTGGGCGCGCGCGTCACGGTGGCGCTGGTGATGCCGGCCGCGCCGAGGCCGAGTGATAAGCCTCCCTGGTTGGCGAATTGGGCCGGATTGACCTCGCCGAAGAAACTCAACGTGCCGCCGGTCAATCCGAAGCGCGCTTCATTGGTCAGCGTGCTGCTCAATGTCGAGCGCAGCGCCGTGACGTTGGAGAAGCGGTTCGAAACCTGCGATCCCTGATTCGGGAAGCCCGGGAAAGCCGGGTCAACGTTGTTCAGGAAGTCAACCGTGCCGCTGAATTGCTGGTAGTTCCAGGTGTTCTCCAGATGGTGCTTGCTCGTCAGGTTGAAGTCGAGCCGCAGCGTCGGGAACCTGCGCACCTGGCTGCCGGAGTTGATGAAGCTGAACCGCTGCAGGTTTGGATCGGTCAGCTGCTCGATACTGCCAGTGGTAGTCGTCGACTGGCGAATCGCAGTCAACAGGCCGGCGACTGTCGGGTCGGCCGTGTTGGCGCCCGCCAGGGCCAGCATGTTGACAGAGCGTCTTTCTGTCCCAACGTCGTAGGTGTAGATGCCCGTTTGCGCTCCGGGGGTGAGTATCGTCCGCTGCCGCAGTGTCTGCTCCGGCAGGCGGTACTCTTCATAGTTGAGGAAGAAGAAGGCCTTGTCACGACCGTCGAAGAGTTTCGGGATGCGGAAGGGGCCGCCAACCTTGAAACCGAATTGATTGAGCAGCACACGACTGCGCGGAGCCTTGCCCGTGTTCGGATCAGCAGGCAGGTCGCGATTATTGAAATAGTAGTTGGCGTTAAGCGACGGGTTGCGATGGTATTCGTAGACGCTGCCGTGAAGTTCGTTGTTGCCGCTCTTGGTAACGAACTTGATCTGCACCGCGCCCTCGCCCGCGCTCTCAGCGCCCGGCGTGGCGGTCGAGACCGTCACTTCTTCAATTGCGTCAATACGCGGACGGATGTAGGTGAAGAAACCGTCACTGGACTTAAGAGTGTTGTCCTGGACGTTGATGCCGTCTATCGTGATGTTGAGCGAGCCTTTCGGCAATCCGTTGATTGTCGAGGTGCGTGGACGGCCAGGCGTGTTCGTGCCCGGCAGAAGAAGCACCAGGTCGAGCGCGTCACGTGAGGTGAATGGCAATTCTGTGATCTGGCGTCCGGTGATCGTCGTTGCGACGTTGGCCGACTGGGTCTGCAGGACCTCCGCGCCCCCCTGAACGACGACCGTCTCGGACGACACGCCGATCTCCATCATTACGTTGGCGGTCGCGGGGATGCCCGCATCAATCTTCACGTCCTGCAACACCGCTTTCTTGAAGCCCTGGGCTTCGATTGTAACGGTGTATGTCCCGGCGCCGAGAGAGGGAATCGAGTAGGTTCCGCTGCTCCCAGTATTCACTTTGAATTCCGCGCCAGTGGCGGTGTTTTTGACTACCACTGTAGCGCCGGAGAGGACAGCTCCGGTGGCCTCGGTTACCGTTCCCGAAAGCGTAGCGGTCGTACCCTGGCCGAAGGCCAATAAACTGCTTGTAATAAGAAAACTCGCTATGGCTAGAAGTCTGATCAGGGATCGTCTCATACAGAATCTCCTTCCTAGGGTGGTTCTGGGGTGGTTATTTATAGAAGGTGTCGCATCATTGCTTTTTACCGTCTGGCCGATAGGCGCCCGGCAGGCGTTAAAAGTAAGGTTGTGACTTTCATTCCTACGCGAATATCTGCTAGCTCTATGACTTGATGGACGATAAAGAAATTAAATGCGGAGATTAGCCATAGGCAACATTTATGCCCAATGAGATCGTGAATGTCCTGGATTGATTTTCCTCCACTTACAGGTTTGAAAACTGGATTTCGGATCGATATATGTCCATTTTTCTGAATCTTGTTGGAATTTTTGGACGATTTAAAAAATTATTTCAAAACTCCAGAATTCACTTCAACAATAGAATGAGGCGGACAAGCCGGGTTTCAATCTTAACGGCTAAGAATCTTCACCTTGTGAATCAGGATTACACCACGTTCTAACATGATTGGTGCGCGACGACGATGGGGTAAGGCTCCCTTCGCTTAGGAAGAAGTTTCAGGATGATAGAGGAAGAGATAGAGAGACGGAAAGATAGAGAGAAAGCGCTGCCCCCGATAAAGACATAGGTAGCATATATGGCGGATCAGCTTTGGAACCCGTCTCTGATAACTAATGTTGTGAATGAAACGAAGCGCTGGGCAAACAGAGCCGTTGCGCGTCCGTAGGTCCAAAATTTTCGCGTTGATAATCGATGCGAGCAATGATCCGCCACTTTTCACCCTGATTGCGAGATAGAGGTGACGTCGCGTTTCGGGTTGTGCCGAGATACGTGTAATTTTAGGATATAGGCCGAAAAAGCACTGTTTTTCATCAGAGAAATCGCTATGGCCGAAAACAACAGTTTTCGGCCAGCCGCTATGTCCTTTTTACGCGTATCTCGGCTGTACCCGTTTTTGGCGACGGGTTTCAGTGGCGATGGTGCGTAACGCCATTGCCTTGGACTTCATCTTTGTATTTGACTGAGACCGCGTCAATTCTCAGATCGGCGTTTCCATCGTTCGTGATCATCACCTGGCGCGCCTGCCGGACGCCGTGGTGCCCCATGTCGTGCCCAGCCTCTCCCCGAGGGAATCCTTTGCGGTTTATATCGATCCGCGTCCATTCCTCAGCCGGATCATTTCTGACAAAGATGAGGTACGAAACTCGCCCCTGTTCCAGGCCGTAGACATGCAGGTCAGCGCCGTGTCCGTCGCCAAAAAACTTGCCCCCACGATATTCCAGCGCAAGTTGACCGCCGGGATTGATCACCGCCATTCGCTGATCCGCCACTCCCAACGCGTTCGCCGCATCCGCGACGCCGCCAGTTTGGTCGGGGATCAACTCCCAAAGTTTATTGCCCGCCGGAATCACCTCTGAGGAGGGCGGCGCTGCGGGATTACTCGCCGCGGGGTTACTCGCCGCGGAGTTACTCGCCGCCGCGACCTTTTTATTCGCGCCTTTCTGCGCATACCACCAGAGTCCGGCGCCGCCTCCTGCCAGCAACAGCAACGCGCCGAAAACCAGTAATACTCGTCTTCCGCCCGATTCCGTTTTTGCGAACGCTTCGCCAAACATTGGAGCGTTATCGACCAACATCGCCTCACTGCTGTCCGATTCGGGGGCGGCCACTTCCTGCGATATTGGCGTTATTACTGTTGCGAGCGTAATGACTTCTGTCGTCACGACGTTTGCGGGATAAGGCGCCCCCTGCCCCGCGCTACCCGCGGCCGCAATCAACTCCATCTCCATTTCGTCCGCCATTATTGGCGTTATTATTGCTCCGGGCGTAATGACTTCTGTCGTCACGTCGTTTGCGGGATAAGGCGCCCCCTGCCCCGCGCTACC
>DATCXQ010000014.1:0-4314 GCA_036565725.1 Blastocatellia bacterium
ACTACGGCGGCGGCATGGTGGCGGCAGACGTTGAAGAAGCCGCGTAAAACCCGATCGTCGCCCCTGACGACCAGGAGCGGCTCCCCGGCCAACTCCCATGTGACGTACTGACCCGGATTGCGTACCTGATCTGCGCGCCCAACAAGCTGCCAGGATCGCGAGAAGACAGTCCGCCGCTCCAGTTCCATGATCCGCGAATCTACGTACCAGGCCGCGGGAATCGTCCACGCCTCTGCCAAAGGCGCATTCGGATTGTAACTCTCGATGATCTGCTTGATCGAATCTTCCACGGCTCGCGGCTCCTTACAACGGTTTTCATTTGGAAGAATAGCCACAGAGGGCGCCGCAGGACACCGCAGGATATAAATGATTTCTCTGTGTTCTCTGTGGCCTCTGTGACTATTGTTGTTTCACGCTCTGGTCCTTAATGCGTTGGCAAGGCTTCAATTCAATCTCGACCTTCATCGCCTCGGCCTCTTTCCGAAGCTTCGCGCGTTCATTGGCGTCCCAGGCGGTGGGCGGTCCGTAGCTCGGTTCGTTCGGTGCGGAGCGAGTAAGCAGGCGGTATTTGCCAGGGGCGATATTTTTGAACTCGAACGCGCCGTTTCGGCCCATGGGGACTTCGGCGTAGCGCAGGACGTCGTCAGCCGCCGCCGGTTCAGCCGGAACGAGATGAACGACCATCCCTGCAGGCGCCCGCAAGCTCTCGTTCTCCGCCTTCAGGCTACCACGCAAGCCCGCAGCCCCATTGGCAATGATCACGACCAAGCCTGATACCCTATCCCCCGATTTCAACGCCAACCCATTGCGCCCGACGTCATAGGTCGCCACGGGTTTGACGGAGTCACTTCCTGCCGTCGTGGCGGGGGTGTCGATTGATTTGGCGTACCAGTTCTCGTCGGGTAGCCCCAAGCTAATGAAATAGCGGCTCGGTTCGAGGCCAGAGATTTTGAACTCGCCCTGCTCACTCACCGAGCCGCCGGACTGAAAGTTGCTAAATCGTCTCGCATCAGGCATTACCTTAGTTTCGGGACGAACTCTAACGAACATCTTACTTAGCGAAGACTTGCCCCCGCCTTCGCAAACGTCCGGCGAGGTCTCGACAACAACTTTCCCTGAAACCCAAGCCAGAGGCGCGAGTTTCAATTCGATTCCGCCGACGTCAGCGCCCATGACCGTTACGCGACGCGGGAGCGAAACGAGGGATTCATCATTCTCCATTCCGTGGACACGCGCGACAATCTCATATTCGCCGTCAGTAACGCCTTTGATCGTGAAAGCGTTTTGCGCCTCGACCGGCCCAAGGTTTTGAACTCCGGCCAGGAAGCCTGACGAGACGTCGTATAGCGCGACTGACATGCCTGTGCTTCGCGGCGCATCTTTGCCGGCAGACGCCACGCCGCTGACAGTGTGGCCGCGTTCGCCGCGATAGCGTATGTCAACCCCTGTCGCCTCGCCGCTCTTAGTGACCCTGACTTCGGAGGCGGTCTCGCGCGGCGACGAAGGATGATAGGTCGGCGCGTAGCCTTCGTATGGCGAGATCGGCGATGATGTCACATCGCCCCGTGTGAATACGACGTAAATTCCCGGCCTAAGCCCATAGAGGCGATAGACGCCGCGATCGTCAGTGTAGCGCGGGCGCTCGCCGAATTGCCGCCGATAGGGATCGCCGTTGAGATCTTTGACCATAAGCGCGATGACCTTCACGCCAACCATTGGCTCTCCGGTCAGAGTCGTCACTCTGCCGGTGATTACGCCGACGAAATCCGGATCACTCTGGCTTGAGGCCGTAGGGTTCAACGACGTGAACAGAACGACTGCGCAGCCGGACAGAATGAGTAGCCGTCTCATTGTTTCTTCCCCTCTAGGTTAAGGCTAATCACTGCTGGCGCCCATTGTATGCCAGAACGACGCGCACTCCCGTCACTTGTTTGCCCGGGCCGGCCCAGATCACGTCGCGCACAACCTCGCCGTTATGCTCGATGCGCGCCAGCGAGAAATCACGACCTTCAGACTTCGGGTCATACTTAATATGGACATAGCTCTGAGGCAGTCCGCGAACCTGAAAACTTCCATCCGCGTTGACCTTCGGATTGTCCATCCTCTGCGCGTCGGAGCCATCCCTCCAGACGTTTACGTAAAGATAAAGCTCCGGCAGTTTCGCCAGCGCCTTCGGATCATCCGTCCCTTCGATTACCACGACGCCGCTGATCGAGCCTCCACGACGAACTTTGATCTCTATGCCGGCAACGTCGCCGTCGCTCAAATCGCAGGGCGCCGGATCGCTGAAAAACTCACTCTCGCTTTCAGGGCGAGCGACGAGTTGGTATTTTCCAGGCGCCATGCCTTTCAGACTGAACTCGCCCTGCGCACCCGATATTCCGCCATTCGACCTCCAATAGTTGATGTATCTTTGACTATCTGACATTGCGTTGTAGGCGATCTCGATCCCTTCGGCCGGCTGCCCCGTGTCGGCATCGATCACCCGACCGGATATGGAGCGGGTCGGCTTAGATTCGAGAACGGTGATGTCGACACTGACGCTTTCTGAACCTTCAGTGACATCGATCGCCTTGGCCTCCGATTCAGTCGAAGCCTTAGGGTGGAAAGTGCGCGGGTAAAAGGTCCCGTTCCTGGAAACGGCGACCGCGCCGGCTGAAGGCGGAAATCCTATGCTGACCAGATAGCGTCCTACTGGCAAGCCGTAGATTCGGTAGACGCCGCGGTCGTCGGTCTCGTACCTATCGAGACCGGGGACATAGGAGGTATTAGGAATAGACCAACCGCTCTTGTCGAATCTACTGAGCAGAACGTACTTCCCAACCAACGGCCGTCCCTGGGAATCGACCACGCGTCCGGTGATCACGCCGCCACGATATATCTCGATGTCAACGTTTTCGACGTTTTCGCCCTCCGACACCTTGAGTTGTTTGCGCCGCACGTCAGGATCATTCCCGCCGGAATAGACAAATTCGGGCGCCAGCGGAATGATGTAGTAGTCGCCCGCCGCAACGCCTTTGATGCGGAAATGTCCGCCCTCATCGGTCCTCGCGCGCAAGTAAGCGTCCGGATTTGAAGGCGTCGGCGAATTTGTGGGATGCAGATAGACCAGCACGCCCTGCGCCGTCTCGCCTTTCATCACGACGCGGCCCGAGATGGTGGCCGTCCCGGCTTTCGTCTCGGCGGTTTGAGCTTGAACCGAATGAAAAGCGAAAGGCAGAACGAGAATGCTGAGCGCAATACTGAGCTTTCGCATAGGGCCTCCTTGTTCTATCGTTTGCGACTCGGACGTTCTATCGATACTTCACGACCTGATCCGTGAGGCGCTGGCAAGGTTTCAGTTCAACCTCGACATTCATCGCCTCGGCCTCTTTCCGAAGTTTCGCGCGTTCATTGGCGTCCCAGGCTGCCGGGAATGGCGGGCGGTCAATCGGCTCGTCGTCCGGTACGACGCGCGTAAGGAGCCGGTATTTGCCCGGCGCAATGTTGTTGAACGCGAACGCGCCTTCTGAGCGAACAATTGTTTCAGAGTAACGCAATACGTCTTCGGCCGCTTTCGGGTCGGCGGGAATCAGATGCAATCGCAATCTCGAAGGCAATCGCGCGCCCTCGTTTTCAGGGGTGATTTTGCCACGCAAGATCGCCGCGCCTTCGGCGAAAGTCACGGCGCCGATGGTCATCTTCTCTCCTTGCCTGAGCGTGAAACCGTTTTGCGAGACGCTGCCCGCCGGATTCGCCCCACGCGCCGCGCCTCTTCGAGCCGGAGTCGCCGCGTATGCAGTGATCGCTTTCACGTAAAAATTTTCGTCAGGCGAACGCGCCACGATCCGGTAATGCCCCGGCTCGACGTTGTTAAATGTGATCTTCCCGTTTTCGTCCACCCGCTGGCTGAAAACAGGCTGATATTGTATGAAAGCCGCAGCGTCCGCCTGCAAGTCATCGCGCATCAAGGTTATTAAGAATCGTTCCAGCGAGATTTTGCGTTTGGGGTCACAACTATTGGGCAAGCCATCGATGACGACGCGCCCACTGACCGAACCGAGCGGGTCGAGCTTCATTTCGATTCCGGCGACGTCGGCCCCGCTCAACGTTATGCGCGCCGGCGCCGCAGCCAGGCCCTGATCGGCGGCGGCGCTCCTGGCGTTGAGGATATATTCGCCGTCCGGCAGGCCGTAAAACGCGAAGCCTCTGTTGTCGTCGCCCGGTCTAATGTAAGCCGAATTGGCGGATAATTCGCCCTTAGCGCCGAGCAACTGCACGCTCACGGCAGGTCTCGTAACGATGCCCTTGCCGCCGCTCACCACGCCGCTGACG
>DATCXQ010000025.1:0-16039 GCA_036565725.1 Blastocatellia bacterium
CCGAGAGCCCCGCTCGCTACCGCTCGCGGTACTGATCCGGAACTAATCATCAAAACCATGTAAATCCTGTCTATTTCATTGATGGGAGCGCGCGAGCAGAGCCGTCACGATGCGCTCGGCTGCGCGCCCGTCCCACAACTCCGGAGCGCGCGCCGGAATCGAATGTCCATCGGCGACGATCGCTTCGGCCGCGGCGACGATGCTTTCGGGGTCAAGCCCCACCACTTGATTCGTGCCCTGTTCGACGGTGATCGGGCGCTCGGTGTTCTCGCGCAGCGTCAGGCATGGGACGCCCAGGGCCGTCGTCTCTTCTTGCAGGCCGCCGGAATCGGTGAGCGTCATCTTCGAATTGCTCCACAGCTTCAGGAAATCGTGATAGCCGAGCGGATCGATCACCATTACGCCCGGCGGCGGTTCGACGCCGAATTCGCGCATCCGGCGCAGGCTGCGCGGGTGCGCGGGAAAGACCACTGGCAACGCGCGCGCGATCCGCCCGACGGCCGAGAATATGCGCCGCAGCGAGTCCGGGTCGTCCACATTCGACGGGCGGTGCAAGGTCATCGCGGCGAAACCACGCGCCTTGAGTGAAAGGTCGTCGAGGATCGTCGAGCGTTGCGCCCGTTCAATCTGCCGGTAAAGCGTGTCTATCATGACGTTGCCGACACGGACGATCCGTTCGGGGGCTATGCCTTCGCGCAGGAGATTTTGATCGGCGTCCGGGCTGGGCGTGAGTAACAGGTCGGAGAGCCGGTCGGTCAACACGCGGTTGATTTCTTCGGGCATCGCCCAATCGCCGCTGCGCAACCCAGCCTCGACGTGCGCGACGCGGACGCGCAACTTGCCGGCGACCAACGCGCAGGCCAGTGTCGAATTGACGTCGCCGACGACCACCACCCAATCGGGTTTGTGCGCGACCACTACGCCCTCGAAAGCCAGCATTACCCGCGCCGTCTGCTCGGCGTGCGTCCCGCCGCCTGCGCCAAGGTGGACGCTCGGTTCGGGCATTCCCAGATCGCGGAAAAACGCCCCCGACATCGCGTCGTCGTAATGCTGTCCGGTGTGAACGAGCGTCTGCGTGATCTCGCCGCCGCGAGCGTTCATCTCGGCGATGATCGGCGCCATCTTCATGAAGTTGGGGCGCGCGCCTACTACGTTTAAAACTTTTACCATACCCTCTTCGGAATAGGACTTATGGGACTCATAGGACCTATAGGACGCTTGAATCCTATAGGTCCTATAAGTCCTATCGGTCCCATAAGTCCTATAGATCCCATTTGATCCTCAATCCCCGATCCGTGATTTTCGACCATCGATTGAGAATCTGTCTTTCTAAGGCCTCGGCCTGATCGAAGTCGCCGGGGAAGATCAGAGTCAGAAATTCCTGCGTCCCCTCGCCCTCGGCCTCGAACAGGGCGACGGGCGCGGGAGCGCATTGCGCGTAACAGGTCGAGACCCAGCCTTCTGCAACTTTGGCCTCTACTTTGGCAGGCGTCTCGGCAGACGCTCCAGCGGTTATTTCGGTTTTGACGCCAGTCTCGCAGATGACTCTGATAGTCAACGCGACGCCGCTCCTGTGGCGGGCCTCGACGCGGTCCGCGCCGGGCCTGGCCTCGCAGCCGGGCGCGAGGTGATAGCGGATGGCGTAGCGGTGACGTTTGTTTGCGGTGAATCGATCGCGCACGATCAGGTATTCGGGGAGGCCGGCGTGCGCATTCGGTTTGACGAACAAAACAGACCGCGTGTGTTTGACGGGGTTTTTGAGACGTTCATAGCCGTCGTGCGAACCCTGAAAGAAGATCGCGTCGCCGCGCTCGATGAATCCGTGAAGGCGGCATCTCGCCGCCGTGCGCCACGAAAACGGCGTCGAAGCGACGGACTGCGATTGGTCGTCTACGGTCACGGTGTTGTGCGCCGCGGTCGAGCGGAATTCGTCGCGCGTCTTCGGGTCCGCGGCGTAAACGTATGCGCCGGGGTCGACGATCCAGCTCACGCCGCGCGAGGCGAATTCAATCGAGAGCGCGTCCGCGTGCGCGTGCCCGCAGCCCGTATCGGCGCCGTGAGGCCCGCAATCGATCAATACGAAACTCGAATTGCGTCGCCATCCGTCGCGCATAACGAAATAGCCGCCCGACCTGAACGCCTTGGAAATACCGCAGGGCGGCTCTGCCCTCATTTGGTCGTAGCCTTCGACGCCTTCGGGACCGAGCAGCCACAACAGCTCAGCCGGCGCGTCTCCTGCGACGTGCTTCCAATCGCAGCGGTTGAAGAGGGCCGAGCCGACGGCCAAAGTGTCGCGGAAGTCATTTGCCGCCCGGTCGTTGAGTTTGATCAGCCGCCCGCCGTCGTCGTCGCCGAAGAGCGGCGAGGTCCCGTCGGGCCGCGCGATCCACATCAGGTGGCCGAGCATCGCTTCCAGCTTCTGCCAGATTATCGTCTCCGACGCGTGGTCGAGCCTGAAGTCCTTCGCCCGCATCAGCGCGACCATATGCGTGTAAAAGTCCGTTGTGTAGCGGTGATAGTAGGACGATTGCTCGAAAAAGACGCCGTCGGCGCGCACCTGTTTCTGCGCCTGTTCGAGCAGGATTCGCAATCCCAGGTCGCGCCACCCGTCGGCGCGGGCCATCTCTGGCAGCGCCATGCCCAGGTAAAACAACCCCAGAGCCTCGCCGGTCAGGTGTGTGTTTGGGCTGAAGTAGTACGAAAGATACGTCTCGATGTGGCGGCCGTGCTCGATCAGCGATTTCAGCAGCCGCGCGAAGAAATCGGGCGTGACCTCTCTGGAATCGACGAGCATCTGCATCGCCCAGAGCCATGAGATCGAGCGGAACGCCACTTCAAGACTGGAGGCCCAATTGATCCCAGTCCCTACCGGGTTGGCGTCGATCCAGTCGGAAACCTGGTCTCGAAAGCCGGCGGCGAACCGGTTGTCATTGGTCAGCCAATAGGCCTGGCCCAGCGTGACGAAATGGGCGTGACGGTTCAACTCCCAGACGACTTTCGGGTCCCCGACTCCCAGCGGGTTGAGCGCTGGCAGCTTGCTCCAATGCGAGACCGGGGCGCGTTTGCCTGAAACGGGATCGAGCCGCCAGTCAATCGACGAATAAGGCGGATCGCCGAAACTCAACGAGCAGTGGCCAAGCAGCGAGAAATTTCCTTTGAGAGCGGAGTCCGCCGTTTTGATGATGGCGTCGCGTTCGGCGGGGAAGCGCCGGTTCATCATCTCGACTATCTTTCCCCGCTGTCTGAGCGAGGACAGGAAACAGCGGCCCCTCGCCCGCATGTGGCAGCGCAGCCTGTCGGCGGATTCTTCGCCTGTCCCGTCGCGCCAGACGGGATGGAATTCGCGGGCAAGCTCTGCGTCGCTCATCTCCGGCGCGCGCGCGCGCCGCAATCGGTCGCGCAATTTGGAGGCCCCCTGGCGCGAGCGAACCCGCAACTCGTCGAGGCTCAGGCCGCGTATCTTGCCGAGTTGTTCAAGACTGATCGACATAGTTCATCACTTCACGACTTTGATTACTCTGACCGTCGCGTACCCCCGCAGCCATTCGGCGCGTTCGAGTAGCGCGTGATCCAATCGATAAAAAAGCGGCGCCACACCGTCGAGGGCGGAGAACCACCTGGCGACGTTGACGAAGGGCAGTTGATATTTTCTGCCGTGACATTGGCTGAAGCCCGCCGCGAACCGCTCCAACTCCTGATCGGTCAAGGGCCGCCCGAACGGCGTCTGGCCTGGCGGGCGATAGCGGACCAATCGTCGCATCATACGAATGAGCCGCGAATTGCGGACCGGCTCTTTGAAGATCGCGTACCCGCCGGGGCGCAAGACGCGCCAGACCTCTTGCGAGGCCAACTCCAGATCTAGGCGCGTCAGCACGGCCATCCCGAAGACCACGTCGAACGACCGGTCACGAAACGGAAGCTCATGGGCCGACCCGACGCCTAACTCGACCCCTCGGACGAAGCCGTTGACCTGGACGCGTCGCCGGGCGAGCTTGATCATCGCGCCGGAAAGATCGACTCCGCAGACCCTGGCCCCCCGGTGCGCCAGCAAAACCGTGTTCTCGCCGTCGCCGCAGCCGAGTTCCAAAACGTTCTTGCCCTTCACGTCGCCGAGGAGGTTGTACGCGTACTCGATCGCGAAAGGCGTGTCGACAGGCGGCGCCTGATAGCGCCGAAATATCCTCGACGGAACGCGCAAATCCGAGCTTTGTTTGAGCGACGCCCGGCGCTCGCCATGATTTCCTTCTGCCCGCTCCAGCTCCCTGATATTTTCTTTGACGTCCGGCGTCATTCTCCTCCTTGTGAGTGGGGCTCATTAGCCCACTAGAGAGGGTTGCAATCGCGTGTACGGTAGGGGCAGACCTACGTGTCTGCCCCGGTGATCATGCGCATATCCAATCCGGGGCAGACACGTGGGTCTGCCCCTACACTGATTCGCAACCCGCTCTAAGTCCCGCCCAGCGCGCGATAGACCTCCAGCCATTGCCCTTTGATTTGCGGCCACGCGTATTGGGCGCACTCTTCGCGCGCGCGGCTTGCGATAGCGGCGGCGAGTTCCTGATCTTCGAGCAGGCGGATGGCGTTTGCGGCGAGCGCTTCATGGTCGTCGCGTTCGACCATCAACCCTGTTTCTTCGTGCCTCACGATGTACGGCACGCCGCCGGCGTTCGTCGTCACGACCGGCAGCCCGGCGGCGAACGACTCGGTGATCGAACAAGGCATGTTGTCGATGTCGGTCGCCGTCAGGTAAATGTCGTGAGCGTCGTAAACGACCGCCATGTGATCGGACGGAATAAGTCCGGTGAATATCGTGTTGCGCAATTTCAGCGCGCGCGCGAGTTGTTCGAGGCGCCGGCGCTCTCTGCCGTCGCCGCCGACGGTGAGGCTGGCCTCCGGGTAGCGCCGCTGGATCAATGCGAACGCGCGCAGCACGCAGGGCACGTTGTAAAGCGGCTCGTGCGAACGGCTGGTGAAAAAGATGGGGCGGACAGGCTTGCGCCAACGGAACCGATATTCGTCCAGCTCGGTGATGTTGAAGATCGCCCGCGCGCTCAACCCGAAGCGGGCGAAGACGTCTACGAGATAACCCGAAGGCGCGATGACGACGTCCGCCATCCGGATAACCGGCGCGGCCATCCAGTACCAATGGCTCAAATGGTCTTCCGCCTCGCCGCTGTGATAATGCATGATCACCCGCTTGCCGTAGAGTTTCGCGATCAATACCGCAGGCGCCGGAGTCAAGAAAAACGAAAAGTACGATGCGGCGTAGATCTGAACGACGTCGTATCGCGGCAGCCTGAAGATGAGAAGAATGAGCACGGCCAGCGTGTTGACGACCGTCCGCGCGTATTTGATCCGCTGCAAGCGCCGCAGCGGGCCTGGCAACGCCGGGTTGATCGGCAGCAATTCGGCCTTGACCTCCGGCGCTTCCTTCAGCCCTTCCAGCAGCCGCGCCGCCTGGATCGATTGGCCCCCCACCATGTCTAGAGACGGGGCAATGTGACAGACTCTGATCTGACGCTCTCTTCTCATTCCACTTAATGCCATAGGACTTATAGGGCTTATAGGTCCTAAGGGTCCTATAAGCCCTATAAGTCCTATCACCCTTGAATAATCTGGTCGTAAAGCCTCTCGACCGCCGCGACCATCCGCTCCATGCCGAACCTTTCGATGATGAACTGTCGCCCGCGCATTGCTATCAGGCCGGTCAGGTCGGCTTGCGAGAGCGCATATTCGATCCGCTCGGCCAGCGCTTCAGAGTCCGCCGGCGGGACCAGGAAGCCAGTTTCGCCGTCTTCGATCAGCTCAGGCACGCCTCCGACCGCCGTAGCAACCACCGGCGCGCCCGAGGCCATGGCCTCCATCACCGCGTTTGGCAAGCCTTCGCTCAGCGAGGCGAGGACCGCGACGTCGAAGGCGGCGGCCAACTGCGCTGAATCTTCCCGATACCCGAGCAGGCTCGTCCTTGCGCTGATGCCCAGCCGTCGGGCGTGCGCCGCGATTCCGTCGCGCAATTCGCCGTCGCCCACCAGGACAAGGTGTACGCGCGCATCGGCCTTCATCACCTTCGCCGCCGCTTCGAGCAGGTGCCGATGGCCTTTGACCGGCTTCAATCCGGCGACACAGCCGACGACACGCGCGCCAGCGTCGAGTCCCAATTCGGCCAAAAACTCCGCGCGCCGCCGCTCGCGCAGCGCCCGCGCATCAATCTCGTTCTGGGGCCCTGCGTCGAGTCCATTGTGAATCACCACGATTTTGCCGGGACTGGCGCTGCCCATTTTCAAAATGTGATCGCGTATCCCTTCGGCGTTCACCAGCAGCCGGGTCGCGAGCCTGTGAATGTACCTCGTCCCCCAATCGTGAATGCGGCGTTCGGAGAGCCGCAGATGGCGCTGCGCCGCGATCACCTTGACCCCGCCCAACCGCGCGGCGGTCACGCCCAGCGCGCCGGAGTAAAAATCGTGTGTGTGCAGAACCGTTATGCGCTTCTCGATCATCTTCTCGCGTAGCCGCAGAAGCTGTTTAACCGCGTTCGCGTTGAAGAAACCGTACAGTGGGAATTCCGTCGCGTATGGGAATCGCTCGACTATCTGCCGGCGCAGCGGCCCGCGCCAACCCAGAACCGCCAGTTGCGTTTCGAAGCGCTTTTCGTCGAGCCGATTGAGCAACTCCACCGCCTGGCGTTCGGTGCCGCCCGCGTCGAAACTGTTGATCAGGTGGAGCACTCGCGGGCGTCCGGGGCCTGTCGTATGATCGAAGCTGTTCGAGAAAGTGAACATAGGTGAACTACCGGCAGACACCCCGTGTACGTCAAACGACGCCCCTGACGCCAGTGAGGCTCGCCGCAGGCGCATGATCGATGAACATGCGGCGCCAGATCTCGAGCATAAGCAGCGCCCACAGGGAATGCGCGTTATCGCGCATTCCTTGATTATGCTCTTGCAACAAACTTGCCACAGCCTTTTGATTAAAGTAGCCGCTCTGACGCGCGCGGGAACTGGTGAGAAGGTCGTGTGTCATCTCCTTCATCTCTCGATTAAGCCAGTACTTGATTGGCGCGTCGAAGCCCTGCTTTGGGCGATGAATAATCTCGTCCGGGATCAGGCCCTCGACGGCTCGCTTCAAAATGTATTTCGACTCCCATCGCCCGTTCGTGCGGGCCAGTTTTAATGAGGCCGGAATGGTCTGGGCGAATTCGATCAGGCGGTGGTCGAGCAGCGGCGAACGCGCCTCGATCGAATGCGCCATGCTCATCCGGTCTACTTTGACAAGGATGTCGCCGGGCAGATTAGTCTTGCCGTCCAGGTACATCTGCCGGTCGAGCCTGGCGCTCGAACCCGGCTCCTCGAATATCCTTTCAAACGCGCTCTCCGGCGAATATCCGTTCAGGGCGGCGAGAAACTCTTCGGAGAGAAGCGACTTCCTGTCCTCCATGTCGAAGTGGGATATCGACGAGATGTAGCGCGGGCCGGCGTCGCGCGAGTTGACGCTTAGATACCGTTTGCCGTAAGCGCCCGGCGGCATCGCCCGGCTAAGCCGCAGTAGTAAGCCCCGGCGCAGGAATGAAGGGATCATCTCGAACTTCTCGCGCCGGCGGTCGATGACGTAACGCTCATATCCGCCGAAGACCTCGTCGCCGCCGTCGCCCGACAAGACCACCGTGACGTGTTCCCGCGCCATCTTCGACATGAGGTAGGTGGGGATGCTCGAAACGTCGGCGAACGGCTCGTCGTGATGCCAGATGATCTCTTCGGCCAGGCCGCACAAGTCGGGCGTGACGACGAATTCGTGATGATCGGCGCCCAGCAGATTCGCGGTAATGCGCGCATGCCGCAGTTCGTCGAACTCGGCTTCGCCGAAGCCGATGGAGAACGTTTTGATCCGCCGGCCCGCCTCGCGCGCCATCAGCGCGGCGACCGCGCTCGAATCGATTCCGCCGGAAAGGAACACGCCCAGCGGCGCTTCGCTCTCGAGCCGGACGCGAACCGATTCGGCGAGCAACTCGCGCAAACGCTCGACATATTCGTCTGCGCTCGGCCGCGCCGCCGCGTCGCTTTCTCCGCGGTAATTGAAATTCCAGTAACATCGCGTTCGAACCCGCCCGTCTTTGAATGTCAGCGTGTGGCCGGGCGGGAGCTTGTAGACGCCTTTGAATGCGGTTTGCGGATCGGGCACGTAGCCGAACGTCAGATAAGCCGCGATGGCTTCGGGCGAGACTTCGCGTTTGACCGCCGGGTGGAGCAGCAGCGATTTGATTTCGGAGCCGAAGACGAGCCCGCCGTCCGCGAGCGCGTAATGCGCCGGCTTTTTGCCGACGCGGTCGCGCGCCAGCGTCAGCGAACGGTCGCGGGCGTCCCAGATGGCAAAGCTGAACATCCCGCGCAACCGCTCGACGCACCGCTCGCCCTCTTCTTCGTAGAGGTGGACGATGGTCTCGGTGTCGCTCCGCGTCGCGAACCGGTGACCGCGCGCGATCATCTCTTCGCGCAGTTCACGATAGTTGTAGATTTCACCGTTGAAGACGATCCACACCGTGCCGTCTTCATTGGATATCGGCTGGCGGCCTCCGGCCACGTCGATGATCGAGAGCCGGCGCATCCCGATGGCCAGAGTGAATTCGTCGAGACTCTCCACCCGGAAGCCCCAGTCGTCCGGCCCGCGATGCTCGATCACGTCGCACATCTGTTTGATAATTTCGCGGGCCGGCGCGCCGGCGAGCGCCGCCGTCGGCCCGATGGTTCCGGCAATACCACACATATTCAAGCTAAAGCCTCAACCAACACGCGCCCCCTCATCTCTTTAGGAACGGGCAGTCCCATCAGCGTCAATAGCGTCGGCGCTATGTCCAAGTTATTGGCCCCGGCGAGTGAGCGGCCGCTGCGGACGCCGGCGCCGTAGAGGATCATCATTCCTTTCGGATCGTGGCAGCCCGACTTGACCATGCCGGTCCCATAGACCAGGTCCGAGTAGCGGAAGGAATTGTCAGTTTTGCGATGTGGGAAGACGCAGCGCGAATCTTCCGTCGTTTCTTCGTAGAACCTCAGGTTGACCGTCAAACAATCTTCGACGCGAAGGACGTGGAACATCGGGCGGCTCGGCAGGTCGACGTAGGCCGCTTCAAAAATCTTTATCGCCTCCGCGCCGGTCGCCGCCGTGTCTGGGTAGATGTTGAATTGATCCGACATCGTAGAGAGCGCGTGCGCGCGGCCGCTCAAACCGACGATCCCCATAAGGCGGTCGAGCGACCGCAGTTGACTGATCGGCTTCCCGTTCCTGAGCGGACTGACGTACGGCTTCTGCCCCATGCTCGAAGCCACGACGAGAGTCGTCGAGCCGTCGAGCAGCAGCAACATCCGGCTCAGCAACTCGTCCGCCGCGGCGTAGCCATATTCGATCGCGCCGCTGTAGACCCGAACTTCGTCCGGCGAGGTCGTCTGCGGGAACGCTTCCGGCGCCATCGCCTTCCAGTACGTGTGCATGTAATGCGCGACGTGATTGGTGTGGAACGTGGCGAAATGCGGCCGGTAGCGGCGATAAAGCCTGCTGAAGAAATCGCAGTTGACCACTGGCTGCAGCGCCACGCGCCGCCAGCGCGACTCCGGGTTCGCCCGCTCGATCGCAAGTTGGCGGGCGACGCGCGCAGCCGTGCGCGCGCCGAGGCCTAGCGCCAGCAGCTTCGCGCCCAATCGCGCCTTGAACCACAGGCCGTCGTGATCGGCGGGTAGACGGATCGAGCGCGTGTAGGTCAGATTCAACCGCTGGATAGGCTCGAGCGAAGCCGGGTGCGTCGAAGTGTCCTGCGCGAAGCTGTCCGGCACATAAAAACCGTTGACCCTCTGCGGCGGCCACGAACAGAGACTGCCGTAAACGCCGATGCGCAACCCGCTCCGGTGGCAGATCTCCCAGATGCGCTCGGCGCGGATCGTCTCGGGAGGCTGTTCGAGGAAAAAGACGTTGTGATCCTCTTGGCCGCGTCCGGTGTAGACGGTCGTCCAGGTGATCCACGGGTCCAGATGCGGCGGCATATCCACGCTCACCGGCGCGGCCCACGCGCCTTCGCGCTTCAGCCGGGCGAAAATCGGCAATTTGCCCTGCTCTATCAGCGGGTCGATCAAATCCCACGTGACTTCATTCAACTCAACTAACAATACCTTCCTGCTTGCCATAACCCATCGCTTTCCGGCGCCCTACGGCGCCAACCGCCTTGCTCGAGACTTTTGTTCCGAGGCGCAGACTCATTCGGTCTGCGGCCAATCTCGCATAGGCTCCCAGACGACGTGCGACTCGCCGCGCATGAATTTCACGAAGGCCGCCGGCGCCGCCGCGTTGACCAGGACGAAGTAATAGGGCAGGGCGAGCGGCCCGAGCTTCAGTCCCGATCTGTCTCCGATCCACCCGACGAACGCCGCGAAATAGAAGAGGAGTTGCGCGAAGAAGGCGTACTGATAAAAGTGGCCTGCGCCGAGCGCGAGTGAGTTGGCGATGAAGGCCAGGGCGAGCGGCAAAGGGGTCGAGTACCGCAGCGTCTTATGGCAGAAAATCTGGAACATGAACATTCCGTGTTTGCGCGCGTCGAGGAGTCGGCGGTAGCGGTGGAGCGCGTTCATCGTCTGTTCGATCACGCGCACGCGCATGCGGAACTCGTCGCGGCTGCGGTTATCGGCGCTTTCGCTACACACGGCTTCTGGTTCGTAGACCGTGCGGAGGCCATGCAATTGCATCTCGATCGCGATCGCGAAATCATCGATCATGTCGTTGGCCAGTTTCGCGTAGCAACTCCGGCGGACGGCGTAAAGGCATCCGCTTACGCCGACGAGCGACTCGGCGTCGCTCTCCCAGGACTTCAGCAGACTTTCGTAGTCCCAATATGAGCGGCATCCTTCGCTCACGGCCGGCGACCTTCCCGAGTTATAGACCAGCCGCCCCGCGACGCAGCCGACGGACGGGTCGGCGAAGGCGCGCGTCAACTTCTGCAGCGTGTCCGGCTCCAGCCTGGTGGTTGCGTCGGAGAAGACCAGGACTTCTCCGTTCGAGACGAGCGCGGCGCGATGTTGGGCCCGCGTCTTCCCCTCACGCTCGTTCTGCCGGCTCAGGATCACGCCGCGATCCGCGAACCCCCGTACGATCTCGTCTGTCCCGTCATCCGAGCAGTCTGAGGCCACGATGATTTGCAGCAGATCTCTCGGGTAATCGAGCGCCAGCGCGTTTTCTATCTTGGCGGCGATGTCTCTACTTTCGTTGCGCGCCGCGATGATTAGCGACACGCGTGGTTGTATGTCCGCGCGAATCACCGGGCGCGGCGACAGGCGACTAATTGCGAACATCAGGGCCGGATAGCCGGCGTACACGAAAATTATCAGCATGACTGCGAAGACGAAGATCGACGGAAAAAAAATCTCGTTAGTCATCAAGACTCCTAAACAAAACCCTCAAATGAAAGCCCACAACTTCAGCCGTGGGGCATGAGATTCGAGAGCGCCGGAAAGGGGTCCTTGCGCTATGATCCATACGCCATGAAATTTGATAGCGCCGGAAAGGGGTCCTTTGCGCTAATTAAGATGGGAGAAACTTGGGGGGGTAATTATCAGGAGATTGTTCATTGTTCATCGTTCATTTTTCATTTGTTATTGCGAAATGACGCGGCTTTTGCGATGACAAATGAAAAATGAACGATGAACGATGAACGTACTTCAAAAATTCCGTCTAATTGCTAATAGCGCCCTCCCTTACAGCCGGGCTACCGCTCATACGGTATGCCGGCCATAAGCTCCCGGCGGGTTTTAAGGGGGTTGATTTCCATAGATTTCCCAATCGAAATCGATTCGAAGGCGCCGCCGCTTTGCCTTCACTCGCCTGAGCGGCCTTCTCGGCGGCGTAGATAAGTCTCAAAGCCACGGCGAAGCCGGCGGCGTAGTAGAGATACCAGAGGTATTGAATCGAGAGGAAAAAGCTGTTGATCATGTAAGCGATGAGGGCGGTCTGCAGCCCGATGCTCAGGTATTTTGCGTCGAGATCGGCGCGGGCGCCGGGCTTGATCCTCTGCCTTTCGATTTTTGCCAGGGCGCGCAGCGGCGCCAGAATGATGATCAGATAGGCGAGCAGCCCGATCATTCCCAATTCGGCGGCGGTCTCGACGTAGCCGTTGTGCGCGACCTTCTCACGTATCGAGTAGATGTGAAAGTTGCCAATGCCGAGGCCGATGATCGGATGCCGGAGGGAGAGGTCCAGGCCGCGTTCCAACAGCGCGGCTCGCTGCTGCGCCGAGCCGGACGCGTCCGAATTGGGATCGAAGATCGTCATGAGCCGCGAGCGGTACGCGCCGGAAAATACCGAGAACAGGAGGACGGACGCGGCCAGGGTCGCGAGCGTCACGCTCGGCCGGCTCCCGCGTCCGAACTTCCAGAGCATCACTCCCGAAATGGCGGCCAGCGTAATGAAACCTGCGCGTGAGGACGTCACCATCACTCCGCAGAACAAGAGCAGCGCGCAGCCGCCGTAGAGCAGGCGAGCGCCGCCGGCGCTCATCAGGGCGAGCGTCACCGCCAGCGGGATCAACATGTTGAGCGCCGCCGCCAGGTCGTTCGGGTTGCCGAACATTCCCCCGACCAGGCCCTCTATGCGATCGCCCTTCAACGTGAAATTGCCGGTCGCGTAGTTCTTGATCGCGAAGACGGCCAGCCACGTCCCGCAAAGCGCGCTCAGTTTGATCATCGCCAGCAGCCGCTCCCGCGTATTGACCACGCTGATGATCAGCATGAAGATGATCACCGTCTTGATGAAGACCTCGTTCAACGTGGCGACGCTGTCGCCAGGAGACGCGGCGAACGGAGTTAATATGACGGCCAGTAGCAACATCGCGATGACCATCTTTACCTCGATGGTCCATTTGATGATCGGCTCGCCGACCTTGTATTGCGCGTAGACGTATGCGAGGGGCGCTAATATCGCGACGATCTTGGCCAGTGGAAATGTCCCCATCGCCGGAATCAAGTCATTCGGGCGCGCGTATAGAAGCAGCGTGAACAAATATAGAAGGCCGAAAGCTAAGCGGCCATGATCACCCGCATCTTCCCGAGGCCCATCTTCCCGAGGCCCATCTTTCCGAGGCCCATCTTCCCGAGGCATGGAAATAGCGCGGCCCGGCTTCTTAGGCCATGCGTAGCCGCCCTCGCGGACGCTTTTCTTCGCGAGGCCTTTGGCGCCGCCGCCGAATCCCGTCGGCGTCCGGAAGAATTTCCCCTTGAGGGGACGAGGCCCTGGCGCGGCCGTAACAGGAACGATCATTGTTTTGTGCGATTCGGGGCTATGCATAATTTCTCAGATAGGGCTTGTAGGACGTACAAGTGTACAGTAGGGGCGGACCTGCGTGTCCGCCCCGGATTGGGTGTACAGGCCACCACCGGGGCAGACACGCAGGTCTGCCCCTACACCTATTTGCAAACCGCTCTAAAGGTCCCATTCATGCTTTCCATTACTGCGCACGGGCGCTCCCAGGATCGCAGGCTCTCTTTTCGACTCTTCCAACTCCAACACTAAACGCCCGACCAGACGCTCCAATTCCGCGATCCGTTCGCTCTCCAGTTCCCGCCTCAAGCGTCCGACCAGACGTTCGAGTTCCGCAACCCGCTCGTCGGCGTCGGCCGCGGCCTGCTCTTTCTCAAAGACCGAGATGGCCTGCTTCGTGAACATTTCCCTCCAATCCGAGAGCAGGCTTTCATCGATCTGCAATTCGCCGCAGATTTGCGCCGAGCTTCCCGGGTCTTGCAGAACTCGCAAGACGGCGCGCGCTTTGCATTCGGGAGTGAAAAGGGGAGGGTCGAGGATGGAGGATGGAGGATCGATGATCGTCTTACTCGCAATGGGGCGATCCTCGATCCTCGATCCTCGATCCTCGACCCTCGCGGGCTTTGAGACCACAACCGACGTGATTTTCCTGCTCAGGCGCCGCGCCTGTTTGTAGATGGCGTCCTGATCTTCAGGAGTCAACGCCCCGAAGAGGAGCGCCCCGACTATGTAAACTAACGCGAATACTATCGCGCATGCTGCGAGTATGATGATCGAATGCGCGGGAGCGATCAGTGTCTTGACTGCGGACGACGCGATCATCGCCACGATGATTGCCGGGGCCGCGCTGGCTACCGGCGCGAGTTGTCTGAGGTCCTTCCGCTTCACGCCGAGCTTGCGGCAGATGACGGTCACGCCGACCGCGACGTCGAACATGCTCAGGCAGGCTGTCGCGACGGCGGCCCCCTCAAGCCCGCCGAGTTTGATGCCGGCGTAAAGCGCGACGCAGGCGAGCGGTATCTGCGCCAGGTTGAATTTGAGGCGGAAGTACCTGAAATCGGCGATCGAGCGCATGATCGATGAGGTCAATACCACCTGCGTCAGCAGGGCGACCAGATAGATGGCGAAGATCTGCGCGGAATCGGCGTATTCTTCGGTGAAGAGCGTGACGACCAGTTCGCGCCGCACGACGAACAATAGAGCGCAGGTCGGCAAAATCACGAAAGACAGTCTCCGCATGGCGTTCAGCCAGGCCTGAATGATCGCCCGGTAATCGCCGGACGCCTCGAGGCGCGCCACCTCCGGCGTCAGCGCGTCCCTGAACGAGCTTTGCAGCAGCGAAATCAGCGGGACCTGGAAGCAGCCGTTGGCGTAAACGGCGAAGGATGCGGCGGAAAAATAGTGCGAGACGAAATAATTGTGCAGGTCCACCTGAATGCTCTGAGCCGTGGCCCCGCCCCCGTAGGGCAGGGAATTGGAGAGCTGCTTTCTCAGCAGCGACCAGTCGAAGAGTTGGTCGAGACGGACCTTAAGCGATCCGATGCGGAAATGGATGTAGCCCAACATAAAGGCGCATTGAATCGCGCCCTGGATGATCGATCCCCACAAGACGGCCCTCAGGCTGCCGAACATGAGCGCAGCCGAAATCATAATCAGCGATTTGCTGATCTGCGCTAGGACGATGAATCTGGACGCCGTCCTGACGTCGCCCAGCGCGAGCGGTAAAATCTCGACGTTCGACGCGATCAGCCACAGCGTCAGCGCCACTCCGAGCAGCGGAATGTGTTGGTCTAGCGCCGGGTTATGGAAAATGTAAGTGATCCACGTGGGATACGCGGCGAATACGAGCGCAGTCAGCAGGCCGACCACCAGGTAAAAGAGTATTATGTTCATCGCCACCTGCAGCCGTTTGTTCGGCTCGCGGGGCATGAAGTAGTAGGCGCTCATCGGAACCTGTAGATAGAGCGCCGTCATGAACGTCGTCAGAATCTGGAACAACTGTTTGTACGTTCCGAATTCCCCCCTGTCGAAGACGCGGACTATGACGAGTGGCGTAAGGAAAGAGAGCGCGAACGCCAGCAGGTTCGCTCCCGTAAGCCACGCGGCGCGTTCGATAAAGCTTTTCTCGGTTGGAACCTTGGTAACAATCATGAAATCTACAGTGAATGGGACTTATAAGTCGGTCCTATAAGTCATATGAGCCCTGTAAGTCCTATTCATCTTGCTTTTTAATTCCTCGAACCCGCTTGCGCTCTGAGCGAAATGGGCGAGGTCGCGTTCCGTGTGGATTCGGCGTAGCGTGAGCGGGTCATCTCCTCTTTTATTCAGTCCGCTCGCGCAGGTAACGGCCACACGATAGCCTGCCAGCGCAACCTCGGTTCGCACCCGCTCGTCGTGGTCTCCGTTCGGGTAGCAAAATTGTTCGATCCTGCGCCTCAGAACCTCTTCCAGACGCGATCTCGATTCCTGTAATTCCGATCTCAATCGCTCGTCGCTGACCCTGGTGAGTATAGGGTGCGTCATGGTGTGCGAGCCGATCTCGATCCCGTTCGCCTGCATCTCACGCGCCTCGGCCCAGGCGATGGGGCCGAATTCGTCCGGGGGCGTCTGCGGCAGAGCCACGCCGAGGGCGCGAGCCAGGCGCTCGATCGCCTCTTCTTTGATCTCTTCGGGGAGTCGCTTGAGCCTCGCATTGATGAGGTCGGCGGCGTCGCGCCTCGACATGGGATCGTCGAGGTTGAGGCGGGCAGGAGGC
>DATCXQ010000060.1:0-7401 GCA_036565725.1 Blastocatellia bacterium
TGATGGCCCTGATTATGGCGGCGATTTACGGGACTGGCTTGTTGATCCTCGGGGTACCGCTGTGGGCGGGGATTGGCTTGATCGCCGGGTTCCTCGGAATCATTCCGTACCTGGGTGTGATCAGCGGCTTAATCCTGGCGCTCGGCTTTGCCGCCCTCGATGGAGCGGGCCTCGGCCGATTGGCAGGCGTGGTAGCAGTTTTCGCCATCGCGCAAGTGATCGAGGACTACGTACTCACGCCGCGTATCATCGGCGGCAAGTTGGAGTGGCGCCCGATGCTGGTCTTTATCGCGCTCATCATTGCCGGTGATCTGTTCGGATTACTCGGCCTCGTGCTGGCGATTCCCGTACTGGCGGTCATTAAGGTGTTGATCCGCTTTCTCGATGAACTGTATCTGCGTTCAGACTTCTTTCTGGCGCCTGCGACTCCGGACGGAGAGACCACTGCCGCGCAGCGCACAGTGGCGGCCACTGTCTCGACAGCCCAGGCAGAGGCTGACGCTCAGCGAGTTGTGGCGCCGCGCGAATCGCCGCCGCCTCAGGTGCGATGAACGCGGAAGTCTTATCCGCAATCTTCTAGTCCCCGAAAAGAACCGGACTTTCCTGAATATGCCGCGAGCGGGCGGAAACGGTCACGAAGGGGAGCCACAGGAATCGTTTCGCGACGACCTGGGTGATTTCCAGGCAGTTAAATTTCTTCGATCTCATGTACTCGACGACCCGCTTGATCGCCTTGCGGGTCGTCTTTTCTTCGTCGGAACCAAAGACGATCGTTTTAATCACCCCGGCCATGTAGAGGAACGCCCATCCCGCCTTGCCGATTGTTTGGCTCATCCCATCACTGTCGAGCCGTTTGACCAATCTCCACCCCGGAGCATAAGGCTCGCTTTCGATCAGCAAGGATTCCGGTAAAAGCGCGCCTTCCCTGATCAGAATCGTCCCTGTTTTGATTGTGGTTGCCATTGGTATCTCCCTGGGCTTGCAGCGGAGCGAGTCTTATCGAGGACCGCTCGCGCGGATCGTAAATTCCGCGCCGCTCATCAAATCGAGGTCTTCGCGGCCTTGGATAAAGACCGATCCGGCGCCTGCGCCAGCGCCGACGGCGGCGCCAATCGCCGCGCCTTTACCTCCACCGGCAATCGCTCCAATCACCGCGCCGATAGCGGCGCCAATGCCCGCGCGCGTCACAGTGCGCCCAGTTTGGCCACTTTCATCTTGTACCCTTCCCTCATTATCGACCCGGACAGTTTCACCGCTCGTTGTCCGGACGCTCTCAATGTATCCGGCGAAGTTCGATGCGCGGCCGTCGCGCAGACGGATGCGGTCGAACTCGAGCGACATCTCGGCGCGGCCAGAGATTTGTCCGGAGCGGTTTACCTGCGCGACATGGCCTTCGATGCTGGCCCCGTCGTATTGTGAAGGCGACCGCACCGTTAAGTTAAAACGATCTCCGTCGCGCGCTTGCTTCGTGCTCAGATTGTCATTCAGGACGGCCACCAGTTGGGTTCCATCCGGCACAACGAAATTGCCTCCGGAGGCGCCTGCTGGAGGGTAGTTATCCCGGGCGCCGGAGTAGATATCCAATTGCGCCACGTCCGACGTCTTTTCGTAGACACTATTCGCTACGACCTGCTGCTGCAGACCTTCGTCGGTGATGCGACGTGTGACGCGCAGTCGCCGGCCGTTGTCGATCGGCTCAAAGATGATCTGATAATCAATGGATCGGTCGCCTTCGGAACTGACCACCAACCGCTCGCCGTTGAGCGTCGCTTTCGTGCGCATGCTCCGGCCATTGCGCGACTGCTCGGTCTGTTCACGCCCGTCAGCCTCGAAAGTAACCTGAGCGGCGCGCGAAGAGGCGATTGTGATAGCGCGTCCGCGCCGCTCGATGGCAAGCGACTCGGGCGCCTCCAAGCGCCGCATGACTGAATTGCGGAGGCGTTGCCGGTCTCCGCCTGGCAGATTACGCGACACGCGGTCTGCTACCGTCGCGGGGTTGTCACTGCGTGATTGATTGAGGCGGTACGCGCCCGTTAGGCGATTCGTGACATAACTGCCGCCGCTACTATACCAATCGCCGCGCCAGTCATACTGGATGTCAGACACATTGCGGTTGCGGTTGTTGACAACTGCTTCATAGGAGAAGCTTCTTGACTTCCCATCGTTGTTACGCGAGAAGACGCCTGTGCCACGAACACGAAACTCCGCATTCGATTTGAATTCGGTCCGAGCATCGCTGTTAAAATGCGCAATCAGATTGCGCCCGACTTCTCGACTCGTGATCTGTTCTCTGACGGCCCGCTGAGCCTGTTCAATTGCCCGATCCCCCGAGCCTTGCGCCAAACCCGGACTGCCGTTCGCGCTGACAACCGCGAGCAAGGTGAAAACTGCGCAAAACATGCCGCGGTTCATCAAAGTGCGACCTCTAATGTTTTCCATGATCTTTTCCTCCGTTAACTTCGAGCCAAGCATCAGAGGCTGAGGCCTAGCTAGACTATGGCGGAAATAAAGCCTGAATAATTGCTTCAGGTAAGTTGGATGGAAGTTCCTTCCGCTACGAATTCCCACCCAAGATCTCGTAGTGAGCGTAGTCAATAGTCAAAATGTTTTTCCCGGAAATTATATGGTCATCTTTCCGTTCCGAGTTGCCTTCTCGTATTAGTCAGACAACTCGGAACATCTACCGACTGGGCGACTAGGACTTCTTCTCTGGCGCGCGGCCAACTTTCAATTGATTGTTGACGCTCTTGACGCTTTCCGTGTTTTTGGCGATTTGCTCGGCTTCGGTCTTCTGTTCGGCGGTCTCGACCGTGCCGCGCAGCGTCACCACGTTGTTTGTCACATCCACGTTGATCTTCCGCTCCGGCGTCGCCGAATTGCCGATCAGTTGGGCGACGATCTTGGTGTGAATCCATGCGTCATCGAGCGAATCGCCGATAGTCTCGCCCCGCCCTTTGGCTATGTCGCGTTCTTCGCGCGCACGCTCTATGGTGTAAGCCGTGCGTGAGATTTCGCCGGGTTTCACGTCAATTTTGGTGGTAACGATCAAACCGGCATGCGCGCTCTTCGCCAATTCGATAGCTTTGGTCCGCAGCGATTCCGATCCGACCGTGCCGGAGAGCGTGATTTCATTACGATCCACGCTCGCATCCACACTTAGATTCGCAGCGTCGAGTTGCGCATCGGTCTTGAATTTGGCTTTGATCCTCTCCTCCAACTCCGAGTTGGTCATTTGAGCCTTATGACTTGTCTCCTTGAAATGATCGCATCATTGGAAGTTGAGCTATGGGCTTCAGGTGAACTGGAGGATTCCAGAGAAGATGAAAAGAGAGTGAGCTGGACTCGCGTCTCAACTATCTTATGCTCCTCGATGACCCACTGATCGTTTCACTCAGAGGGAGCAACTCATCCTGATTTCCGAACTGTCTGGTAAACTATTAAATTCGATATGTAACGATCAGCCAGTTCGGGATAAAGCGCTGTCCAATACTGAACAATTTCGGAAAGAAAGGTGGGGGGCCGGCTGTTTTTGGCGCTCGCTCCAACAGCGGTCCCTTGTCCCTACCGAAAACTCGATCTGGCCTCAAAAGGGCTGTTAATAACGTTTGGTTAACTGTTACCCTCAAGCCTAATTATTAGAGAGGCAAGGATTCAACTCAATGACTGTAACCCTATGAAAATACTGAGCGACAAAATTTTCAGTAGGGAAAGGACGGCAAGCCCGCCGTCATCCTGACGCTTTTGGAAGTGAACTTTTGCCCGACGTGTCAAACTTTTCACGGGACGAAAGAACCGCATACGTGCATTAGGTAGCGGCGCGCCCTTCCCTGCCAACAACGGAGACGAACCATGCAGAGATACCTATTCATCGGCGGCGGTAAAGGCGGCTTGAGTTTCACAGCGCCGGATGGCGCGGAGACTGTACAGATGCCGGTCGGCGTCACGGATTCCGAGACTTACGTTCGCGAATCACTCAGCGTCGGCGACGCCTCCATCACGATTTACCGACACAAAAGCCTGGCGCGGAGCAAGTTCTTAACCGGCTGGTCGACCATTACAAGGCATGGTGTGTGAATCGCGGCCCGGCGGTCGCCTCTGAATCATTGCAAACAAAGCAGGAAAGCCGCCAACCAGCGAAGCCGGACGCCTCGTTGCCCAATGACGCCCGGCCTGCCTGCAGCTCCGGTTTCCTCGGCCCATCGGCGGCCCATTCAGCTAACTATGGAATTTCGGGTCGCCAGTTGCATCCATCATGCGCCGACTGAGGGCAGACGCAATGCCCCTGACATGCTTGCGTGTGGGGTTCTTGCGAACGTCCAGCGCAGAGACTTGCGGACGCTGGAGTTATCGCGGCGGCGTGCTGCGGGTGAGATTGGCGTAGAGATTAAAAATTCGCAGGTCGTCGCACAGCGACAAACACGAAGCCGGGTTATTGGCACGGCTTTTCGTTTGAGACTTAGCGGCCAATCTCAGCCGCTTGTTTACCTGTTGCCAGGGCCTTCACATCCTCGGTCGTGAGTGGCTTCCCGCCAATCCCCAAATCGCCGCTCTTCACCTCCTCAATCAGAACCCAGGTGACTTCACGCAGGTTCTCCCCTTCGATACTGACCATGGCGTCGGTCAGCTTTTCCACCATCTCCCGCTTCTGCGAATCCGAGAACACGCCCTCGATGAGCTTGACATTAACTAATGGCATAAATTTTCTCCTTTGGATTTTTATTACCGGCTTTCACTCTTCACACCAGCGCAAAATCCATCCTCCTAATCATCATACCGCCTCTTGAGCAATTTGGAATTGGCCGGGGAGTGAGTTATCCGGGAAGCGGATGCGCGGATATATAGCGGGGTCAATCACTCGGGTTTTTCGCGCTTGAGACTTTGCCACCACAAACAGCAAGCCGGACGTCTCACTGCTTAGCGACGCCCGGCTTGCCTCCGTAGCTCCGTTTCCTCGGCCCGTCGACGGCCCATTTAGCTCAATATTAATCTCGGGCCGCCAGTTGTATTCATCATGCGCGCTATGGCTCGTCGTATCGATGCTTCCGAGGGCTTATCGAGGGCTGTATCACATTATAATGCGGCAATAGCTGATGGATGCGGCGGCTGTGGTCACGGAGATAGAAACACTAAAGCCGGGTTCGTCGCCCGGCTTTTTGCGCAGAATCGACCTACAATGCGCCTCTCTTCCCACAAAACAAGAAAGCTGGGCGACGAACCCGGCTTTTTCGTTGTGGCACTTAGGAACAATCTGTGCGGCGTTTTGGGGCGATGCCTGTGGTGAGGGTCGCCTACATTCAACGACATGCCCCGGCGCCGTGATTGCACTTCGTGTGTGGGCGATTGAAGTCGCCAGGTCACGCCCATGATGCTGTTTGAGTGTTCGGTCATCATGGGCGTGTACCTGATTGTGAATTTTCGTCGGTTCGACTAGGCAAGTCGGGTGGAATGTAACAAACGGCCCACCCGACTTGCCTATTTTTTCGCCCGGCCTTTTGTTTGAGACTGCCCGCCGCTTCTTAGCCACTCACAGTCTTGACGGGTGCTTGGGAAGTTGGGGGCGAAGAAGCGGTATTTTTCCGATGAAACCGCGACTGATTCGGAATTGGGCAACAAGGCGCTGGTTGGCGCAGGCTCCAACAAGAGCCAGTACGCGCCCATCGCTTTTTTTCTGAAATTGTCCAATATTGAACTACAATTTATTCCCGGCTGGCCAACCATGGGGTGGTAGTCTAAGAAATTACTGGTTAGCTGAGTACTCAAGACCTTACTGGGATGTACCGCGTAGATGCTCCACTTTTGAATTCAGCAGCACAAGCCGTTTTGCAATTGGAGGTTCAAGATGCAACCCACCCGTAATCGCATCCTTTGCGTCGATGACCATGAGGATTCACGTGGGATGATGAAAGTCTTGCTGGAAATGTGGAACTATGAAGTAGTGCTGGCAGGCGCCGCCGATGATGGCCTTCACCTGGCTCAAAGCGAACCCTTTGACATGTACTTGCTCGATACTCATCTGCCAGATGAATCAGCGTTTGAGCTGTGCGAGCAAATATGCGGGGTCCCCGGACATGCTCCCGTAGTTTTTATCTCCACAGCCCCTTATGAAGCCGATAAGCAGCGCGGGCTCCAAGCTGGAGCAAGCGATTACCTCACGAAACCCCTGGATTTTGATGGGCTGGAAATAACGTTAACACGGCTGATTACTCAGGCCCTGGGAACGGGCTTGGAAATTACTGGGGTGCGCCCTACCGTCTAATGACGAATCAGTGAGCTTGTCGCCGTCTGGCAGATAGGAAGAGACCCCTGCCGATTGCTCAACCGTCGCAAACTTCGAAATCAGCTTGGCCAAATTATCTGGACCATCACCACCACCACCACCGCGATGAGCAGTGTCAGCGGCGCGCCTGCCCGAATAAAGTCTGTGAATTGATAGCCACCGGGGCCATAGACTAAAAGGTTCCCATGGTGCCCTACCGGAGTCAGGAAAGAGGTAACTGCCGCCACCCCCACTGTAATCGCGTAGGGTTCGGGCGCCTGGCCTAGCGCCCCGGCAAACGCAATCGCTACGGGCGCGAAAAGGGCGGTCGTGGCGGCGTCGGACATCAACTGCGTGAATACGGCTGCCACCGCAAAGAAAACGAACAAGAGCGCCGTCTGATTCCAATCCCCGACGACGCTCTGAAGCCCATTGGCCATTAAGTGGGCGACGCCGCTCTTCTGCATGGCCAAGCCAAGCGGGATGGCGCCAGCGATGAAGACATAGATGCGTGTGTCAATAGCCCGGTACGCCTGCCGGAGTGTTATGCACCCGGCGAGCGCCATCGCCACCGCTCCCGCGAGGGTTGCCATCTCCAGAGCCATGAGGTTGAAGGCGGCGACGCCGATCGTGGCCAGCATGATGGCCCCCGCGCGTGGCGCTTTTCGGCGTAATCTCGTCTCGCTATGAAAGGCGACCAGCAACAGGAAAGCAGGGTCCTGTTCAACTCGCGCGAGCGCTTCCGGGGCGCCTTCCAGCACCAACACATCACCCGCGCGGAGTTTGGTCCTGGCCAATTCCTGATCGAGCCAACCTTCCTTGCGCCATAGGCTGAGGACGATCACGCCGTAACGTCGCAGGAAGTCAATTTCACCGATGGTACGGCCCACGTGGTCGGAGCCGGGCGCCACCACGGCCTGCGCCAGCGAGGCGACGATCTCCTCTCGATCGCCTGCTAGACTCGTGTCTCCGGCGCCGAGCCGGATTACCGGCTGTAATTCGACGCCGCGCTCCTTCCTGATGGAGACGAGCGACTCCGGCGTCGTGTGAACCAGCAGCACGTCACCGGCGCGCACGTGGCGCCCGCTGAAGGGCTGGCGCAAGTGGCGGCCACGTCGCAGCCAGCCGACTACCTTGAGTTGGTA
>DATCXQ010000061.1:0-9662 GCA_036565725.1 Blastocatellia bacterium
GATCGAAGGTGTCAACCTGGCTGACCCCGCCGTAGCAGAAGATCGAAATCACCGCTTTCGCCTTGGCCGGAAAGTGCGGCGTTTTTGGCGCGAGCGGCGACCTGGATTGCGCCAGCAGCCCGTTGCGGTTGAGCAGGTCGGCGAACGCGACGCCCGCGACGCCGCCGCCTAGCTTAGATAGAAGCTCTCTACGCGAACAGTAAAGTGAATTCATAATTCTGTTATTAGACAACCCCTCGCGGCAACGATGTACCGTAGGTTGTCCAACCTGCGGAGGGCCTGGTTATCCGAATATCAAGGAGAACTTGCGCAGTGGCGAGACGCGTCTGTTTTATCTCAATTCCTGAGTGGTCAAGCCCTCCGCAGGTTGGACAACCTACGGTACATTCGGCTTATTGCCTGTAAACAAATTCATTCAGGTTGAACAACGCATGACAAAACTCGGCCAGCCCGTTCGGACCGCTTCGAATAAATTCCACCGCCTTCGCCTGCTCGAACGCCGTAGGCGCGCGTCCCAGAGCCAAACGATATGCCTGCTCAACCTGCGCCCGCGGGGCGTCGCCCGACTCGCGCCGCAAACGTTCGGCGAAGTATTTGGCCTCCGTCAGAACGAAGTTGTTGTTCATCAAGAGCAGAGCCTGCGGCGCGATGGTCGAGCGGTTGCGGCGATCGCAGGAATTGATCAGGTTCGGCTGGTCGAAAGTCTCGAAAAACGGATAGCGGATGCTGCGCTTCGAATAGACGTAAAGACTGCGCCGCCACGTCGAAGGATCGTCATCGGGCCGGCCCGCCCATGTCCGCTTGGTGCTCGACTGGAAGAGCTTCGGATCGATGTGCGGGTAGACGCATGGCCCTCCCGGCGTGCGATCCAGATTGCCCGCCACGGCCAATATCTGGTCGCGAATGATCTCGGCCTCCAACCGCACGCGCGGCATGCGCCAGAGCAGCCTGTTTTCAGGGTCAACGGCCACATTCGCGGCGATATCGTCGCTGGCCATCTGATAAGCTTGTGAAGTCATCATCAGGCGATGCATCCGCTTGACGCTCCACTCCTGCGATTGCGGATTGCGGCCATTTCTTGTGGATGATTGCGGATTGTCTTTCGCTCTGTCGCCCCCTCGCCCCGTCGCCCCGTCGCTCTGTCGCTCCGTCGTCCCGTTCATAAACTCGATCGCCAGCCAGTCAAGCAACTCAGGATTTGTGGGCGGTTCGCCCAGCTTGCCGAAGTTGCTCGGCGTGCGCACGATGCCTTCGCCGAAATGATGCTGCCAGATGCGATTGACCATCACGCGCGCGGTGAGCGGGTTTTGACTGGACACCAGCCATTCGGCCAATCCGCGCCGCCTGTAACTCGATTTTGCGTTCGGAGGCGGGGCCGGGAACTCGTAAACGGTCTCGTCGATCACCGAGAGCGCGCCTGGCGTAACAATGGGGCCTTTGGCGTCCGGCGCGCCGCGATTGAGGAAATAGGTCGGGCCTGGGTTCGGGCCGGATTCGCCGACGGCGCGCGCGGTCGGATAAGGCTTTGGTTTCTGTTGTTCAAGCGCCTTGATCTGTTCGACCAGTTCCTGATGTCTGCGTTTGTCATCGGCGGACATGCGCGCCACGATGTCCTTATCGGTCAGCTTCTGTGAGAGCGTGTCGTCTTCAAGCGTCTTTTTGATCTGCTGAACGTTGAGTCGCTGGCCCGGCGTGCGCTTCTCTGGCGGAGTGCGCCAGGCGATCTGCATGTATTCGGGCAGGCGGCCGACGGCCTCATCGACCAGCGCCTTCAGGTATGGCGCTTCAAGCTCTTCTTTGGTCTTCTTGAGCGGCCTTTGAATACCTTCGATGCGCTGCGTCTCGGTCTTGTGCGCGGCCACCACGTCGGCGCCGACCAAAGGATAGCTGACCGGTCGGGTCGGCGCGAAGACAGCCTGGATGCGGTAGAAATCTTTCTGCGGAATGGGATCGAACTTATGGTCGTGGCAGCGAGCGCAACCCACGGTCAGTCCCATGAACGTCAAGGACGTCGTAGTGATCAGATCATCCAGCGCGTCCTGCCGCCCGCGCTCACCTCCGCCTCCGCCTTCGGGGCCGAGCCGCAGGAAACCGGTCGCGATCATCGCTTCCTGCGAGTCGGGCGCGTACTCGTCGCCCGCGAGTTGTTCACGAATGAATTGATCGTAAGGCTTATCGTCGTTGAACGCTTTGACCACGTAATCGCGATAGCGCCACGCCTCGGGACGATCCACGTCGAACTCGAAGCCGCCCGAATCGGCGTAGCGAACCAGGTCGAGCCAGTGGCGCGCCCATCGCTCGCCGTAATGCGGACTGGCGAGCAACCGGTCGATCAATCGCTCCCAGGCTCCGGGCGAGGAGTCTTTGACGAAGGCCTCGACCTCTTCCGGGTTGGGCGGCAATCCCGTCAGATCGAGATAGGCGCGACGGATGAGCGTGCGGCGGTCCGCCCGCGGCGAGGGTTTGAGACCTTTGGCCTTCATCTTCGCCAGCAGAAAAGCGTCAATAGGATTGGCGCCCCAGACTGGATGAGACACGCGGCGGAGGGCCGAGCGGCGCGGCGGCTGGAAGGCCCAGAAACCGCGCTCCTCCGGCGTGATCGGGCGCTCGATGAGTTTTGCCTGCTCGGCGTCCTTTCCGGCCGTCGCCTCCTTGTCGAATCCGTCGAACGAAGCGCCCGCCTCGATCCAGCGTCGCAGAGTCTCGATCGCGGCGTCGGGGAGCTTCTTGCCCGGAGGCATAGTCGGCTTCGCCTGATGCGTAATGAATTGATAGAGCCGGCTCGCGTTCGCGTCGGAAGGCTCGATGACCTTGCCGTTGTCTCCGCCCGCGAGAAGCGATTCACCCGTCCGCAAATCCAGCCCAGACATCTTTGCCGCGCCGTGACAGCCGAAGCAATTCTGCCTCAGGATGGCGTATGCCTGGCGTGAAAGGTCTTGCGCAGATTCTTGTGTAAGCCTGGCGCTCGAACCCGGCAAATAGAAAGACGCGAACAGGTAGAAGACGCTCGCCAATGCGGCAAGATTGCGATATTTGCGGATGACCATCTGACTCCCCCCCCTGACTCCCGCGGATAATCAGCAGCGACGAGACAAAGGAAACGAAGAAGGATCAGAAATAAATCTTCGCGTCCTTCGTTTCTTCGTGGTTGATTTTCATACTTTCTGGACATCGCCCACTGCGACCTGAATGACTCCTTCCTATTGCGCACGCAATGACGCCTATCGGATTACCTTCCCCTTGACCAACGCCTGCGCCGCCACCAGGTTATTGCCGAAGTTCGTGAAGTCTTTGAACGTCCAGACCACTTTCTTGTCGCGCGTGACTTCAATTAGCTGTGGGTTATCCGGGCCCGCATGCGTGTTGCCTATGATCAGATTGCCGTTGGGCAAGAGTTGCAATGTCGTCACCCACGCGAGCGTGACTCCAGGCAACTCTTTCTGGTCAACGCTCCAGACGACTTTGCCTGCGGGCGTGACTTCGAGCACGCGGTTGTTGTTGCCGCCGGCGATCATCGTGTTGCCGTTCGGCATACGAATGGCGCCGAAGACCGCGACGCCATGCCCTTCGGGGCCGTGGCCGGGCGAGGCCGGGCGGCCGTTCATATCCATCTCGTAAGTCCACACTACTTTCCCGGCGCCGTCATATTCGCGCAATTTGCCGTCGCCCTCGTGACAGACCAGGTAATGGCCGTTGTCGAGCTTGCGTACCATGCGCGTGTCGCGGTGGGCGTTTGGATTGTCGACTGTAAGCGCGATCTCCTTGACGATCTGACCTTTCTTGTCCACTTCGACGAGGCGGGCGTTGCCGCTCTCGGCGATCATCGTCAGCCCATTCTTCAAACGCTGATACGAATGAATCTCGACGCGGCCGGTGTAGCCCTCCTTAGGCTTGGCTTCGTACCGCCAGACGACCTCCTTGTCGCGGTTCATCTCGACGACTGTCGTGTAGCTCGTCTGAAAGAGCACGGCGTCGTTGGGCAGCATCTGGATGTCGTGAATCTCGCGCGCGTCGTTATTGGGCGCCTCCCATTCGATCTCGCCCTTGGCGTTCACGATCGCGACTCGCTTTTTGTCCGCGCCGAGCACTCGGTAATCGCGGGCGTTATCCATAGATTTCCCGGCTTTCATTTGCGCCGAAAGATCGACCGTGGCAAAGAGCGCGCAGAACAGCGCGCAGCCGAGAGCGGTTTTAGACAGTGGTAATTTCAATGAAACCTCCTCAGAAAAGGGTAGGGCAAATTGCCTGGGAGCGCAGGCATCCTTGCCTGCTTACTTCGGTCAGTCGGTCATTGCCGGAAACCACGCAGGCAAGGATGCCTGCGCTCCCAGGCGGCAAGCGACCGAGCCTTTTTTAGCGCTCGACGACTGTGGCGCGGACGATGTAATCGAGACGCGGAAAGTTGCGCTCGAGATAATCGGCGCCGCCCTCGAAGAGCGGGCCTTGCTTACCGGCGCGGATGCCGCCGCCCGCCGATTCGCCATACTCGGCGTTGAGCTTGTCCACCACGTCCATTCCTTCGGCAACTCGGCCGAAGGGCGCAAACGGCTCCGCATCGTGCGTCGCCGAATTGTCTTTCAGGTTTATGAAAACCTGCGTCGTCCTGCCGTTCGCAACGGCGAAGGCGTAAGCGACCGTTCCGCGCACGTTCGATTCGCGGCGCGGGTCGTCCGGAATCGTCCGCGCGCGCCAGACGTTGGAGATCTTCGGGTCGCCGTTGATGCCGAATTGCGCCCATCGCCCTTCGATGACGCGATGGAAACGCACTTGATTGTAATAGCCGGCGCGGACGAGGTTGTAAAAACGATCAGCGCCGTTCGGCGCCCAATCGCGATGAACTTCGATCAGGATGACGCCTTTGCTCGTTTCGGCTCGAACGTTGAAACGTTCCGGCGCGCGGCGGTTCATCTCCGGCGCGTCGGGCGTGAGCAGGAGCGACGGCGCCTGCCCTTGACCAGGATGCAGCGCCGCGGCCGCCAGAGCGAATAAGGCCACAATACTCTTCATGTTCATAGCCTTCCCCCCTTCGTTAGTAGACCTCCCGACGTCGATGGGGTCTTGTATCGCAATAAGACCGCATGAACCCAATTAGGGAGGGGTGGGGACTAGAGCGGTTTGCAAATCAGTGTAGGGGCAGACCTATGTGTCTGCCCCGGTTTGGGGTTACACGTAACCATCGGGGCAGACACACAGGTCTGCCCCGGTTTGGGGTTACACGTAGCCACCGGGGCAGACACACAGGTCTGCCCCTACCGTACACGCAATTGCAAAGCGCTCTAGGGAATGGGGGAATGAAGAAATCTCCAGCATCACGTCCTCCCACTCCACTCCTGGCGGTTGTTTCATCCCTAAGCCGGTTCAAACTCTCCTAAAACGATACAAGACGCGTCGCCCCGTTGAGTGATTCACTCTGGCGATGATCATTTGAGGCTCAATCGCGAACAATATTTGTCTGAAACCTGAGAAATTGAGCTTACCAAACTGACGGACTTCTACCAATAGACAATGATCACCGAGGCAGCTTTGCTGGGATGGAGATCAAAATAGGAGGGCTGACGCGAGTCAGCGATTATCCAATCGGGGCTGCTTATCACTGCGGCCCCATCTCAGACGGAGGTTTGGTTATGAAACCGCATGCAAAGAAGCCAAGCGCATATTTGAAAATAACAGGATTGCTGGCGATTGCGATTTTCCTTGCGCCTAACGCCTGGGCGCAGTTGCGAATCGTCGGAGCGGTCTCCGGGACCGTTCTCGACCCGAATGGCGCAGCGGTCGCTAACGCAAAAGTCAACTTGAAAGACGCGCAAACCGGCATTACGAAGGAGGCCACTTCGACCAACGGCGGGACATTCCTGTTCCCGGATCTGGCGATCGGGTCATACGTGGTCACGGTGACGGCGCCGGGATTTAAAACGGCGACTCTCACCAACATCTCCGTTTCGACATACCAGACCGCCGACGTGAAATTCATCCTGGAACTGGGCGCGGCTTCCGAGACCGTCACGGTGTCCGCAAGCGAGGTACAGGCGCTGGAGACCACCTCTCAATTGGTGGCGAGCACCCTCAGCACAAAGACAATTACTCAGTTGCCCGTCGGGAACCGTAGCAATGTGCTCACTCTGGCCAGACTCGCTCCCGGAGCTTCTCCTCCCGCCAGCGGCAGCACGCGGTACAACAACCTGGCCGGCGGCGCCGTCAACGTCACGGTTGACGGGATCAATGACGCCTCGAACGGTTTCAAGAGCGGCGGTACCGTCTTCTTCATGACCGTTCCGGTGCGTTTGGGCGCGGTGGAGGAAGTATCAGTGGAGACCGGCGGCCTGGGCGCTGACTCCGGCGCGCAGAGCGGCGCGAACATCAAGTTCACCACACGGCGCGGCGGCGCACAATACCACGGCAGCGTCTTCTACGAGCCTACAAGCGAGAGGTTTAACGCTAACAATTGGAGCCGAAACGCGCAGGGCCTGGAGCGTTCCTTCAATCGAACTCAGAACTACGGAGGAAATTTCAGCGGGCCACTGATTCCCTTCGGCTATTTCAAGGATAAGCTGTTCGCCTTTGTCAACTTCGAGCGCGCCTATTTGCCGATAAGAACTCCTCGCACCGTCACGGTACTGACCCCGGACGCTCAGAGAGGCATCTATACCTACGTCGTGAACGGCACAATCGATCAATTTAGAACAGTCAACGTGTTAGATTTGGCCTCCAGGCGGCCAGGCCCGCCCACACTGCAACCATTGCCTTTGAAGCTCGATCCGGTCACCCAGTCGATACTCGGCATAAATAACCAGATTCCGAATTTTGCTACCAAGATTGCCGACACCGATCTCAACCGCGACTCTTACACATGGGACGCGGAGAATAATTCCTATAGATATTTTCCTACCGTTCGGTTGGATCACTACCTGACGCCGAAACAGCAACTGACCTTTACCTGGAACTACAGGCATGAGTGGCAGCCGGGCGAAAGGCGCATCCCCGTGCCGGATATCGAAAGAACCAACCCGTTCCGCCTCGGCTACTTCGTCTATTCCGGGGCGCTGCAATCTACGTTCACGCCCCAAACCTTCAACGAGTTCCGCTACGGCGTGCAGCACAGCGGCGACACCAACACGCGTGACGAATATGGCCGCTTCTTTCAGCTCAATGGCGCGCCGCTGCGCATTCCAGGCAATTTGCAGTTCGGTCCCCTGGTCCCGTTCATCGATCAGCAGAACGTGACTGGTCGCCATTTCATTACCACAATGTACGACACGCTGACGATGAACCGCGGGCAGCATACCATCACGCTCGGGGGCAGCTACCGCAAAACCGCCTGGAACGACGTCGCAGTGGTCTATCAAGTTCCGACATACGCCACCGGAACGCCGAATAATGACCCGCTGCAAGCGTCACAGGCCTTCACCTCCGCTACAGTACCCGGCATCAATCCGAACAGCCTGGGCGATCCCCTGACGCTCTATAACCTCCTGACCGGCAGGGTCGCCTCGGCCAGCTTCACCCGAGTCGTCAACCCTGAGACACTCCAATACGACGGAGTTCAGGAACAGAACTTCACCCATACCAAATCGCTCATGGGCGGTCTCTACGCGCAGGACCGATGGCGCATCCGGAGGAGCCTGACTCTAAACTACGGGTTGCGCTGGGAGGTTCAAGGCCCGATGAAGGATGGCAAGGGCATTACGGCGTCGCCGGATCTGGCTAGCATCTTTGGGCCTTCGAAGAGACTCTTCGCCCCAGGCGAACTCAGCGGCAATAACAACCCGACCGTGGAAGTCGGGCGCGTGCCATACAACACCGATTGGCTCAACTTCGCGCCCAACCTCGGTTTCGCCTGGAATCCCTCGAAGACTGAGGGGCTGATGGGCAAACTACTGGGTGACGGAAAGACGGTCTTTCGCGGCTCATATTCAGTTATCGTCTACGACGAAGGGACGCAATTTTTTGCGGCCAACCTGGGGCCGAATGCGGGCAAGACAATCGGCGCCACCACGCTCGTCCCCGGCCAATCTGGCGCGACCAATCTGCCGGCCTTCTATACCCTTTCGGACATTGTGGCCAATCCGCTGAAAGTTTCAAACTTCGCTTTCAGCACAACCGAATATAAGAAGGTCATCAACCAGGCGGACCAGACCTTCGTGCGCACCCTTAGAGGATTCGATCCAAACCTGCGCGCGCCGTACACCATCAACTACAGCTTCGGCATCCAGCGCGAGTTGTGG
This sequence comes from Blastocatellia bacterium, assembly GCA_036565725.1. Classification (GTDB taxonomy): domain Bacteria; phylum Acidobacteriota; class Blastocatellia; order RBC074; family RBC074; genus JAJVID01. The sequence goes on from DATCXQ010000061.1 coordinate 8,223, forward strand.
CCAAACAACGTGCTGGAAGTCCGCTACGTGGGCAATCAATCGAAGCTCTCCTGGCGAACGAGCAATTTGAACGAGGTCGATATATTCGGGAACGGCTTCCTTGCAGAGTTCAAGAACGCGCAGCGGAATTTAGAGATAAATCAGGCGGCGGGCGTCACCAGCTTCCAGAATCTGGGCCGTCCGGGACAGGTAGCGTTGCCGATCTTCGACGTGGCCTTTGGCCAGCGAGGGGCGCTGGCGGCGGCTACGCCCGCAAATGGGTACCAGTCCACCGCTTTCATCACAAACCTGCTAAACGGCGCCGCCGGCGACCTGGCCAATACCCTGGCCACTAATCAGAACTATGTATGTCGCATGTTCGGCAGCAACTTCAGCCCTTGCGCGCGGGTCCAACCGCTCGCCAACGCGCCGGGGACTCTTCCGATCAACTTCTTCATGCTCAACCCCTTTTCCGCAGGCCGCCTGGACTTTGTGGATAACGGCGGCTGGAGCAGCTACAACGGCTTGCAGATTCAGTTCCGGCAGCGCCTCTCCCAAGGCCTGAATTGGTCGACCAATTACACCTGGAGCAAAAGCCTGACCAATCTGACTGTGGATTCCCAGAACCAGGGCCGCGATTATCTGACTTTGCGCGATCCGGGTCTGAACCGCCGGTTGTCTCCATTTGATATAACCCATGTCATCCAGTCATTTGGAACATATGATCTGCCGATTGGACGCGGAAAATGGCTGTCAGTCGACAACCGCTTTCTCAATGGTGTGGTTGGAGGCTGGACCCTGGGTTCGATCTTTGTCTTCCATACCGGAACGCCCATCCAACTCAACGGCGGATTCAACACCGTAAACAACACAAACGACGCTGCCGCAAACGGCGTCCGGCTCGCCCCGGGTGTCACGTTGGAGCAGATTCAGGAGATGTTCAACGCGTCGCTTACGCGTGTGAATAGACCAACCTCTACCGATCTGCAGAGGCTCGCCGTTGACTCAAAGTTGATCGGTCCCGATGGCCGGGCCAACCCCGCGTTCCTGATTCCGAACAGGACGCCCGGCGAATTTGGACAACTCTTGTTTCTCCGCGATAAGAATAATTTTCAATGGGACCTTTCGATGACCAAGACCTTCCAGATTATGGAGAAGGCGCGGTTAGAGATTTTTGCCGGCGCCAACAACGTGCTGAATCATCCGAGATGGGCCATCGACGGGGCCATTGCCGGCAACCCACCCGGCGCCCCGCCCGGCGCGCTGAACGTCTTCAGCACGACATTCGGCGTCATCGGCGCTCCGAACGGGAACCGCTCCATAAACCTGCGCGCCACGCTAAGCTTCTAGTGAATCCCTTTCAAGGTCGCGGCTCGATCTATTCGGGCCGCGACCTTTTTTCTAAATCAAAACACGCGGGGATGGCACAGTACCGCGCGCGTAAGCAAGCGGTCGCGTAGA
>DATCXQ010000069.1:0-2294 GCA_036565725.1 Blastocatellia bacterium
GCCGCAGTCGCCGCGTTGCTCCTGGTCATCGGCGGGTTGATCTGGTCTGAAAGATCGGGCGGGCGGCTAGTCATCGGCTCGAAAGATTTCACCGAGCAAGTCATTCTCGGCGAGCTGTTGGCGCAAACGATCGAACGCTCCACGAAGATCAAGGTCCAACGCAAATTCAATCTCGGCGACACGCTGGTCTGCGAAACGGCGATGCGGGCGGGCGACCTCGACCTCTACGTGGAATACACCGGCACCGCGCTGACCGCGATCTTCAAACAGCCTGTGATGCTGGATAGCGCCGAAGTCAACCGCCGCGTGGACGCCGGCTACGCGGCGACCGGGCGCGTCATGCTCCCGCCGCTCGGATTCAACAATACATACGTGATCCTGACTCGCGGCGATGAGGCGCGGAGACTCGGATTGAAAACGATCTCGGACGCGGCGAAGTATTCGCCCGACTGGCGCGCCGGGTTCGGCTCGGCGTTCCTCGACCGAGAAGATGGTTATCGTGGGCTTGTTCAGACCTACGGTTTGAAGTTCCGCGAAAATCCACTGGCGATGAGCCTGTCGCTGACCTACCTCGCGCTGGCCGAGAAAAAGGTCGATTTGATCTCCGGCGACGCCACAAACGGGTTGATCGCGAAACTCGATCTCTACCCGCTCGAAGACGACCGGCGTTACTTCCCGCCCTATCACGCCGTCCCGGTGATCCGTGGCGAAACGCTCAATCGCCATCCCGAATTGCGCGCCGTCTTGGGCCGGTTGGCGGGAAAAATTTCGGATCAGGAGATGCGGCGAATGAATTACGAAGCCGACGTCGAACGCCGCGACGCGAGTTTGGTCGTGAAGGCCTTCCTCGACCGCCACCCCGAAATCAATCAAAGATAGAGGGCCGGGGATCGCGGGTTAGATCGGATTTCCATTCGGCGCAGGGTAAAGACTAACTTACCACGGAGAGCACGGGGATGAAGAAGGGGGGCGATAATCCTTCATTTTCTTTCCCCCGTGATCCCCGTGGCCCCCGTGGTTGATCCCGTACATGCAATTGAAATCCGCTCTAGTGCGCGGCCGCCTTCTCAGCGCCCAACCCCGTATTCGCGCGAACGTTCAACTCGGTGAATTTGGCCTCCGCCTCAGGCTCGCGCCCGGTCAACGCTCCGATCGCCGCGCCAAGAAATCCGAGGGGGATGCTGACGATCCCCGGATTTTCCAACGGAAAAACGGCGGCGCCTTTCATAATGCTTGGACTGAGCAGGATCAAGATCAGCGACGACAGCAAGCCCGTAGCCAACCCCGCCACCGCGCCTCTGGTGTTGAATCGGCGCCAAAAGAGCGATAACACGATCACCGGCAGATTCGCCGAGGCCGCCACAGCGAACGCCAGCGCGACCAGGAAGGCCACGTTCGCATTCGGCCCGAGCAAGATGGCGATCAGGATCGCGATCGCGCCGACGACAAAGGCCGTGACTCGCGCCACGCGGACCTCTTCACCCGGCGAACGCTCCTTGCCCCGATGCAGAACGTTGGTCCAGAAATCGTGCGCGAAAGAGGTCGAGGCGCTGATCGTCAATCCGGCCACGACAGCCAGAATCGTCGCGAAGGCGATGGAGGAGATGAACGCGAAGAAGAAGTCGCCGCCGAGCGTTTGCGCCAACAGCGGCGCGCTCATATTCGTCCCTCCGTTCCTGGCTATGAAATCGCGCCCGACGATAGTCGCCGCGCCGAAGCCGAGGAAGGTCGTCAGGATGTAGAAACTGCCGATGATCAGCATCGCCCAGACCACGCTGGCGCGCGCCGTCTTCGCGTCGGGCACGGTGTAAAAACGCACCAGGATGTGCGGCAGGCCCGCGGTGCCGAAGATCAGGGCCATTCCCAACGAGATCAGGTCGAGCGCGCCGTACGGCGGCTTATAGCGCAACCCCGGCGTCAGGAAGTTCTGCGTCACCACATTGCCCTGCGTGTCGTGATAGGTGACTTGAGTCACGGCGGCGAAGAAGTTCCCGAGACTGAACCCGAAATGCTTCAACACCAGAAGGCTCAGCAGAATCGTTCCGCCCATCAACAGAACCGCCTTGACGATCTGCACCCAGGTCGTCGCCAGCATCCCGCCGAAGACGACATAAACGATCATCAGCGCGCCGACGGCAATGACCGCCGTGTGAAAAGTCACGCCGGTGTCCTTCAGCAGCAGCGAGACCAACGCGCCCGCGCCCACCATCTGCGCGATCATATAAAACGCGCTGACGGTTAAAGTCGACAGCGCGCCCATCGCCCGCACCGGGCGCGGGCTCAGCCGGTACGCC
>DATCXQ010000107.1:0-13662 GCA_036565725.1 Blastocatellia bacterium
GGTATCGGCGTCACGTCGCGGATCAATTTGATGTCGATGCCCGCGCTCTGGATTGCGCGAATCGCCGACTCGCGTCCCGATCCCGGCCCTTTCACACGCACCTCGACCGAGCGCATCCCACTGTCGCGCGCTATCCCGGCGGCCTTGTTGGCGGCTTGTTGGGCGGCGAACGGAGTGCCTTTGCGTGACCCGCGGAACCCCATAGCGCCTGCTGACGACTGGGCGACGAGGTTGCCGTTGAGGTCGGTGATGCTTACGAGGGTGTTGTTGAATGTGGCCTGAATATGGACGATGCCTTGCGGCACGACCTTTTTCTCTTTCTTCTTGAAAACCTTCTTCTTGCCTGAGGTCTGTTGTTGCTTTGCCATAGTTTACTTCGTTATTTCTTGCCTGGGGCCTTCTTCTTGGCGATCGTCGCGCGGCGCGGCCCTTTACGGGTGCGCGCGTTGGTGTGGGTGCGCTGACCGCGCACCGGGAGACCCTTGCGATGGCGCAACCCGCGGTAACAACCAATGTCCATTAAACGCTTTATGTCCAGTTGAACCGTTTTACGCAGGTCGCCTTCGACGCTACCCTGCGCGTCCACTATCGCGCGGATGCGGTTCAATTCCTCTTCGGACAGGTCGCGAATCTTCTTGTGAATGTCGACCTGGGCCTCAGTAAGGATGCTTGTCGCGCGAGATCTGCCGATGCCGAATATGTAGGTCAGTCCGATTTGTGAGCGTTTTTGTGGCGGTAAGTCTACGCCTGCAACACGAGCCATGTGTTTTTCTCCACTGTCTATCCTTGTCTCTGCTTATGCTTCGGATTCACACAAATGATGCGCACGACGCCGTGGCGATGTATGATTTTGCATTTGTCGCAGATTTTTTTGACCGATGCTCTGACTTTCATGGTTAATCCACTCCGACTTTCATGGCGCCGCCGTAGCGACATGTTTATTTGTCTTGGAGAATGTCATAGAGAAGGTTATTTGAAGCGATAGACGATCCGCCCGCGAGTCAAGTCGTAGGGTGAAAGCTCGACCAGGACCTTGTCACCGGGAAGAATCTTGATGAAATTCTTTCTCATTCTCCCTGAAATATGAGCCAGAACCTGATGCTTATTATCCAATTCGACTTTGAACATTGCATTTGGCAAAGTTTCTAACACTGTCGCTTGTACTTCTATTGCATCTTCTTTCGACATACCCTCTCTACTAAGATTATTTTTCCAGCTAATACGCGAAACTGGCATTATAACTGCATACGCCGATTTTGCAAGTCAGGCGCCAGGGACGCCTGCGACGGGGGGCAAAAACCCTCGAGCCGGGAATTCACAGAACCAACGATCCGTCCTCGTGGGCGGTGAGGACTAAAGGGCCATCTTCGGTCACTGCGATCGTGTGTTCAAAATGGGATGAGGCTCTTCCGTCTATGGTCTTAACCGTCCATCCGTCGGGCAAGACTGTTATTTCGTGAGAGCCGGCGTTGACCATCGGCTCTACCGCCAGCACCCATCCCTCTTTCAACCTTGGCCCGGTCCCCGGGCGTCCGTAATTCGGAACTTGCGGGTCCTCATGCATCTTCTGCCCCACTCCGTGACCGCAGAATTCGCGCACGACCGAATAGCCGCGATCCTCGACATATTCCTGAACGGCGTAAGAGACGTCGTAGAGGCGATTGCCAGGGACCATCTTCTCCAGCGCTTTGAAGAGGGATTCGCGCGTCGCCTCGAGCAGCTTTTCAATCTCCGGCGAGACGCCGCCGACCGGGATGGTGATCGCCGCGTCGCCGACGTAACCGTCCAGAGTTGCGCCGCAATCGATCTTGATGATATCGCCGTCGCGCAATTTGCGGTCAGACGGAATGCCATGCACGACCTCGTCGTTGACAGAAGCGCAGATCGATGCGGGAAATCCACGATAGCCTTTGAAAGTGGGGTAAGCGTCGGCGGAGCGAATCTTCTTTTCAGCGTATGCGTCCAATTGAAGAGTCGTCACCCCGGGCTCGACCATTCTACGCAGATCGCGCAGCGTCTCAGCGACGATCAACCCGGCGCGCCTCATCTTTTCAAGTTCGCTACGTGACTTACGTATTACCATCCTAATGCTTTGACTATCGCCATGGGGCCTGGCTTATGGTTTCTCAGACTTCGTCAGTTATTAGAGCCGTCAACTGCCGCCAGCAGCTTCTCAAAAACATCGCCCACAGGCTGTTCGCCATTAATCTCGATCAACCTGCCGCTTTTACTGTAGTAATCAATCAGCGGCGCGGTGGAGCGTTTGTACTCTTCAAGTCTTCGGATCACCGGCTCCGGGTGATCGTCACTCCGCTGGAGGAGTTCCGCGCCATCCAGGTCGCAAACGCCGTCGACCTTGGGCGGGCGGAAATAAATATTATAGATCTCGCCGCATCTGGGGCAGGCGCGCCGGCCCATCAGCCGCTTGGACAAAGCCTCTTCGGAAACGACTATGCGCGCGAAGCGTATCTGCTTGCCCTGTTGCGAGGCCAGTTCTTCGAGCAAACGCGCCTGGTCGAGCGTCCGCGGATACCCGTCGAGGATATAGCCATCTTTGCAATCAGGCTGCGTAGTCCGCGCGCGTATGACTTCGGCGAGGATTTCATCGCTCACCAGTCGCCCCTCCGCCATCGTCTCCTTTACCGTTTGCCCTAGCGCGGTGTCGGCCCGCGCCATTTCGCGCAGAATCTCGCCTGTAGAGATTTGCGGGTAGCCGTATTCCTCAGAGAGCAATCGCGATTGTGTTCCTTTGCCTGCGCCTGGCGCGCCGATTATCACGATAATCTTCGACGACATAGGAGTAACCCGCGCTTGATGAACTTGCGGGGCCTGTAGGCCCCCACAAGTCCTATTTGCCGATTTATGCCGTCCTGCGCCCGCGCAATCGTCCGCCGCGCGGCCCCAGGAACCCATCATAGTGGCGCATTACGAGTTGCGCCTCAACCTGGCTGATCGTATCCATTGCGACGCCGACGACGATCAGCAGGCTCGTGCCGCCGAAGTAGAACGTATACCCCAGCCCGCTCATGAACCAGACGGGCAATATGTTCTCGAGCCACGCGCCGACCAAGGGCAGGGACTGCACCTTGAAGCCGCTGATTATGAACTGCGGAATCAAGCAGACGATAACCAGATAAATCGCGCCGACCGTGGTCAGCCGAACAAGAATCGAGTTCAAGTAATCGCCGGTGCGCTTGCCCGGGCGGATCCCGGGAATGAACGCGCCCTGCTTGCGCAAATTCTCGGCGACCTCATCGGCGTTGAAAACGATCGAGACATAGAAGAAAGCGAAGAGGACGATCATCCCGATGAAGAGCAACTCGTAAACCGGATGCCCACCGCTCAGCCAGCCATTGACCGTCTGCAGCCAGCCCCAATTGCCAAACGTCATGAGCGTCTGCGGGATCGCGAGCACCGACGAGGCGAAGATCACCGGGATGACGCCTGCGATATTGACCTTCAGCGGCAGATGCGATGCGGCCGTGGCGACCATCTGGCGGCCAACCATCCTGCGCGTGTGGTTGGTCGGCACTTTGCGCGTCGCCCGCTCGACGTAGACTATGCCGGCGGTCACCAGAATCATCACTACGACCAGGACGATCACGCCGATGGCCGATAGCGGGTCTGTGATCCGGCCCACCAATTGCCGCACCCCGTTCGGAAGGCCGACGACGATTCCCGCGAAGATCAGCAAGCTTATTCCGTTGCCGACGCCCCGCTCCGTGATCTGCTCACCGAGCCACATGACGAAGATCGTTCCGGTCATCAACGTCAGCGTCGAGATAAATATGAATGAGAAACCGGCCGCGGGAACCAGAGGGCCGCCGGAAGAGGCCTGCCCTTGCAGCCAGAACGAGATTCCAATGCCCTGAACCAGGCAAAGGAGGACCGTCAGATAGCGCGTGTACTGTGTGATCTTGCGGCGGCCGATCTCCCCCTCTTCCTGAACTTTCTTCAGCCCCATGAAATCTATCGAGGTCATCAACTGCAGGATGATCGAGGCAGTGATGTAGGGCATGATACCGAGCGCGAAGATGGAGATGCGCCGCAGGTTGCCGCCTGAAAACAGGTCCAACACCCCGAACATCCCACCTAACTGCCCCCAGAGTTGCGCCAAAGCCTCCCGATCTACGCCCGGCACCGGAATGTGAATTCCGGTCCGGTAGATCACCAGCATCCCGAGCGTGAACAGAACGCGCTTGCGAAGGTCCGGTACCCTGAACAAATTGCGGACCGCGTTGAGGAATGATTCGAACATAACAAACTTCCTAACTGCTTCCACCCCGAAATCTCTTCCCGACCGCCTCCTATTCTTTCGGGGCTACTGCGATGATCTCAGCCTTACCGCCAGCGGCCTCGATCTTCTGTTTCGCCGACTTGCTGAAACGATGGGCGTTGACGGTTAGCGATTTTTTCAACTCGCCCTGTCCCAGGATCACGATCGATTTGAGCGCGGATTTGCGAATAAGGCCGCGTTCGAGGAGCGCTTCGGGAGTCACGCTCGCCCCGGCGTCGAACATCTTCTCCAGGTCGACCAGGTTCACTTCAGCCCATTCGCGCTTGAATATATTCGTGAAGCCGCGCTTCGGCAGCCGGCGATGCAACGGCATCTGACCGCCTTCAAAACCGCGCATGCCGGAATAGCCCGAGCGTGATTTTTGACCTTTATATCCGCGCCCCGACGTTTTACCGAGTCCCGATCCGGGGCCGCGTCCGACGCGCTTTTTCTTGTGGGTCCCGCCGGCGGGCGCTTTCAATTTGTTTAAGCCGATAGCCATGTCGTTAAACCTCTATTCCATGATCCTCACCAAGTGAGGGATCTTCGCCACCATGCCGCGAATTGCAGGGGTGTCCGGGCGCTCTACCACCTGGTTGAGCCTGGTCAATCCCAGGCTGCGCACGATAACTTTATGCTTTTCCGGCGCGGCGATCGCGCTGCGATACCATTGAATTTTAACCTTCTTCGTCTCTTTCGCCATCGCTCACAGTTCCTCCACTGTACGTCCGCGCAGGCGGGCGACCTCTTCAGGACTCTTCATTCTGGCCAGGGCGTCGAAGGTGGCGCGAATTACGTTGTGCGGGTTGTTCGATCCCAGGCACTTGGTCAGCACGTTGCTGACGCCGACGGCGTTCATCACCGCGCGCACCGCGCCGCCGGCGATGACTCCCGTTCCTTCGACCGCAGGTTTAAGCAACACGCGGCCCGCGCCGAATCTGCCGACCATCGGGTGAGGCAGCGTGGTGCCGGCGCGCGGGACGCGAACCAGTTTGCGCTTCGCCGATTCGATGGCTTTGCGAATCGCCTGAGGCACTTCCTTTGCCTTGCCGGTGCCGAAGCCGACGATGCCGTTCTGATCGCCTACTACGACGAGCGCCGCGAACGACAGATTCTTACCGCCTTTGACCACTTTGGTGACGCGGTTGATCGAGATAACCTGATCTTTCAACTCAAGCCCGTCAGGATTGATTCTCTCCATAAAATACTATTCTCCTAAAACTGCAACCCGGCTTCGCGCGCGGCCTCGGCCAGCGCCTTGACGCGCCCATGGTAAATGTAACCGCCGCGGTCGAAAACCACTTGGGTGACGCCTTTATCCTTGGCGCGCTCGGCGATCAGGCGGCCGATCGCCTTAGCGGCGTCAATGTTACCGCCTTTGCCCGCGCCTTTCTCGACCGTCGAGGCGGAGCAGATCGTCACGCCCTCGTCGTCGTTGATCAACTGGGCGTATATGTGATTGACGCTGCGAAAAACCGCGAGCCGGGGGCGAGATTCATCGCCCCTCATTTTCTTACGAATGCGCGAGTGAATCGCGCGCCGCACATCCTGTCTCGATCGTTTTGCCATAATCAGGTGCCAGGTGCCAGGCGTCAGGCGTCAGGTTAAATCTAAACTGAAACCTGAGGCCTGAAACCTAAATTTACTTGCCGGTCTTACCGGGTTTGAGTTTCATCGGGCGGCCGGCGTAGCGCACCCCTTTGCCCTTGTAGGCGTCAGGTTTGCGCAATTTGTGCATGTTGGCCGCTGTCTGTCCTAACAAATGTTTGTCAATCGACGAAAGGGTGATCGTCGTCTGATACTGATTGATCGTCCGCTGCAACTTCTCGACCTTGGCCGTCACGCCCTCGGGCAGCACGAACTCGATCGGATGCGAGTAGCCCAGGGCGAAGAGGATGGCGCCGCCCTTCAGTTCAGCCTTATACCCCACGCCGACTATGTCCATCGCTTGCGAAAATCCCTTCGAGACGCCCGTGACGGCGTTCGCCACCAGAGCGCGCGCTGTGCCGTGTATGGCCGCGTACTCGTCGCTCTGGCGTTCGGCCGTCAATTTGCCGTCTTCCAGCTTGAAGCTGATTCTCCACTGTCGTGGAATCGGGACTGCCAGTTTTCCTTTCGGCCCTTCGATCGCGACTTCGGAATCAGTGACGTTCACCTTCACGTCCTTCGGAATCTCGATAACTTTCTTTCCAACTCGTGACATAACACTTTTCGTTTTGTTTTGAGTCCCGGCTTTAGCCGTAATGTCGCGCCCTGCCGCCTGAAGGCGGGACGCCAAACCAGTTAATAAACGCTACACAACACCTCGCCGCCGACATTGGTCTTACGCGCCTGTTTGCCGGTCATCACGCCGCGCGATGTGCTCATGATGTTAATGCCCAGGCCACCCAGAACCTTCGATATCTCTTTGCTCGGGACGTAGACGCGACGACTCGGAAGAGAAACGCGCTGAACGCTCGAAATCACGCTCTCGCCGTTCGGCCCGTAGCGCAGAAAGATGCGCAACGTCCGCGCGTGACTGCCTTCGGCCGTCTTGATGCTGTAATTGGTGATGTACCCTTCCTCTTTGAGGATGCGCGCAATTTCGATCTTCAGGCGCGACGCCGGCACATCCACCTTGGTGTGACGCGCGCCGATCGCGTTACGAATGCGCGTCAGCATATCTGAAATCGGATCAGTTATGTTCATATTACTACCAACTCGATTTGGTCACCCCTGGAATCTGCCCGTCCAGAGCCAGATGACGGAAGCAGATGCGGCACACGCCGAATTTACGAATGTAAGCGCGCGGCCGGCCGCAGCGTTTGCAGCGGTTGTAGCCGCGCACTTTGAACTTTGGCCTCCGGTTCGCCTGAACGATTTTTGATGTTTTTGCCATATTTTTTCGAGTCAGCGTCGAGAGCGGTAGCGGGCGTGTCTCCGCCCGCTACCGCTCTCGACGCTGATTATTGCCTGAACGGCATTCCCAGATGGCGCAGCAACGACCGCGCCTCTTCGTCCGTCTTCGCGGTCGTTACGATGCAAACGTTCATACCGCGCGCCTTGTCAATTTTGCCGAAATCAATTTCGGGGAAGATCAACTGGTCGCGCAAACCGACCGTGTAATTCCCGCGCCCGTCGAAGGCTTTCGGCGGAACCCCGCGGAAGTCGCGCACGCGCGGCAGCGCGATGTTGACGAAGCGGTCCAGGAATTCGTACATCCTGTCACCGCGCAGCGTCACTGTGGCGCCGACGTTCATTCCTTCGCGGAGCTTGAAAGCCGCAATCGACTTTTTCGCCTTGGTTACTATGGGCCTCTGGCCTGAGATCGTCATCAGGTCATTGACGGCGGAGTCTATGATTTTGGCGTTTTGAATCGCCTCGCCCAAGCCCATGTTGATGACGATCTTCTCCAGCTTCGGGACGCTCATCGGGTTCTTGTAGCCGAACTCCTTGGCAAGCGTCGGAGCGATCTCTTTCGTGTATTTCTCTCTGAGTCTTGCAGCCATAACTTTATTCAATAACTGCGCCGGTCTTCTTCGAGACGCGGACCTTGCGCTCGTCCTGCAAAATCTGATAGCCGACGCGGACCGGACGCCCGCCCTCGACGATCATCACGTTCGACACATCAATCGGAGCCTCACGCTCGACGATGCCGCCGGCGACGCCTCGCTGCCGATTCTGCCGCAGGTGATGCTTCAGAATGTTTAACCCCTCGACCAGGACTTTGCGCTTTCTGGTCAGGACTTCTATGACGCGGCCCTTTTTGCCTTTGTCCTTCCCGGAAATGACCATCACCTGATCGCCTTTTTTTACCTTCATTCTTGTCGCCATAATCGCCTCGTTGGTACGTCGCCGCGCGCGTAAGCAAGCGGTTTTTCAGAACAACTGATTAGATCACTTCAGGAGCGAGGCTCACGATCTTCGTAAAGCCGCGTTCGCGCAATTCGCGCGCCACGGGGCCGAACACGCGTGTGCCTACGGGCTCGCCGTCGGGCTTGATCAACACGGCGGCGTTCTGGTCGAAGCGGATGTAGGTGCCATCCTTGCGGCGGACCTCCTTGCGGGTGCGGACGATGACGGCCTTGACGACCTGTTTCTTCTTGACCGTGCCGTCGGGGGAAGCCTCTTTGACCGAGGCCGTGATTACATCGCCAAGACTCGCGCGCGACCCTGTGTTGCCCCCGAGGGGCAGAATCATAGCGATCCTCTTCGCCCCTGAGTTGTCGGCGACCTCCAGAATTGAACGCATCTGAACCATAAGTCACTCTCCTTATCAAGAATGGGACTTATGGGACTCATTAGGGCCTATAGAACTTGCAAGTCTTATAAGCCTCATAAGTCCAATAGGTCTCATTTACTCGCCTTTCGCAGCACCTCGACGACGCGCCACCGTTTGTGCGCCGAGAGGGGTCGGGTTTCGACAATCCGAACCTGGTCGCCGGTTGAAACCCCTTCGATTTCATTATGGGCCATGAACTTCGACCGCTTCCGAACGTAACGCTTGTAAACCGGGTGCTTCACCTTGCGGTCGACGCGCACCACGATGGTTTTCATCATCTTGTCGCTGGTCACAATGCCGATCTTCTCGACGCGCCGGCCGCGGGCCTGCCCCGCCGATTTAACCTTCGTTTCAGTCATGGGCGGGGTCTCGCCCGCCGGCGCTTCCTGATTGTTGATTGTTTCATCCATAATCTGTCACTCGCTCATCGCCGCGCCGGGCGCGGCGATGAAACTATTTCTCGACGCCGAGCGTGCGCCCGCGCAAAATCGTCTTCAACCGCGCCAGTTCTTTCTTCTGGACGCGAATCTGTTTAACCGTGTCGACGTCACCGAGCGCCTTCTTGAATTTGAGGCGAAAGAGGGACTCGTTGAGTTCCATGACCCGGTTGATCAACTCTTCGCTCGGCTGCATGCGGACCTTATCCAGCTTGGCCTTCATATGGAGCCCCCTTCCTGATCGTGACGGGTGATGAACTTCGTCTTGATCGGCAGCTTCGCGGCGGCCAATTCCATGGCGCGCTGCGCGGTGGCATGATCCACGCCCTCCATCTCGAAGATGATCCGTCCGGGCTTGATCACGGCGACCCAGCCTTCAGGCGCCCCCTTGCCCTTGCCCATGCGGGTTTCGGCGGGCTTCTTCGTGATCGGCTTATCCGGGAAGATACGAATCCAGAGCTTACCGCCGCGCTTGACGAAGCGGGTGATTGCGACGCGTCCTGCCTCAATCTGCTTTCCAGTGATCCAGGCCGCCTCGGTCGCCTTCAGCGCGTACTCGCCGAAGGCGATGCTGGTTCCCCGCTTGGCGGCGCCGGCGCGACGCCCGCGTTGTTGCCTGCGATATTTTACCTTCTTGGGAATTTTATATTCAGCCATTTCTTTATCGTTTCATCATTGTCTCGCGCGGATCCATGATGTCACCGCGGTAGATCCAAACCTTGACGCCGATGACGCCGAAGGTCGTGTTGGCCTCTGCGAAACCGTAGTCTACGTCGGCGCGCAGCGTGTGCAGCGGCAAGCGCCCGTTCAAGGTCCACTCGGAGCGGGCGATTTCGGCGCCGTTCAGACGGCCCGAGACGCGAACCTTGATGCCGAGCGCGCCGAAACGCTGCGCCTCGTCAACGGCTTTGCGCATGGCGCGGCGAAACGCGATGCGCTTCTCCAACTGCTGCGCGATCTTTTCGGCCTGGAGTTGGGCATTCAACTCGGGCTTCTGGATCTCGCGGATGTCGATCAGGATTTCGCGGCCCGTGCGCCGGCTGATCTCCTGTTTCAGTTTGTCGATCTCGGCGCCCTTGCGCCCAATGATTATGCCCGGGCGCGAAGTGTAAATGATGATCCTCAGCCGGTTCGCCGCGCGGTCGATTTCGATCTGCGAAACGCCAGCGCTGGCGAAGCGGGCCTTCAGCTCCCGCTTCAGGTTAAGGTCTTCGATAAGCAGCTTGCTGAAATCGCGCTTCGCGAACCAGCGTGAGTGCCAGGGCTTGTTGTATCCGAGTCTGAATCCGTATGGATGTACTTTCTGACCCATAGTCTCTCCACTAACTAAACTTATTCCGCCTCCGCGGCCTTGCCCTCGCGGCTCTCGCTCGAGACGACCACGGTGAGGTGGCTGTAGTGGCGGCGCTCGCGATAGGCGCGCCCCATCGGCGCAGGGCGCACGCGTCGGCGGTACTTTGTCGTGCCGGTGTCGGCGTAACACGCTTTGACCCAGAGGTCGTCCACGTCCACGAGCACATTGTCTGTCTGCGCCCGCTGTTCGGCGTTGGCGCGCGCCGTTTCGAGAACCTTGAAAATCAGCCCGGCGGCGCGCTTGTTCGTGAATCTGAGGATGTCGCGGGCCTCGCTGTAGGCGCGGCCGCGGATCAAATCCATGACCAGCTTGGCCTTCTGCGACGAAATCTTGACGTTTGTCGCCTTCGCAATCGCTTCCATTATTTCTTCGCTCCTGCAGCCTTCTCGGCCTTCTCCGCATGCCCTTTGAAGGTCCGCGTCGGCGCGAACTCGCCGAGCTTATGCCCGACCATGTTCTCGGTGATATAGACCGGAATGAACTTCTTCCCGTTGTGAACGGCGAGCGTGTGGCCGACCATCTCCGGGGTGATCGTTGAGCGGCGCGACCAGGTCTTGTGAACCTTCTTCTCGTTCGCCTCATTCATCCGGTCAATGACCTTCATAAGATGCGTGTCAATGAACGGGCCTTTTTTGACTGAACGTGCCATAACTTTCCAGGTTTCAGGTTTCAGGTTTCGCCTACTGGCGCCTGAGACCGCTATTTCGTTCTCCGTTTAACGATGAACTTGTCAGTGCGCTTGTTATTGCGCGTTTTGTATCCGCGCGTCGGCTGTCCCCACGGCGTCACGGGATTGCGCCCGCCCGAAGTCTTGCCTTCGCCGCCGCCGTGCGGGTGGTCCACTGGATTCATCGCCACGCCGCGCACCGTCGGGCGCTTGCCCAGCCAGCGCGAGCGCCCTGCCTTCCCGAGTGAAACGTTCTCGCTCTCGACGTTGCCCACCTGCCCGACCGTGGCCATGCAGTTGATCGATACTTTGCGAATCTCGCCCGAAGGCAGCCGGAGTTGCGCCGCGTCGCCCTCTTTGGCGACCAACTGCGCAAAGCTCCCGGCGGAGCGGGCCATCTGGCCGCCCTTGCCCGGCTTCAACTCGATGTTGTGAATCTGCGTGCCGAGCGGAATGTTTTTGATCGGGAGCGCGTTGCCAGTGAGAATGTCCGATTCGGGGCCCGAGACTATCGTCTGTCCCACCTGCAACCCGGCGGGCGCGATGATGTAGCGCTTCTCTCCGTCGGCGTAGTTTATCAGGGCGATGCGCGCCGAACGGTTCGGGTCGTACTCGATGGTAGCGACCTTGCCGGGGACGCCGAACTTGTCGCGCTTGAAATCTATGATGCGGTAGTGGCGCTTGTGCCCGCCGCCGCGATGGCGCACAGTCATCTTGCCGAGATTGTTCCGGCCGCTCGTGCGCTTCTTATTAGTGAGCAAGGGCTTATACGGCTTATCCGTCGTCAGATCGTCATTCGTCAGATAAGTCTGGTAACGCCGCGCGGGACTTGTCGGTGATAGCTTTTTGATTCCCATCTCTTCCTCGGTCGTTTAAATCGATTCCGCGTAATCAACACGGTGGCCCGGTTTCAGGGTGACGTAAGCCTTTCTGTAGTCAGGCTTGCGTCCGAACGTGCGGCCACGGCGGACCGTTTTGCCCCGGTAATTGATCACCCTCACCTGGTCGACTTTGACCTTGAATATCGTCTCGACCGCCTTTTTGATCGCGTGCTTGGTGGCGCCGTTCGCCACGCGGAACGCGAGCACCTGGCGATCGCGTTTGATCGTCTTTTTGTTTTTGCTGTCACGGATGTCTTCGACGCTATCGTCTTTCATGTCGAGAGCCTTCTCCGTGACCACCGGCGCTTTGAGCACATTCCAAATCGTTGACATGACTCTTTCCTTTAATAGGACTTATAGGCCCGATGGGACTCATAGGACTTAAATAAGTCAGTCCTATAGGTCCTATATGTCTGATGAGTCCCATGTGTTCTATTCACTTGAGCCTCTCCTCGAGCGCGTTGATCGCGTCTTTAGTGAAGACGATCTTGTCGTGATAAAGCACGTCGTAGATGTTGATGTTGGCGTTGGAAGCCACCGTCACGCCCTGCACGTTGCGCGACGAGAGGATCAGGTTCTTTTCCGGCGCGGTCTCGACGATCAGCGTCTTGTTGTCCCAGCCGAAATTCTTCGCAACCGCCATGAACGTCTTCGTCTTGTGGTCGTCGAGCCCGAAGCCGTCCACCACGAGCAATGCGCCTTCGCGCAACCGCTCGGAGAGCGCCGATTTCAACGCGCCGCGCTTCATCTTGGTAGGCATCTTCGCCACCCAGTCGCGCGGCTGCGGGCCATGTACGTTGCCGCCGCCTTTCCAGAGCGGCGAACGCAGGCTCGAGACGCGGGCGCGCCCGGTGCCCTTCTGCTTCCAGAGCTTCCTGCCGCTCCCGGAGACGTCGCCACGAGTCTTGGTAGCCACAGTTCCCCGGCGTTGATTGGTCAGGTAATTGTTGACGGCATAATAAATCAACGATTCGTTGAGTTCGACGCCGAAGACGTCGTCACTCAAATTCAACTCGCCGACTTTTTCGTTACTCAGGTTTTTAACATCAACAGTTGGCATCGCCGCCCTCTCAAAAATTTCTCGGCGCGACCGGTATGGTCGCGCCGCGACATTTAATCAGTGACTTTCTTTCTGATCAGCACGACTGCGCCGGTCGGGCCGGGAATGGCGCCTTTGACCAGCAGCAGGTTCTCTTCCGAGTTGACCTTCATGACACGAAGGTTCTTGATCGTCTTCTGTTCGACGCCCATGTGACCCGCCATTCGCGTGCCTTTGATGACGCGCGACGGATAGGCCGAAGCGCCGATGGAGCCGGGGGCGCGGTGGAACATCGAGCCGTGAGTCGCGCGCCCGCCGCCGAAGCCGTGGCGCTTGACGAAGCCGGCGAAGCCGCGTCCCTTACTCGTACCGATCACGTCGATGACGTCATTCTCGGTGAACTGATCCACTAGCACCTTATCTCCGACGTTGATTTCAACCGTCGCGTCCTCCAGGCGGAATTCGCGCAGGACCTTTGTCGGCGGGATGCCGGCCTTGGCGAAATGGCCTTTCATAGGCTTGTTGGTGCGTTTCGGGGCTTTGTCCTCGACCAGCCCCAACTGAACCGCCTCATAACCGTCCGTCGAGACGGTCTTCCGCTGCACGACCACACACGGGCCGGCTTTGATCACCGTGACGGGCGTTACGCTGCCGTCAGGCGCAAAGATCTGAGTCATCCCCAGCTTCTTACCGATAATTCCGTTCACCATTGTTCGCTTCCTGGTGGTTGGTGGTTGGTGGTTGGTG
>DATCXQ010000110.1:0-4808 GCA_036565725.1 Blastocatellia bacterium
CCGGCGGGCGAGATCTCGCCGCTGCACGTGGCGACCAGAGCCGGTCAGTTGGAGATCGTAAAGGCTCTCCTTGCCGCCGGCGCAGATCCGAAATTGAAGGGTGAAGATGGCACAAACTTATTGATGCAGGCAGCCGGCAGCGCCAACGTCGAGGTGGTGAAATTAGCCTACGAGTTAGACCCGGACGTAAAGGCCGTGACCGGGAGCGGCGCCACGGTGATGCACGCAGCCGTCACTGGAGTCGGCCTGGCAGCCGACCAGAAAGAGATATGTAAAGTGATTCAGTTCCTCGCCGACAAAGGAGCGCCGCTCGACGAGCGCAACGACCGGGGCAGGACGCCCATCGACATCGCCGACGTTCTGCCTCTCGACCAGGCCGTAGAACTGCTCACCGAACTCATCATCAAGTCAGGCGCGAAGCCGAAGACGCCGACTAAACGCTGATGATGGTGTGGCGCGGACTTTATGGCGCGTTGCGATTGCATGTACGGTTCGTAGTCCCGGCTTTAGCCGGAATCGCCTGGCTCTTGATCCTTTCCGCCTAAAGGCGGGACTACAAACATCCGTACCCAACATACACTTTCATTTATTTCAGAGGCTCTTCAGCCAGATGTTCCGATACTCCACCTTCATCGGAGGGCCTACGTGCATTTGGAATCCGATCAGTCCGCCCACCGCGCGGTTCGTCGCGTCGTCATCAATCGCCGCGGCCATCAAATGACCGTTCAGAACGTGCGTGAGCGCATTCCCTCGGGCGATGATGTGCAGTTGATTCCAATCGTTGACCTTGATCAGGCTCTTGAGGTCGTCGCCGCCGCCCAGGTTGCCGACGACCTGCTTTTTACCCTGTTGCAGGAGCGTCATCTGGCCGCGCATGGCGAGGAAGCCGCGCCCGCGCTCCTCGTAAAGTTGCCCCGTAAACGTGTTCTGGAAATCGATGTCGGCCTGATAGCCCTTCAAGACCCACTTGCCGACTTCGGGGAGTTCCACGCTGCGGTACTGCACTCCGCTGTTTGTAGAGTTGATGCGGTATTCCAGTTTAAGTTCGAAATCCTTAGGCTGGCCGCCGCGCCAGATCAGAAATGTGTTGTTCCCTTTTAACTGCTTTTCCGCCGTGCTCTCTCCGATGATGGCATCGTTCTCCACGCGCCAGAAAGTTTGATCGCCGTCCCATCCCTTCAGGCTCTTGCCGTCGAAGATGGATTCGAATCCCGTGTGATCGTCCGGCGCCAGGGCTTCGATGCCTGACCCACGACCACCTCCGCCGCGAGGCTGCCCCTGCGGAGGCCCGCCTTGCTGTGCGCCGGCGCCAATTCCTTGAAAGGTAAGAAGCAAAGCCGCGAGCAAAGCGGCGGAGGAAACTGCAACAAGCTTTTTCATAAGACTCTCCTTCGCGAACTGAGAAACGAGGCATGTACGGTACCGCGCGCGTAAGCAAGCGGACGCTTCCGATGTCGAACAATGTGTCTAACTCCGGATAGCCGCTTGCTCACATGCGCGGTACTGTACCTGCCTAAACTCTCTCCCATTGCCTGGTTTTTGCCGATTTCAATACCGCGTCGGTCACATAATCCGTCGCCAGGCCGTCCCTGAACGTCGGCGCCGCTTCTCTGCCCGCGCCGAGCGCGTCGAGGAAATCGGCGAATTGGTGGATGAAGGTGTGTTCGTAGCCGATCTGCAGCCCCGGCACCCACCAGCGTTTCATGTAGGGATGATCTCCGTCAGTCACATGTATGCTGCGCCAGCCGCGCGTCAGTCCTTCATCGCGATGGTCGAAATACTGGATGCGGTGAAGATCGTGCAGGTCCCAGATGGCCGAGGCATGTTCGCCGTTGATTTCGAGCGTGTAGAGCGCCTTGTGGCCGCGCGCGTACCGCGTCGCTTCGAAGTTCGCGAGCGAACCGTTCTCGAACCGGCACAGAAACGCGCTGGCGTCGTCGATGCCGACCGGTTCGACGTTCCCTGTCAGGTTGTGTTTGCGCTCTGTGATGAACGTCTCGGTCATCGCCACGACTTCGGAGATCGGGCCGTTCAGCCACATCGCGGTGTCAATGTTGTGGGCCAGCAAATCTCCGGTCACGCCGCTGCCCGCGACCGCCAGGTCCAGGCGCCACAGCCCTTCCCCGCCCTGCGGCAAATCCTCCGAGATTGTCCAATCCTGAAGGAATTTGGCGCGGTAATGGAATATCCGCCCGAAGCGCCCTTCGTCGATCAAGTTTTTCAACAACACCACCGCAGGCGCGCGGCGGTAGTTGTACCAGACCATGTTGGCGACCCTGGCGGACTCGACCGCCTCGGTCATCGACTTCCCTTCAGCGGCGTTGCGGCCCAACGGCTTTTCGCACATCACCATCTTGCCCGCGCGGGCGGCGGCGATGGCGATCTCGGCGTGAGTGTCGTTCGGGCTGGCTATGTCGATCAGATCGATGTCTTTTCGCTCGACCAGTTTGCGCCAATCCGTTTCCACCGACTCGTAGCCCCAGTTCTCAGCGAAGGTCTGCGCGCGATCGGGATTACGCGCGCAGACAGCCTTCAGCACGGGGCGAAATGGAAAATCGAAGAAACGTCCGGCTTGCAGGAACGCGTTCGAGTGAGCGCGTCCCATGAAACCGTAACCGACTAAACCGATGTTCAACTGTTTTTTGCTCATAGCTTGCTCTCGGCAATTTATAGAATTCAAGAAGGCGCTTCCTCCACGAAGGCGCCACGAAGTAGCGCGAAGGAAACCGAAATACTCCTCTTTCCCCTCTTCGTGATTCTTCGTGGCGCCTTCGCGGAGGGATTATCTTTATCTTGAATTTTGTAACAATCTAGTTCCAACCGTGCGCGTTCCGCACAGCGATCATCGTTGAAAGAATGTCGCGCCACGTCTGCGGGTTCATCATCGTTTCGTTCGAGAACATGCAGCCGTCCCAGTTGACGTGCTTCGTGTTGCGAGTGACTTCCCCGTTCTCATCGCGCAGCCACAGGCCGGCGGCGCGGACTATGTCCATCTTGCCGTTTGGGTCGTTCGGCAGGCAGTGGCGTCCGGTCTTGTCGTGCGAGCCGGAGCCTTTGACCGTGGCGTCGTTCTGCGCGACGTGGAAATCCTTCACCCACGGGCGCAGCGCGCTGGTCATCTTGCCCAGGGCTTCATATAACACTTCCCTGTCCGACCAGTCATAATCTTTGGGCAGCAAGCGATGTTCGGGCGCGTTGTAACCGAGTGTGAAGAGCATCGTATGCGCCATGTCTGCCTGAATGCCGAGCGTCTCGGGACGGTCTACCTGTTCGAGCAGTTCATGCAAATACTTCCAACTATGCATGCCGCCCCAGCAGATTTCGCCCTCGGCGGCGAGCCGCTCGCCGTAGCTCTCGGCGATGTCGCATGCCTCGCGGAATGTACCGGCGATCTTCTTCGTATTGCCCGCCGGGTCTTCGGCCCACTCCGCCGGGCCGCACGACGAATCGATGCGCACGATCCCGTACGAGCGGATGCCGATGTCGCGGAGTTTCCTGCCGATGGCGCAGGATTTACGAACCTGCGTCAGAAAGGCTTTGCGGTCTTCCTCGGAGCCCATCGCCGAGCCCCCTCCGGTCGGCCCCCAAACGGGCGCGACCAGCGATCCGATGACCAGGTTGCGCGAGGCCACCTGATCGGCCAACTTTTTCAGATCGTCATCGGACGAATCGATGTCGGTGTGCGGAAGCGACAGGAAGATGTCCACGCCGTCGAAGCGCCGGCCGCCCACTTCGGCGGCGGCGGTCATGTCGAGCATGGTTTCAAAATCGATCACGGGTTCCGCGTCCGGACCGCCTTTGCCGACCAGGCCCGGCCATGTCGCGTTATGCAGCTTCGGGTATTGGTATTTGTTTTCAGCGCTCATTGATTTGCTCCCGTGGAAAATCATCTACAAAGTCACACGAAGGGCCACGAAGAAGGAAAAATACTTCGCGCTCCTTTGTGTGGCTTTGTGGATTAGGCTTTTTGTTGATAGTCACTTCTTACTCAGCGCCTGGGCGATGGCCGCCTCGGCGAGCGGGGCCATAACGGCGTAGCCGGCGTCGTTCGGGAGCAGCCCGTCGCCGGTCAGCTCCTTCTTCAAATTTCTGCCTTCCGCCATCGCCGAATAGTAATTGAGATAGACCGAACCGCTCTTGGCCGCGTAATCCCTGAGCCACCCGTTCATCCCGATGATCTTTCCCTGCGGCCTGAGCGTCGATTGCTTCGTGTAGCAGTCGCAAATCGGCGTGAGCGAGGCCAGAACGACGCGGATGTCGTTCGCCCTGGCCAGTTCGACGATGGACATGACGTTTTCAGCGAACATTCCCTGCGTGATCGGTCCTGTGAGGCTGGCGATGTCGTTCATCCCCGCCTGAATCACGACCACTTTCGGTTTGAGCGCGATCACGTCCTGGCGGAACCGGACCAGCATCTGCGGCGTGGTCTGCCCCGTAATGCCGCGATTCAGATAGGGCTTGCCCTGAAAGAACTGCGCGCCACCACGGCCCCAGTTTTCGGTGACCTCGTCGCCCAGGAAGACCACGCGGTCGGCGCCCGGCTTCGGGGCCGGAAGTTCGGTGTTCTCGCTGCCGTAGCGAATCAACCCGGCCCAATCTGCAAGCAATCGCCGCTGCGACTCCAGCCGTTGTTCGAGGGCCGCCGTCACTGAGGCGCAATCATGCGGCGATTGCGCCGAAACGAGGCAGCTCAAAACCGCCAGGCCCAGCAGAATTTTGATAACCAGGATTTTCATTATTGGCGTACCGGCACAGTACCGCGCGCGTAAGCAAGCGGCTGATCTCACGCACAGCCGCTTGCTTACGCG
>DATCXQ010000122.1:0-7918 GCA_036565725.1 Blastocatellia bacterium
ACGGGCAAGCCGCTCGCTTCGGCCGAGGCGGCGACCTGGCTCAACGAGCACACGCTGGCGACGCTCGGCGAGGTAAAGCAGGCGGCGGACAAATTCTTTCTGGGCGGCGTCAATCACATCGTCTATCACGGCACGCCCTTCTCGCCGGAGAGCGAACCCTGGCCAGGAAGGCTGTTTTACGCCGCCGTGCATTTCGGCCCGACCAACTCGTTCTGGAACGACTTCGAGGCGTTGAACCGCTACGTCGCGCGCTGCCAGTCATTCCTGCAAGCGGGCAAGCCCGACAACGACGTGTTGCTCTATTACCCGATCTATGACAGTTGGTCGCAGACTCCACAGACCCCGCGCGGGATGTTGCCGCATTACGGCGGCGGCATCGAGAGCGCGCTCGGACAGGCCGACGGACAGACGCTGCAGGACGCCGGATATTCCTATG
Organism: Blastocatellia bacterium; assembly: GCA_036565725.1. Lineage (GTDB taxonomy): Bacteria > Acidobacteriota > Blastocatellia > RBC074 > RBC074 > JAJVID01. The sequence goes on from DATCXQ010000122.1 coordinate 437, forward strand.
ATCTCATTTCGGATCGCCAGCTCCGGTCGGTCAAGTTCGCCGGCGGCGAACTGCAAACGGGCGGCGCGTCGTACAAGGCCGTCGTCCTGCCGGAGACGCGTTTCATTCCGCACGAGACCTTCGAGCGCATGGTCGCGCTGGCGAGCGCAGGCGCGACTATCATCGCGGGCCCCAGCCTGCCGTCGGACACGCCGGGCTGGGGCGACCTCGACCGGCGTCGCGCCAGTCTCAAGGCTCTGATCGGGCGCCTGCGCTTCGAGAAGATGGACGGTTCGGACGCGCAGGTCGCAAAGGTCGGCAAAGGCAGATTTTTGTTGGGGGGCGATCTGAAGCGGTCGCTGGCGCTGGCCGGAATCAAACCTGAGCCGATGGCCGGCCGAGGGCTGCGTTTCATCCGGCGCAAGGATGGAGGCAGCCGGTATTACTTCGTCGTCAATCAGGGCGCCGGCGCTGTTGACGGTTGGATGGCGTTGCGAGACGCCGCGAAATCCGTCGCCGTCTTCGACCCGATGCGCGAAGAGAAGGGAATTGCGGCGACGCGCCGAACCGACGCCGGCGACACGGAGGTCTATTTGCAACTCGCCCCCGGCGAATCATGCGCGCTGAAGACGGTTGACGCGACGGCTGAAGGAGAGTCGTTCCCCTATTTCAAAACGGCGGGCGAGGCTCAGCCGCTCAACGGCAAATGGTCGCTGCGCTTCGTCGCGGGCGGACCCGAACTGCCCGCCGCGGTCGAGATCGACAGGCTCGGTTCATGGACCGATCTCGAAGGCGAGGCCGTGAAGCGTTTCTCCGGGACAGCCGTCTATACCATCTCTTTCGCCAGGCCTGAGCAGGGCGACTGCGCGCTAGACCTTGGCCGGGTCGCCGAGAGCGCGCGCGTAAAGCTTAACGGCAATGAGCTGGGCGCGCTGATCAACGCGCCTTATCGAATCCGCATTCCGAAAGAATCACTCAAGGAACAGAACACCTTGGAAGTCGCCGTGTCGAACCTGATGACCAATCGCATCATTGATATGGATAGGCGCGGCGTGAATTGGAAGAAGTTTTACAACACGAATATGCCCGCCCGCAGACGCGAGAACGCAGGGCCGGACGGGCTGTTCACGGCGGCGCGCTGGACGCCGCGCGAGTCGGGATTGATCGGGCCTGTCGCGCTGATACCGATGGAGCGTTTTTCTCCCGGACAAAATCATCCACAAAGTCACACGAAGAGACACTAGGGATTGATTTCATTTTCGCGATCCTTTGTGTGACTTTGTGGATGATTTTCTCAGGAGTCACATATGAACTCCAAACATTTTTCTGTTCTCGTCTTTATCTTGACAATGTTCGCGTCCCCGGTCGATGCGCAGAAGGCTCCTGTGCGGCGCGCGAACTATCTGTTCGCCTATTTCAAAAACAACGGCGAGGACGGGTTGCATCTGGCCTACAGCCGAGACGGGCTGAAGTGGAAGGCGCTGAATGAAGACAAGCCTTACCTGACGCCGGCGGTCGGCGGCGAGAAATTGATGCGAGACCCATGCGTCATTCAGGGGCCGGACGGGGTCTTCCACATGGTCTGGACTACGGGCTGGCGCGGCCGCGAGATCGGCGTCGCGCACTCGAAAGACTTGATCCGGTGGTCTGAGCAGAAGGCCGTTCCCGTGATGGCCGACGAGCCGGCGGCTATGAACTGTTGGGCGCCGGAGATTTTTTACGACGACCGGCAGAAGCAATATCTGATCTACTGGGCGACGACCATCCCCGGTCGTTTCCCCGCCACGGAATCTTCCGGAGATAGTGGGGGCGACAACAGATGGAACCACCGCATCTACTACGTCACGACGAAGGATTTCACGAGTTACAGCAAGGCCGCGCTCCTTTACGACGGCGGCTTCAATGTAATTGACGCGACGATCGTCAAGAGCGGAGCCAGCGATCTTCGAAGAGGATACGTGATGATCCTCAAGGACGAGACCAGGAATCCGGTTAAGAAAAACCTGCGCATCGCCGTGAGCGCCAAGGCCACGGGGCCTTACGGCGCCGCCTCCCCGCCCTTCAGCCCGGACTGGGTTGAAGGGCCGACTGCGGCGAGGGTCAATAATGAATGGGTCGTCTATTTCGACATGTACCGCGACAAGCGTTACGGCGCGGTCAAATCCGCGGACCTGAAGAACTGGGAGACGGTCACGGACAAACTCTCGATGCCCGCGGGCGCGCGCCACGGGACGGTGTTCACGGTCTCCGACGCGGTTCTGGCGCGGCTGCTCGTCGCCTGGAGGGATTGCCTCAAGCAGAAACCCGAATGGTACGCGGGCGACGAGGCCATGCGCGTCGCCGACAATGTGCTGCTCTATCAGCGCGAGAGCGGCGGCTGGCCCAAGAACATTGACATGGCCGTCATCCTGAGCGAGCGGGCGAAGGCCGAGATCGCCAAAGAGAAGGGCGCGGACGATTCACTGATCGACAACGGCGCGACCTACACGCAGATGGATTATCTGGCCAGGGTCTTCAACGCGACCGGAGATCCAATCCGGAAAGAGAGCTTCAAAGAGGCCTTCATCAAGGGGCTCGACTATTTGCTCAAGGCCCAATACGAGAACGGCGGGTGGCCGCAGTATTACCCGAGACTGACAGGCTATTACAAACACATCACCTTCAACGACGACGCGATGGTCGGCGTGATGGAATTGTTGCGCAAAGTCGCGCGAAAAGACCATGCCTATTCGTTCGTGGACGAGGCGCGCCGCGCGCGCTCGGAGGCCGCCGTCGCCAAAGGGATCGAGATCATCTTGAAGACGCAGATAGTCGTCAACGGCAAACGCACGGTCTGGTGCGCCCAGCACGACGAAGTCACGCTTGCGCCCGTCCCGGCGCGCTCTTACGAACACGTCTCGCTCAGCGGCTCCGAGAGCGTCGGCCTCGTGCGCTTCCTGATGGGCGTCGAGCGTCCCGACGGGCGGATCGTCGAGGCCGTCGAATCGGCGATAGCGTGGTTCAAAGAATCGAAGCTGACCGGTATCAAAGTGGTCGAGAAGCAGGACTCTTCATTCCCGAACGGCTTCGACAGAGTCGTCGTCGAAGACGCCAACGCCGGGCCGCTCTGGGCGCGCTTCTACGATATCAACACGGGCCGCCCGATCTTCAGCGGCCGCGACAGCGTCATCAAATACAGCCTGGCAGAGATAGAACACGAACGACGCACAGGCTACAACTGGTACACGAGAGCGCCCGCCGAGTTGCTGGAAAAGGATAATCCGGCCTGGCATGAGAAGTGGGGAAAGCGTTCCGCAAAGCGGAATACCATACCTCATTCTTTCGACTGAAGCTCCTGTCAAGTTGTTGAGATGGTTTAAGGGCCATTCCGCATGGCGGAATATAATGCGGAGAATAATTTCTCGCTTGTTCTTAAAATGATGAATACCTACATTGCGGAAAGCTGGGAATCAGCGCAATCACCAGACTAATAAGACGCTGGGTGAAAATACATAAAAGCCATATTTAGAGCTTCAAGTGACGCTTTGCTGGGAACCTTCGCAGCTCGCCATAGGGAATCGCTGTCGGCGACTTCCTGACGGCGCGCCGGCGTCGGACGAGACTAGAGGGCTATAGTCTCGTCCGACCCGGCTCTCATTACGAACGGCGCCACGAACCGGCGAAAGCGCTGTGATGCGCTTTGGCGGGAACGTTTCGTTAGATTGGTTCCCTAGGCATAGCCTTTCAAGGATCCCTTCGATCCGACGGCGAACCCCCTTCCTAAGTTGCAAGGCCGCCGCAGGCAAGCGGCCGCAGCTTTGTTTAACATCCACTAGGAGGATGAATAATATGAAACCAGCGGCATCAAGATTATTGAATGCATTGGCCATAGCTGTGTTCGCGACTATGGTTTTATTAGCCCCATCGACTGCGAGCGCGCAAGAGGCGCGCGGCACGATCACCGGCAAGGTCGTGGACCCGACTAAAGCAGTTGTTGCGGGCGCGACGGTGAAAGTGACCAACGTTGCGATGGGCACCACCTTTACGTTAAGGACAAACGAGGATGGGTTCTACCAGGCGCCTTACCTCATCCCCGGGACTTACCAGGTCACGGCGGAAGCCACCGGGTTCAAGCGCTTCGTGCGCGACGGCGTCATACTTCGGGTCAACGACACCATTCAGATCGACGTCGATCTTGAAGTCGGCTCGATGGATCAGACGGTCACCGTCTCAGCCGACGCCCCGTTGCTCGACACGACTTCCGGCTCATTGGGATCGGTCGTTGACTCCCGGCGCGTGGCCGAATTGCCAATCCCACACGGCGAGCCGTTCAAACTGATCGGTCTGGCTGGCGGCGTTTCTTACACGCGCGATCCAAAGCTGGATCGCCCGTTCGAGCCGACGCACATCGTCGGCTACTCCATCAACGGAACGGCGGCCAATCGCAGCGACATCACGATTGACGGCGTGCCCAGCACCTCCACGGCCAACGCCGGCGAAGTGATCGCTTCGTTCGTTCCGCCCCAGGACCTGATCCAGGAGTTCAAGGTGCAAACCGCCACCTACGACGCCAGCTTCGGCAACACCGAAGGCGGCGTGACCAACTTGAGCATCAAATCGGGAACGAACTCATTCCACGGCACGGTCGGCTACAGCAAGATGCCGGGACCGTTGTTCGCCAACGACTTCTTCGGTAACGCCAATAACGTTCCCCTCCCTGATTTTAACTATACCCGCTGGGGCGGAACGGTCGGCGGCCCGGTTTTGATCCCGAAGCTTTACAACGGCCGCAACAAAACGTTCTTCATGTACGGCATCGAGGGCATCCCGGAAGCGCGTCCACGCAACAACGGCACGTTTACTATTCCGAGCCAGGCGATGCGCACGGGCGACTTCACCGAACTCTTGGCGGCCAATGCGGGTTACCAGCTCTTCAACCCGTTCAGCGCCAGGGCGGACGGCGCCCGTATCCGGCGCGACGCTTTCAGGTGCGATTCGGCGGGGAACCCGCTCCCCGTGGATGCGAACAAACGGCAGGACCAGACCATGGGCGCTATCTGCAACAAGATTCCCGCCGCTCTGATCAATCCGATCTCCAGGAATTTCGTGAATAGCTTTCTGCCCAATCCGACGGCCACAGGCGCGGCCGACGGCACGGGTAACTTCGCCCAGCCGGACCTCAAGGAGGAAATCGAGTACCTCTCCAACACGATCCGCATTGATCACGTCGTCAGCGAGAAACATCGCATCTTCGGGCGCGCGAGCTGGTACAACCGCGACAGCAATTACAACAACTACTATCGCAACCTCGCGACCGGCGAAGCGTTCCTCTTCAAATCGCGGCAAGGCACGTTTGACCACGTCTTTTTGGTTTCTCCGACGATAGTCATCAACTCGCGCTACGGCTATAACCGCTTCATCCGCGGCACCAATTCGAACCCCGACAATCGCGGCTTCGATCTGACGTCTCTAGGCTTCCCCGCCTCCTACGCCAACCTGATCCCGGATGACACCCGGCGCTTCCCGCGTTTTGAAATCAACGGGTACCAGGGCACGGGCGTTGGCGGCGAATTGAGACCGACCGACACACACGCGGTCATTTCGACGGTGAACCAAACGGTAGGTTCGCATGGGTTCAAGTACGGAGTGGAATTCCGCTCCTACCGCGAGACGGATCGCTTCTTCGGAAACAACCAGACCGGGCAGTTCAACTTCGACTCGGCGTGGACGCGCCAACTTGACAACTCCACCGTCCCGAGCAATCTGGGCTTCTCCTTCGCGTCGTTGCTGATGGGGCTGCCGACTTCTGCCACGATCACCCAGCCGGCTGATTACGCCGAGCAGTCCACGACGACGGGCATCTTTTTCCAGGACGACTGGAAGGTCAATTCCAGGCTGACGATCAATATGGGGCTGCGTTATGAGATCGAAGGGGCGCTGACCGATCGCTACAACCGGAGCGTGAGCGGCTTCGACTTCGCCGCCGCCCAGCCGATCGAGGCGGCGGCCAGAGCGAAATACGCGGCCAGTCCGACGCCGGAAGTGCCCGTGGATCAGTTCAACGTCAGAGGCGGACTGCTCTTCCCGGGCGTCAATGGAGCGGGGCGCGGCCTTTACGAGACGCCGAAGAAGAACTTTATGCCGCGCTTCGGCTTCGCCTATAAGCTCAACGAGAAGACCGTGGTGCGCGGCGGCTATGGCATCTTCTTCGGATTCCTGGGCCAGCGTCGCGGCGACGTGAACCAGATCGGGTTCGGCACCAACACCGCGATGAACGTCACCACCAATAACGGCATCTCGTTCAACGAGACGTTATCAAACCCCTTCCAGGGCGGATTGAGCGTGGCGCGCGGCGCCGCCGACGGCGCCCAGACATTCCTCGGGCAGAGCATTTCGTTCTTCAACCCGAATCCGCTCTCGCCATACAACCAGCGCTTTGATCTGAGTGTACAGCGTGAATTGACAGGCGGGTGGGTTGCTGAAATCTCATACGTCGGCAACCGCGGGACGCATATCGAGACCGGACGCAACCTGAACGCGACCCCGCAGCGGTTTTTGAGCAGGACCGGGACGCGTGATAAAGCGACGGACGACTACCTGAACGCGAACGTCCCAAATCCTTTCGTCGGGCTGATGCCGGCGAACGCGACAAGTGACTTGCGAGGAACGACCACCAAGCGGTTCAGATTGCTGCGTCCGTTCCCGCAATTCGACGCCGTGAACACGACGACGAACGAGGGCTACTCGTGGTACCACTCACTGCAGACGGCGCTGAATAAGCGATTCTCGCAGGGTTACACCCTGGGCATGAGCTACACCTTCTCGAAGTTTATGGAGGCCACCCAGTTCTTGAACGCGGACGACCCGCTGCCGAGCGAAATCATCTCCGGTTCAGATCGTCCGCACCGGTTCTCGGCGAGTGGTATTTATGAACTGCCATTCGGAAAAGGCCGTAAATACTTCGGCGGTGTTAACAAGGCCGCGTCGTACGTCATCAGCGGCTGGCAGATTTCGTCTGTCTACCAATATCAGAGCGGCGTGCCAATCGAGTTTGGCAACATCTTCTTCACGGGGAACTTCAGAGATATTGTTTTGTCGGGTGACCAACAGACGTTGCAGCGTTGGTTCAATACCAACGCCGGATTTGTGACGGCGACAGCCGCCCAACCGGTGAGCAACGTCCGGACTTTCCCCTTCAGGATCCCGTATGTCCGCACCGATTCAATCAATAATTTTGATTTCTCGCTGCAGAAGAAGACCGAAATTCTCGAAAACAAGAACGTGGAATTCCGGGCCGATCTCCTGAACGCGTTCAATCACGTGCTCTTCCCCGGGCCGAATGCAACCGTGACGCAGACGACCTTTGGGCAAATCACCGCCTCCCAACAGGCGAACTATTCGCGACGTGTCCAATTGACCTTGAAGTTCACCTTCTGAGGTCGATCTTGAAAACGCCCCGGCTGTGACGCGGATGGCGCGGGCGCGGCAGGTCAGCGCCGAGAGATCGGCGCGAATCTGCCGCGC
>DATCXQ010000129.1:0-3414 GCA_036565725.1 Blastocatellia bacterium
GCCGAGTTGGGCTACCGACTTGCCGCCATGAATCAATGACGGCGAGCCAATTGGGATTTTGATCAGCCCAAGGGGATTGAGTGCGCTACCCGCCTCGACCATTTGGCCGACTTTGACTTTGCTCGACGGCGATTCGACCCATGGCTCGTCGGGCGGCGTCCACGTCGGGTTGAAGATGATCTCATTCGCCGTTCGCATCCCAGCCGGCAGCGGAAATTCGGGGTATCCAATGCCGATCCGATAGGACTTCATCAGTTTGCCGTTCTCAAAAATATCCATCCGGTACGCAGGCGCATTGACGACGATGCGCGTGTCATTTGGAATAGCGTTGGGTATTGCGCCGCCTGGTGTGGCCGTTACAACGGGTGTTCCCCCCGGCGTCGGGCTCTCGCGCTCGCCCGCGGCGCTGGTGGCCTCGTTGTTCCACCGCTCGCGCGCCAACGCATATAGCTGCTCGGCCGCCGGCGCCCCAATGATCGCTGTGATCCGTTCCTCGGCGCGCGTCAAGGCGGCTGTGGCGGCGCTTTCATCCGCCGCGTTACGCAATAATGAATTCTCTTCGCGCGCAACTGCGCGGAGCCGGTCTCTCTGCTCGCCGCTCAGTCCCAGCCGGTCTTTCAACTCCGTCCGGAAAGTTTCATCAGCCGAGAATGCGTCGAGGATAGGCAAGTAATCGGCGTCCCTTGCCGGGGTGGGAGATGACGGCGTCCACGGTGTTGGCGACGACGTCAAATCCGGCGTTGGCGACGCGGTCACCGTAGACGATTGAGCGACAGTCGCGCTTGCGGGTTCCGTTTGTGGCGCGACGCATGCGCTCAAGCTTATTAACAGTGTAATAAAAAGCGCTGTTATGAATATTCGCATATCTCTTTGCATCTCCAACCTTTACTTTCCCGTCTCGCCGCCCCTGACGCTTCGTGTTCTAAATCAGATCACGCGAGATTGGCGCCGCCGCCGCGCACGTAAGCAAGCGGGCGCTTGCCGGACCAGCCGCTTGCTTACGCGCACGGGACCGTTATGAACGAAGCAGCGGATAAGGGTTGATGTTTTCGCCATTCCAATATCGTTTCGGATCGGTCACGATCCAGATCGCAAAATGCAAATGGCAGCCGCCGGGGGCTACGTTGCCCGTGTCGCCAACATAACCGATGACCTCTCCCTGCTGCGCGATGCGTCCTTCCGTCAGGCCGTCGGCGTAACGCGCGAGATGCGCGTAGTAGTAGACCGTCCGGTTGTCAGCGCCCAGTTGATAAATCGTGATCCCGCCACGTTTGCTCTGGAACAGCTTGATAATCTTACCTGCGGTCGCCGCTACGGTCGGCGTACCGCAATTCGCCATAATGTCCAGAGCATTGTGCGTGCGTCCTTCGGAACGCGCCTCGCTATAGGTGTCGCGCAACTGCTCCGGGCGTATGCCGGCTACAGGGATTGTCAGCGTCTCAGGCTTACTCAACACCGGCGTTTCCGCCGGCCGAGCCAAGTCACGATCTTCAGGCGTTTCCTGGCCGACCGGCGGCGCCGGACGCGAGGGGGTTATCGGAGGTGAACCGATCTCGGGAGAGGCTCGCGGGGAGCTGTTAGCCTCAGTGGGAACCGGAGAAGTTGATTCTGCGATGCGCCGCACGTAAATGCCTAGACGGAAGACGAGCACCAAGAGCGCAAAGGCCGCCACGATAATGATGGCATGTTTGATTGTTAGCCACATGACGGGCGTCCTCCGGTTCATACCGACCCTTGTAAGCAGTGAGGCAAAATTTTTACCTACCCGCCTAGCGACACTGAGAGCCGGTTGCTGACATTACTCACGCCCTTTACCCCACGCGCCACGCGCTCAGCCAGCGCGCGCTCGGCGCGCGAGGAGACGGCGCCCGACAGAGTTACCGCTCCATTGCGACTTTCAACCTTGATCGTCCCTACGTTTGTGAAGCTGTCACGCTCATTGAAGAGCGAAAACAAGACCTGGTTCGCCAATTCCTTATCTTTGCTCACGCGCTCTGATACGCCAGGCGTTTCAGCCTGCGCGGCGCCGGGATTGGTGACAGTCAGTTGATTGACCACATCGGCGACATTGGGTAGGCTTCGGGCAAGTTGCTCGACGCCAGTCTTCTGCTGCGGCGTTTGCGTCCGCCCGGCGAGCGTCACGACTCGATCTTTGACGCTCACATTGATCTCATTGCCCGAGAGAAATTCGCTGGCCGCCAGCCGTTCGCGCAGATAGGCGTGAATCTCCAGGTCAGTGACTCGCGCGCTTTCCCGCAGGCTGGCGTCCGAAGGTTTCAATCCAGGCTCGACTCGTATTTGATTATCCACCTGCTTCACGCCGGTCGTGTCTCTGGCGACATTACCGGCCAGCTCTCGATCAACCTCCGACGGCGCCTGTCCGGTGAGCGTGACTACTCCACCCTTGGTTTCAACGCCGATCTCGTAAGCTGAGATTCGTTTAGAGAGCGCAAACGCCGCTTTGACTTGCGCGGTGATTCCGGCGTCGGAAACATCACGGATCACCTCGCGCGCTGAATTGGGAACAGTGATTTGCCACCGCCATCCATAAACAAAAATTGCGCCCAGAACCACCAGCGCCAAGATGCCGATCAGAATCGCGCCACTGAAAGATCCGCCTCGTCTGAAGCGGCCACGCGCTAACCACGTCTTTCTTTTAACTGACTCCATAACCATTTTCCTCCACTTTTCTGACAAGGCTTTGTGGCCTTGCTAAGGTCGAGAGGGCAAGCTTTATGCCGCTCCGGCGAATTTTATTTCTCCTGATTAATTTCTGGGGATAAATAATCGACTATCAACAGCAATTGGCTGGCGCCTTAAACTTATAGGTCGTATAGGATGGCGCCCGCCCAGTGTTGCGAAAAGCAACAGCGTAGACGAGTGAATGTTGGGGCGCTTTCGGACATTCACAAATCTATTGATGCCAGTTGATCCGCCAAATAATGCTGGTAACCGCCCGCTGTCGAAGAATTGAGGGTGGAAAACCTCGAAAGTCATTCACTAGATCGGCATCTTATGCAACTATTCGCTACACTCCGTTTGGCTCTTCTCCCCAGGCAATAGCGGTTCTCGTTTGTAAACAATGGTTATTTACTTCCGGCGATGAAAATCCGCGGCACGGGTGTTGCGGATGTTAGTAGCGGATCATGGATCCCAATGGAGATAACAGTATGAAGAATAACAGTGTTAGCTCATGAGAACCGAGATATTAAGGAGAAGAATTTATGATTTGGACTATTTTAGTTACTGGGCTAACGTTGGCATTGATCGTTATACAGCGTATTTCGCTTGATTGAAGAGGATGGCTAGCCGTAGAGATCGCAGAGGAACGCAGAGCTTAAGAACTATCAGCCAACCTCCGCGCCCCTTTGCGTCATCCGCGGTTGAAATCTGCTCGCTCAACTGAAAACCGCT
>DATCXQ010000583.1:0-7301 GCA_036565725.1 Blastocatellia bacterium
CGCCCGCCGGGTAGAAGCCGTATCGCTCAAGCCTGGCTTCAATCCGCGCGCCCATTCGTTCGAGCAAGGGGAGGAAGGCCTTCGCCAAAAAATCGAAAGGCGGCGCGAACGGATTATGCGTCCCGCCTTCGAGCGTCAGCCGCGTCTGCCAGTTTTCATCGTCGGAAATCAGCAGCGCGGGCAAGACTGTTTGCAGGACGAGCGTAGCGCTGCCCGCCGTCCCGACCGCGAACTGGTAATCGCCCTGCGCGACGCGGCCGGGCGCGAATGTGAGCTGCGTCGAACCGATGATCGCGCCGGTCACTTCGGCCTGGCCGATCTTCGTCGCCGCCTTCACGGCCGTCAGGTGTTGTCGCAGTAGTCCAGGATTCTTGCGCCCGGCGCGAATCTTTTCGATCCGGAAGGGCTGGCCGGTGAAAAGCGAAAGCCCCAGCGCGGTGCGTAGAATCTGGCCGCCGCCCTCTCCGAATGAACCGTCAATCGAAATCATTTGGCTCCTACCCAGGTCAGTTTAAGCAGTGAGACGCCTTGTCGCGGAAGGTCGAATTTCAGAGTCACGCGGCCGCCGGCCTCGCGCAGCCATTCCGGCGAGCCGAGCAGTTGAAGCTGTCCCGCGCGCTCGAGTTGCGCGTACTGCTCCGGCGATGGCTTCTGCGGCGAACCCATCTTCTTCCAGACCTCGTACGAATTGCTGTGCTCCGCGTCCACGCGGTAGTGGCTCAGCGACAGCCGTTGATGCGCCTCGACCGGCAACCCCTCGACGACCAGCTCGATCTGGGCCGGAGGCGCGGGAAGATCGTCGTCGTGGTAGTTCCAGATCAGGACGGAGACGGCCTGATTCTGCCGGCTCGCCAGCGCGTTCACGTCGGGAGCGCCTCGCGCGCCGGAGTCGCGAATGGCCTCGATCGGCGCCGCGCTAGAGCTTTCTGCGGCGACGCGTTCTCCGCCCATCTGGCCCAGCATGCGGAAGACGTTGAGCACGGGCTTGTCTATACCGTTCGTGGCGAGGTCGCGGAACCCATCGAAATACGGCTGGTCTTCGAACTCGAAAGCCCAGGTGACCGAGCCAAGCAGGTTGACGCCGTGGAGATCGGCCAGCTCAAACGTGCGCGCGATCTGGGCGGCGGTGTAGCTCGAATACATCGTCCCGTTGCGGTAGCCGTTCTGCGGATGCGCGCGTGACGAACAGGCCGCGCAGCCTTCGGGGTCGGATTCGCCGATGATGATAGGCGTGTTGCGGTATTCCGGAAAAGAAGCCACGATCTGGAAGCCGTTCGAGATGGCTTTGAGCTGGTTGCTGATGCCCATTCGCACGTGACCCTCGACGACGCGCGGCGCGCCCTTGGCGTGGAATCCGATGTAATCGAGCGGAGCGCCGATCTTGCCCGTCGCGGCGTTCTGCCCGCGCAGGCAATGTTCGAGGAAATCGCGCAGGAATTTCTGGGTCCTGGCCCCTAGCGGGCCGGTGACGTGTGGGCCGCCGATGCGGGCGGACGGGAGCGCGCGCTTCACGGCGTCGGCGGTGTAATCGTAAAGCTTGAAGAACTCCTCCGGCGTCCCTTGCCAGTAGCCGATGTCCGGCTCGTTCCACAACTCCCAGTACCAGCTCTCGACCTCGGCGCGGCCATACTTTTCGACCGAGTGGCGGACCCACTGAAAGACCAGCTCCGCCCACTTCGCGTAATCGCGCGGCGGGTGCGCCCAGCCGGTGAAAATCGTGTTGTATGTCTTATCAATCGCCCATTCGTGCCGGTACGGCTGCGGTTTGACCGAGAGCGCTTCGGGCATAAATCCGATCTCGACCAGCGGCTTCATTCCACGTTCGATATAAGTGTCGATGATGCGGTCGACGATCGTCCAATCGTAACGCGGCTTGCCGGAGGCGTCTTCGGTGTAGGCGTTGGTCGAACCCCATTTGAGCGCCGCCGTCCCGTCGCCGGTCGTGAGCAGGTTGTGCGCCCGTACGTAGACTGGCGCGGGGCTGAGCGACGCAAGCTCCGAGAGGAGCTTCTTGCCGTCTTTCATGTAAGTGTAATTCGGCTCGTCATAGCCGAAGAAACTCCAGATAGGTTTCATCGGCCCCTTGCCCTTCGCCGCGTCAACGCGGATCGTGACGCGATCCGTTTGGGTGAATGACGAGGCGCTCAATATAGCCATGAGCAGAAAAACGGTGATGGTTCGCATAGCCCATTGACCTCCGGGAGCCTGTTCGCAAAATGTAATCAGTTAAGAAAAGATAGAGCTGTTTGCAAATCAGTGTAGGGGCAGACCTGTGTGTCTGCCCCGGTTGGGATTACACGTAACCACCGGGGCAGACACACAGGTCTGCCCCTACCATACACGCGATTGCAAAGCGCTCTAGTATTCAGCCACATTTCGCATCAATCTCAAATGCCCGAATTCGGCGCTGCCCGGCGACGAGCCGGAAAAGATGTACGGTTGATAGCCTGTTTCGCTCGCATACTTCTCGGCCACGCGCGCTACGACCGTGCCTGCGTCGCTGCGGCTGAGAATGGCGACCGTCCCGCCGCTTCCGCCGCCCGTGATCTTCGCGCCGTAAATTCCTTGCTCAGGCCCTGCCGCGCGCGCGAGTTCGACGATTCGATCGGTGGCCGCCGAACCCAGACCGCAGGCCGAGTAGCTGGCGTGCGACTGATACATCAGCTCGCCAGCCAACCTCATTCGCTCCTCATTGATTTCTCCTCGAAGTAACTCCGCGAATAGTCGCACGCGGTGATGCTCGTAAATCGGGTGCGCAGTCGGGACTCGCACGGCATAGTTACGTTCGGAGGCGACGCGCGTAACCGCGTCGGTCGTGCCTTTGTAGCGCGACAGAAATTCGGCCCCTTCGATCCGCTCCGGCAACTGTGCGGCGTAATACTGCTCGAATTCTGACGGCGTGATGTTGGCCAGATAACCGCCCCAGCGCGGATCGTCAATCTGCGCAGGCGCGCCCGTCTCGCCCACGTTCACTTTCAACCCGGCCATCTCGGCGATGATTCGGTAGCCGATGAACGCCCCGACGCGCACCGAACCGTAATCCGCGCCAGTGACCGCGTGGCGCACGCCGGAATCGAGTCCCCAGAACGCGATCTCGTCCGGGATGGCGGTCATTCCCAATAATTCAGCCGGCTGGCAGCGCAGCGCTAGCAGGCGATTGGTCTCGCCGCACGACGCCGTCATCTGATCCATCACGCCGCAGGGCGCGCCCGCCACGCGGTTTTCGACCGTCTGGCACAGGAGCGCCATCTCGCGCGCGCTGGTCGTGACCTCGAACGCCGCCGCCACGGCCTGCATCGCCGCGACTTCGAGCGCGGCGGAAGAGCTTACGCCCTTGCCCTGCGGCACACGCGACGAGATCAGGATGCGCGCGCCGCCCCGAAAACGAATCCCGCGCTCGAGCATCAGCGCCAGGAACACGCCCGCCACATATGCCGCCCAATGCTGTGAAGGGTCTTGCTGAAAGCGGGCCCGGGCCGCGTCGTAATCGACCGGCTCTCCAGAGTTCTCGAATTCGGAGAGATCCATCTCGAAGGCGAGCGTCTGTCCCGCGCCCTCCGCAAGACTGACGATCGTGAGCCTCCGATCAGGTTGGCGCTGCAATGCGGCGAAGGTCGCTTCCAGGATCGGTAGCTCCAAAACCATCGAGCCGGAGTAGTCCGCGATACCGCCCATCACGTCCAGTCGCCCCGGCGCGCGCGCGATCACAATCTCAGTGTCCGGAGCGAAGAGCCGCCGGGCCTCCGGCGACGGATTCTGGTCGAGCTTGTTCAGGACCTCTATGAAGGTTGACGCGTCAGAAAGGTCTCGTGTTTCGCCTTGGATGATCCGATACATGGCTATCGAATAAGAGAAGAATAGTGGCGTGGACTTATGGTCTTTGAAAAATAAATGCAACAACCGTCTTCACGGTCGCGGAGCGACCACGTGAGCTTAGCCCGGCTTTTCAAAGCCGGGTCGACTAACGCATATTCGTTCTCAGTCGCCGCAGCGACGGTTGATACCGATGATCGGTATCAACCGTCGCTCCGCGACTGAAACAACTACGTAACCGCTCTCCCGGCTTTTCAAAGCCGGGCTAAGCTCACGTGGTCGCTCCGCGACCGGGAAGACGCTTGTTGCACTTAATTTTCAAAGACCATTAGTCTGTCCCACTGTCAGATCGCTATGCTCAACCATCCGATTGCGCGCCTGGATCGCGACGAAAATTTGCGCCACAGGTTACTGCCGTTCTGCAGGCTGAAGCCGGGCGAAATTTGGCGCGACCGGCGGAGCGGCCATCGCGTCGGTTGCCTCGACGCGACCTCGCGCGAGGACATGATGAGGCTCTGCGGAAAAGAGCCGGCCCGGCTCGCTATCCAGGACCCGCCGTACAACTTCATCGCCTTCGAGCGGATGCTGGGCGAGGATTTCGTCGCCTGGCTCCGGCTGGTCGTAAACAACACTTACGAGGCGCTCGCCCCCGACAGCGGCCTCTATCTGTGGATCGGCGCAGACCAGAAGAACGGCTTCTCTCCGCTGCCCGAAGTGATGCTGATGATGCGAGAGAGCGGTTTCACGTCGCGCAGCTTCATCACCTTGCGCAACCAGCGCGGCTACGGCACCCAGAAGAACTGGATGAGCGTGCGTCAGGAACTGCTCTATTACGCGAAAGGCTCCCCCGCGTTCACGCCCCAATATACCGACATTCCGAAGGCGTTGAAGGGTTATTACAAAGATGTGAACGGGCGGATGACCGAGAACACGGAACGCGGGCGGGGCGACTCCATCCGCGCGGGCAACGTCTGGATCGACGTTCAGCAGGTTTTTTACCGCATGGAGGAGAACGTCAACGGCTGTTACGCCCAGAAGCCGCTCAAGGCGATCACACGGATCATCGAAGCCAGCTCTTCGCCGGGCGACACGGCGCTTGATTTCTTCTCGCATTCGGGCACGACGCTCCTGGCCGCCGAGATGACCGGGCGAAGATGCCTTACGATGGACCTCGACCCGATCTTCTGCGAAGTCAGCATCCGGCGGCTCGAGAATTTCCGCCTCTCCGGGCGTACCGGCTGGCAAAACAGCAATCCGTTCGCACGTGAGCTTGGTCAGGTTGGGAGTGAGGGGGGAGTGGTGAGTGGGGAGTAGGGAGTGGGGAATGGGGAAGTAACTTCCTTAGCCCCACTGCCCATTCCCTACTCCCCACTCACCTTATTCCCACAAAGTGGCCGCGCCCCTGTACTTATTTTCAAGGATGTGAGTATAATCCCACCGCCGGTCCCCTAACGGCATCCTTGCCGTATTACAATTGAGCCGAGATAGTGTTTTTATGCCCACATAGAAACGCTGATACTCTTGTCCCCGCCCCAGACGGGGGCTATGTTGTAACCTTACTTGCCAGGACAGTCTCGCTGGTCGGCCTCACTAGCGCGGTTCCGGAGCAATTTGATTCCACAAGGCCAGGGTTGGCTCTCAGTTGGATTGTGGTGTATTCAAATTCGTTTCCAAATGCGTTGTCGGATTCCAAATAAGACGCGCGGAAACTCCTGACCCCATTTGATAATGTAATGCCGGTGATTGCAGGCGCCGGCTTCGGTCCACGTCGTGGAGTGACGACGCGGTAGCTTTATCATCGAGGTGTCACGTGACCAAAGTCTTGATAGTGGATGATCTCGAAGGCGTGCGCCGCATGCTCATCTACGCGCTTGAGGACGATTACAACGTTCTCCAGGCCTCGAACGGCCTGGAGGCGATAGAACTCGCCCATAGCCTGCACCCCGACGTTATCGTAATGGACCTGGACATGCCTGTCATGGACGGGGCCGAAGCCACGCGTAAGATCAAATCTAATCCGTCGCTCTCCGACATCAAAGTGCTGGCAGTCACAGGCCAGAACGACAGTGAGAAATCCCGCCTGATCAGAGACGATTGTGACGCCTTCATTGAAAAGCCGTTCCATGTCGATGAGCTGGTCGAGGCCGTAAAGCGCTTGTCGCTCAAGTAGGTAGTGGGGAGTGGGGAGTGGGGAATAGGGAACAAGGAAGTTATTCCCCATTCCCCATTCCCCATTCCCCATTGCGGTCAATTATTTCCACTCTCCATGCAACACGAAACTGGCCCAGAAGTAGGGAGACGCCCAGCGTTTCTGTCTAAACATTTCAAGCTGAGCCGATCGCAGAGCCGCCCCCGCCGGCAGACCGTCTTTGAGCATGCGCTGATAAAAAAGCTTCATCAGTTCGGCCGTCGCCAGATCGTCGACATTCCACAGACTCGCGACAATGCGCGGCGCGCCGGAGTACATAAATCCGCGTGTCAGCCCTATCAATCCCTCGCCCTTGATCTCTTTGCCAAGTCCAGTCTCGCACGCGCTGAGCACGATCAGGTCGGCGTTGAGCTCGAGGTTGTATATTTCATGAAGCCGTAGAAATCCGTCCTGCGATTTCCCCTTCTGGTCAATAAGCGAGAAGACCAGCCCGGAAAGTTCAGGGCGCTCGCTGTTGAGCAGACCGTGGGTCGCAAAATGCAAGATGCGGTACTGACTCAATTCCTGGCTCAGGGCCAGGTCACGGCTGGCCTTGAAATCCGTCGCTTTGAGCCCTGTTCCTTTTGGAGTCAGCGCAATGATGCTCTCGGCTTCCTGGCGTGAGAAGGCGAGTCGCGTGAAACCGTCGCGAGCGTCGGAAAAATTCATAGTTCTGATTGCGCGCGTCAGCTCTGAATCCTCCGTGTCAGCCGCCGGCGCGGCCAGCGTTTCTCCAGAGGAGTTTCCGTTTTTAGCTGCCGCCAGGCGCGGGTCGCTCTCTTCAAAGACGGGGTCGGCCAATACGGCGATCGATTTGGCCGCCCGCTGCCTGCCTGCCGTTTCACGGCGAATGAGCGATAAGACCGAAGCGGAAGGAATGCTCACGACCTCATGCTTCGCGATCAAGGGCTCATAATCTCCGGCTGGTCGCTTCTCATCTTCCGGCGCCGGCAGCGCAGCGAAAGGCAGATAAGACAGCGCGCCCGGCGCCACAACGACCAGCCGTTTGCCACCGAGCCGCGGAGCCACCGGGCCGAGCAACATCCTACTGAGCGTCCTGGACTGAGCGATAAATTGCGGATCGGGCGGAGTCCCGCGTTTCGGGCGCGCGGTGAGCATTTCGTAAACCCGGCGAGCGGCGGCTTCGAGTTCGGCGCGCGGAGGAAGCTCGTAACTATCGATGGAGCGCTGCGAAACGAGCCAGAGGTAACTGCGCTTTTCGCCGAGCGCGTACTCGAGCAGGAGTGTATCTTCATCAAGCGCCTGTTGTTGAATTTCCGTCAGACCCAACGGCTGAGGC
>DATCXQ010000161.1:0-5163 GCA_036565725.1 Blastocatellia bacterium
TTCAACAACCGTCGGCTGCTCGAACCGATTGGCAACATTCCGCCGGCGGAGTTTGAATTGATGTATTATCGCCAGCAAGACGAGTCGGCCGTCGCGGCCTGACTCAACGAAAACTGTCTCCGGGAATCCCGGGGCGATTCAAACCGCGCCCGCCCTGTAAAGATCCGATGACGCTAGAAACAACAAAACAGCAAGGACGAACAGCTTCATTACTTACCACCTGGCTGGCATATGCCTGCTTATTGGGAAACGGCTGCTTCACGGTCATTGTCCTGGCACTGCACCTGCTCCAGCCGGAACTTTCTCTATACAATGAAGCTGTGAGTTATTACGTACACGGCGCTCATGGCTGGTTGCTTACGGTTGGCCTGCTGTCCTGGGGATTCGGATCAGTGGCCCTCCTTATCGGACTCGCACGAACCGTCCGCACCCGAGTCGGCAATACCGGGTTGTGGGGTCTGGCGGTGTGGAGCGTTGGCGTAATCCTCGGCGGATTGTTTCGCGCCGACCCGCCCGGCCAGTGGAATAAGCCCCCATCGATGGCCGGCTTGATTCACGGAAATGCCGCGCTCATAGCTTTTATTGCCCTGCCCATTGCCGCTTTTCTCCTCTCGCGCGGACTACGTCGCGCCCCGGAGTGGCATACTGTGATCGGCATCTTATACGCGCTTGCGATTACAACTGCGATCAGCTTGATCGCGTTCTTTACTTCATTATTGCCGGTATTTATCTCACCTGGTCCTCCGATGTTACTCGGACTTACTGAGCGGATACTCTTGACAGCCTATGTCGCCTGGCTTTGCGTCGCGGCAATTGGGTTGCTACGTTCGTCTGCCAACCGGTTCCCTATGGACTGAATGCAGTGAGAGCCTCCGACTCCACGAATGGTATGTTCAGTTCCGGCACACTTAACCGCCTGACTATAAAATTACGGGAAAGGGACGGGTTCCATCGCGCTGATCCGTCAAACATGCCAACGATATTGCTGCCCGGTGCAGGGCCAACTGGCGGCCTGTGATCGCGGGAGTCTGACCGCTACTGCTACTAAACAATTCATTTGAAATCGACCTATACGGCTCCGTTACTAAACAATCCCCATTATGTTCAGCAACTATGAGTGAGGCCGCCTGATCATTCTGATCTCGCTGCATAGAATTGGCGCCATCGCTGATGAAGAAAAATCCGGACCCCAATTCGACTGATCCCACAGAGATCAAGGCGCTTGATCCAAACCCAGTGTTTCCGTTGCTTCCGCCTTATCCATCTATCAACGACTTTTTACGAAAAAGATTGCAGATCGCAGCGTCTGTAATTATCAGCTCGTTTGAAATTCCTCCAGGCCTTCCACCATGTCTGTGGTCAGCTCATGTCCCGGTGTACGGCCAGTCAGCGCGCTGATGACCGCCGCCAGCTCTACCTCGTCAACAGGTTTCGTGACGTACATTTGAAAGCCCGCCCGCAGGGCCTTAATCCGATTCTCGGAGCGGGCATAAGCGGTCAGCGCGACGGCTTTAATGTAGCTCACTCGCTTATCCTGGTGCGTCCTCACCTGACGAATTAGCTCGTAGCCGTCGGTACCGGGCATCCCGATGTCGCAGATCATTACGTCGAATTGCGCGCCTACCGCTCTGTCTTCAAGCTGTGACTCCAGGGCGGCAAGCGCAGCGGCTGCCGAATCCACGCTCGTGACCCGCGCCCCATATTGTTCGAGCGTCAAGGTGATCAGTTCGCGCGCGTCGGACTCGTCGTCCACCACCAGCGCGCGCACGCCCATAAGCATATTGGCTGGCGAGCGGCGGATTGCCGTTTGATCAGCCGGAGCCCCCCAATCCTCGCGGCTAACCGCCTGACTCTGTGACAAGACGGCGCGCACCGGCAGACTGACTGTGACAGTCGTCCCCTGGCCTTTGCCTGGACTTTCGACCGTCACGACTCCGCCATGCAGTTCGACCAGATGCTTGACCAGCGAGAGTCCCAATCCCAGGCCGCCGAAACGCCGCGAGGTCGACGAGTCGCCCTGTTTGAACCGGTCAAAAACATACGGCAACAGGTCGGGTTCGATTCCTTGCCCGGTGTCCCGCACGACGATCTGCACGTCCGTGTCGCTGCGCCGCAGTTCGACCCACACCCGCCCGCCTTCGGGCGTGAACTTGATCGCGTTCGATACGAGATTCCAGACGACCTGCTGCAGTCGTGCGTGGTCGCCGGTAAGCTGTCCGGCTTCGGGATCAAAGTCCGTGGCGATGACAATACCTTTACTGTCGGCGGCCGTGCGCACGGTGTCGAGCGCCGTGGCTATCAACGCCACGGGGTCGACCGACTGGACTTCCAGCTTCATTTTGCCGGTGATGATGCGGGCCGTGTCGAGCAGATCTTCGATCAGTTGAAGTTGAGCTTTCCCATTGCGCTGGACGGTATCAATCACCCGGGCGATGTAAGGATCGTCGCCCCGCCGAGAGCGGAGCATATTGTTCCAACCGAGGATAGCGTTGAGTGGAGAACGCAGTTCATGCGAAACGACAGCGAGAAATTCATCCTTCGCGCGCGTTGCTTGCTCGGCCACTTCGCGCGCCGCCCGCTCTTCAGCCAGCAGCCGCGCGATCTCTTCTTCAGACTGCTTGCGCGCGCTGATGTCAACTGTTGTGCCAACCACCCGCACCGCGCGCCCGGATTCGTCGCGGAAGATGCGGGCGCTATCCTGCACCCAGATGTAATGCCCGTCGCGCCGCCGCACGCGGTATTCCGTCGTTATCTTGTCGTCAGGGGAGGCGAAGACCAATTCCGCCTCGGCCTGCACACGCGCCAGATCACTCTGATGGATTTGCTCAAACCACCACTGAGGAATGTCCGGGACTTCGCCAGGGCGATAGCCAAGCACAGCGGCCATCCCCTGCGAACGCTCTACCGTGTCTTCGCGCAAGCTCCAATCGTAAACAAAGCCATTCGAGGCCGATTCGGCCAGTTCAAAACGCTCGTTAGCGCGGCGCACTAACTCTTCGGCTTGGGTCCGTTCGGTGATGTCCGCGCTGCAACCGATCATTCCCGGCCCGCGGCCTGATTCCGCAGACCGCGGAACGGCATAGGAATCGAGCCATCGCCATTCCCCGTCAGCGCGACGGACGCGAGCCTCGGCGCGAAACGGAAGGTGGGCGGCGGAGACGTCAATAAACTTCTGGACATAGCTCTTGTAGTCGTCGGGATGGACCAGTTCCATCCACCTCCGCTCGGCGACATCCTCAGGCGCCACTCCGAAAAATGTCAGATAGGCTTTGTTGACGAACTCATTATTGCCCTGATCGTCCGTCATCCAGATGATGAGCGGGGCGTTGTCCGCCAGCTCGCGGAAGAGCTTCTCGCTATGACGCAGCGCCATTTCCGCCTCGCGCCGGAGGCTGGTCATCTCCAGATGCGCCCTGACGCGCGCCAGCAGTTCGCGGGCGCTGAACGGCTTGATCAGATAATCGTCGGCGCCAGCTTCCATCCCCTCGACGCGCGCCTCCTCCCCCGCGCGCGCCGAAAGTAGAATGACCGGAATCGTCACCAAGCTCTCGTCTTCGCGCAAAGCCTTCAATAAGCCAAACCCATCGAGTTTCGGCATCATCACGTCCGAAAGGACGAGGTCTGGCGGGCGTTCGCGCGCCGCTTGCAATGCGGCCTCGCCGTCGGCGACGGCTTCGACCTCGTAATTTGCGGCTAGCAACCGCCTCACATACTCGCGCATATCCGAGTTATCGTCGGCCAGCAGTATACGAGGCGGAGAGATGGAAGGAAGGGTGGAGTGGAAGATGGGGAGAGCCGTATCCATTGCATCGACGCTCTGCATCTCTCCGCCCGTCCGGCTTTTCGCCTCAACAGGCAACCAGCGCAGCGCCTCTTCAACAAATGCCCTCCCGTTGGTTGCGATTGCGGTCGGCGCTCGCTCGTTCTCGTCGTTGGTTTTGACACTTTCGGCGGGCAGGTGCGCTAAGCCGAAGGGGATCGAAACGATAAACGAGCTGCCCACTCCGGGTTCGCTTTCGACTCGCACTGTCCCGCCATGCAGCTTGACTAGTTCCTGGACGAGCGCCAGGCCGATGCCCGAACCTTCGTAAGTGCGCCCTCGCGCGTCTGTAACGCGGTGGAAACGCTCGAACAGTTGAGGCAGATCTTTCGCCGCGATGCCGACGCCGGTGTCGCGCACAATTAATTCAACCGATTCGCCCGCCTGCTTAAGACTCACCTCAATCTGACCTTCAAACGTGAACTTGAAAGCGTTCGAAAGCAGGTTCAAGACGATCTTCTCCCACATCTCGCGGTCAACGTAGGTTTCCCTGGATAGCGGCGGGCAATCAATGATCAAACTCATCCCCGCGCGCTCGATGGCTGAGCGGAAGACGCTGGCCAGATCGGCGGTGAGCGCGGCCAGGTCGACAGGTTCGTAGACGGCCTGAATTCGCCCGGCCTCAATGCGCGAAAAATCGAGCAGCGTGTTGACCAGCTTCAGCAGACGCAGGGAATTGCGGTGCGCCACTTCCAGCCGTTCGTGGGCTTTGGGCGACAATTCGTCTTCGGCCAACGTGTCTTCAAGCGGGCCCAGCATAAGGGTGAGCGGCGTGCGGAATTCGTGCGAGACGTTCGAGAAGAATGCGGTCTTGGCGCGGTCAATTTCGGCCAGCGCCTCGGCGCGCTTGCGCTCCTCTTCGTAAGCGCGGGCGTTGGAGATCGCGTTGGCAATCTGCCCGGCGGCGAGATCGAGGAAGCTGCGATAATCGTCATTAAACGTCAGGCGCGGGCTGGCTCCGGCGACCAAAAAGCCGGCGGGCGATTCTTGCGCCACGGCTTTAGCGAGCGGCAGCGCCAGCGCGCGCTTTGTCCAGTCATCCGTCCACGGACCTGCGGGCAATCGCCCGAACCGCTCTTCCAGGTCTTCGACAATCTGATTCTGGCTTGTCTCGATGACTCGACTAAAGACCCAAACGTCATTGCCGCTACCAATGGTGACCGTCGCGGGACTCGCTCTCGTCCCGGCAGGAAGGTTGACCGTCTCACAGAGGCGGGCGCGCATGCCGTCTTCGTCGAGCAGGTAAATCAGCGCGAAGGGAAAATCGTGTAGGTTATCAGCCAATGTGACGGCGGCGGCGCGACAGGCTTGTTCGGCGGTTTTCGCTTCCGCCAGGCTGCGTC
>DATCXQ010000177.1:0-8659 GCA_036565725.1 Blastocatellia bacterium
CGTCGCTCCGGAGCATCTGGCGCTGGTCCGCCAGACGATCGCCGACAGGGTGGCCAATAATGCCGACACCCCCCCGTACGAGATCGAGATCATTTGCAAAGACGGCCGCCGTCTGCCCGTCGAGATCAACGCGCGGTTGATTTATGAAAACGGGCGTCCGGCCGCCATACAGGGGATCGCGCGCGATACGAGCGAGCGCAGGCGCGACGAGAGGGTCAAGCAGCGGCTCAGCCGCCAGGCCGCGTTGCGGGCCGACATCAGCGACATATTGACCGCCAGTGACATCACGCTGAGGCAGAGCCTGCAGAAATGCGCCGAGGCCATCGTCGCCCATCTCGACGCGGCCTTAGCGCGTATCTGGCTGCTCAACGACAAAGAGCAGACGCTCGAACTTCAGGCCAGCGCGGGCATCTACACCCGCATCCATGGGGCGCACACGCGCGTGCCGCTGAGCGAATTCAAGTTGGGTTCGATCGCCGATGAGAAGAGACCGCACCTGACCAACGACATTGCTACTGACCCGCGCGTGGGCGATCGGGAGTGGGCCAGGCGCGAAGGACTGGTCTCTTTCGCCGGCTTTCCGCTGCTGATCGGCGACCGGCTGATCGGCGTGATCGCGATGTTCGCCAAGCACAGGCTCGAGCCCGACATGTTGAATTCCTTGGAAGGGGCCGCCGACAAAGTGGTGCAAAGCGTCCAGCGCAGGTGGATCGAGGAGCAGCGCGCCGCGTTCTTGGAGCGCGAGCAGGCGGCCCGCCGCCTGGCCGAGGACGCGAGCCGATTGAAAGACGACTTCCTGGCAATGATCTCCCACGAATTGCGCGCGCCGCTGACGGCGATTTTGGGCTGGGCGCAGATGCTGCGTTCGGGCGCGCTCGACCGCGCCTCGGCCGAGCGGGCGCTGCTGACCATCGAGCGCAACGCGAAATCACAGGCGCACCTGGTCGGCGACCTGCTCGACGCGTCGCGCATCGCGACTGGAAAACTGACCCTCGATACCCGCGCGGTCGAGCTGATGTCCATAGTCGAGGCCGCTGTCGACGCCGTCCGTCCGTCGGTCGAAGCGAAGAATCTGAGAATGCAGATAGTGCTCGAACCGTGGGTCGGGCCTTTCAACGGCGATCAGGAGCGTCTGAGGCAAGTCGTTTGGAACTTGCTCTCGAACGCCATCAAGTTCACCTCCCAGGGCGGCTTGATCGAGATCCGCCTCGAAAGACTGGAGAACAAGGCGCTGCTGATCGTCAGCGACACGGGACAAGGAATCGATCCGGAATACCTGCCGCACGTCTTCGACCGGTTCTCACAGATGGACAGTTCGGCGAGGCGGCGCCAGGGCGGACTCGGACTGGGGCTGGCCATCGTTAAACACATCGTCGAGTTGCATGGCGGCGCGATATACGCCTACAGCCGCGGAGAAGGGCAAGGGAGCGACTTCATGGTCACGCTGCCGCTGGCGGTTCAGAGCGCCGACGGCGAAGGCGCGGAGCTGTGGGCCCCCACCCGTCCCGAAGGCGAAGAGACGCGTTCGGGGACGCTCAGCGGCGTCCGGGTTCTGGTCGTCGATGACGAACACGACACGCGCGAAATCCTGAGCGTGATGCTCACGCGCTATGGCGCCGAGATTCGCACCGCAGGATCGGCCGCCGAGGCCATGAACGTCTTCGGCCAATGGCTGCCCGACGTTCTGGTCTCCGACATCGGAATGCCTGAGGAAGACGGCTACGCCTTGATCAAAAAGATCCGCGCGCTGCCGCCGGAGAACGGCGCCGACGTGCCCGCCATTGCCCTGACGGCCTTCGCGTCGGCCCAGGACAAAAAAATCGCCCTCGCCGCCGGATTCCAGCGCCATATAGCGAAACCCGTCGAACCGGTCGCGCTGGCTAAAAACGTCGCGCTCATTCTGGGCCGCAGCGACGAGGGAATCTCGCTTTAGCTACTGCGGGAAAAATAGGACTAATAGGACCTATAGGACTCATGGGACTTATGAATCCTATAGGTCCTATTATTTTTATAAGTCTTATTCATGCCGCCCCCGGGGATTTCCCGCGTAAGGGGGCCCTGGCCATCGGCGTGTATCGCGCGCCCGCCGGGTGTAGTTCGCTCTTCATCAAGACGATCTCGGTGACCACGAATGGCGACGCGGGAACTTGACGCGCGCCGGCTAGCGCTAGCAACTCGCGAATTTTCCTGTTGGATTTCACCCGTCCTATCGTCAAGTGCGGGCGGAAATCCTTCTCCTCGCGCTCGAAGCCGATCAGAGCAAGCCCATCATCGAGACGCTTCCGCATCTCGCTAGTCTTTCCGATCTCGCCCACCAATCCGACCCAGAGGACTCGCGGCTGTCTCGCATTCGGAAAGACGCCAGTGTCATTGAGGCTTAGAGTGAACGGCTGAAATTCGGCGGCCGAAGCGACGCAGACATTCTCTACCTCTCCGATCCGCCTTTCATCTACCTCGCCGAGGAAATTCAGCGTCAGGTGAATGTTTTCCGGCGTTGTCCAACTGATATCGGCTCCAGCGCGCCGCAACTCGGTTTGCAAAGCCGCGAGCGCGGACTTGACCTCGGAAGGAATTTCGATGGCGATAAAAGTTCGCATTATTAAACAGGTGTCAGGTGTCAGGTGTCAGGTGTCAGGTTTTAATTTTGGATGGAATGGCGCGTTTAGAGCGGTTTGCAAATCAGTGTAAGGGCAGACCTAGAGCGGATTTCAATTGGATGTACGGGAAGGAGCGCTCCGGTACCGTAACGCGCCGCAACCATGGCGATTAAACGAATCGCCCGACACAGTACACTCATTTGCAATCCGCTCTAAGTGTGGGGCCCCAGTGGTTGCCTGTGCACTCAATCCGGGGCCCCACACGCAGGTCCGCCCCTACCGTACACGCAATTGCAAACCGCTCTAGATAAGAAATTCTACTCTAACCTGACACCTGACACCTCGAACCTGACACCTGACACCTGACACCTTATGCTGCGCCGTGCTTCTTGAACCAGGCGAGCAACAGATTCCATCCCTCCTGAGCCTGTTCTTTACGGTAGCTCGGTCGATAGTCGGCGTAAAAACCGTGCGGCGTGTCGGGGTAGAGCTTGATCTCCGAAGGTTTGCTAAGCTCCTTCAAAGTCTTTTGCATCTGCTCGACCGTGTCGTTCGGGATGCCCTGATCCGCGCCTCCGTACAGGCCGAGCACCGGCGCCTTCAAATCCTTCGCGATCTCGAGCGGGTGTTTGGGCTGCAGCGGGTTTGCGCGTTCCGGCGGCGGCGGCGCGAGGCGGCCATACCATGCGACGCCGGCTTTCAGGTTCGGATTGTGCGCCGCGTAAAGCCACACGATGCGCCCGCCCCAGCAGAAGCCGGTGACCGCAAGTTTCGACGTGTTGCCGTTGTTATTCTTCGCCCAGGCGACCGCAGCGTCGAGGTCGGACATCACCTGCGCGTCAGGAACTTTGCCCACGATCGGTATAATGTCGTTGATGGCGGTCAGCTTCGAAACGTCGCCCTGCCGCGCGTACATCTCAGGCGCGACGGCCAGATAGCCCGTTTTTGCGAACCTGCGGCAAATGTCCTTGATGTGTTCATGCACGCCGAAAATCTCTTGCACGACCAATACGACGGGGAAGTTCTTGCCCTTGGCCGGCATTGCGCGGTAGGCGGGGATTTCGCCGTCTTTTACCGGGATTTTCACTTCGCCGGCGGTCAGGCCCTCGGCGTCGGTGGTGATCGTCGTCTGCGCCTGGATCGGCTGGACGGCGAGCGCGAAACCGGCGCTAAGCGAGGTCACGACGAACTTGCGCCGCGTGACTTCGGGTACTGGTGGAAAGAGGCTCATCAGTTCTTCTTGCATAAGTTCTCCTGAGAAAATCAGTTCGTAGTCCCGCCTTTAGGCGGAAGCGTCAGATGCAGGTCCGTTTCGTGACGCCAAACTCTTCCGCCTAAAGGCGGGACTACGAACTGCGCTTTTCATTCCTTCAAGGAGTCGCCCGTTACGACAGAGGCGACTCCTGCGTGCGGAATTCGATTAAACCGTTGATTGCTTAAGACGGCGGTGATTTTACACGAGGCGTCCAGCGCCGCCAATGAATCATCTGCGGCCGGTCGGACTGTGGCGTGGGAGTTTAACGCGAGGCATGGTACGCGGCCGCGATTGCGGGCATGAGTTTCACGCAAAGCTGAAGCACGGGGTCATTCGAATACCGCACCGCTTCGAGCGACAGGTTTCTCTCTTCTTCCCTCATCGAATGGATGCGGCGCAGCAGGTCTGACACGTGGAGGAACCATTCGATGAAGCTCTCGCATTCAAAGCGATTTTGCTCCAGGAAAGCCATATACTCGTCGAGCATCCTCAGTCGCATATCGCTGTTAGGCGCTAATTCGAGCAGTTCGTTGAACAGGCGGCATTTCTGGTGGAAGTAATCGGGCCGCGACGCTTCATGTTCCGGCTTCCATTCGGCCATCTCGCGCAGAAAATCGCTCAATTGGTACTGCCACTGCGAAGATTGCCTAGTCTCATACGGCAACGGCTCCGGCAGCTCGTTCGATTTCGCTCTGGTCGTTTGTCTAGGGGCGCGGCCGAAGCGTAGCGCCTGGATTTTCTCAAAGAGACTCTTTGCCCGCCGCGTCGTCCAGTAAGGATAAATCAAGGCCCCGCGATCTATCTTACGCGGTTTGGCGTCGTCATCGGTTATCTTTGGAATATATTCGTAACGATTCAAAGCCGCGTTGAGTTCGGTCACGAATTTCGGCCGCCGGACGGACTTTCCGTCGCTCGTCAGATTGTCGGCGCAGCGCGGCGCGCCCAGTTGCCTGACTATATAATCGCGAAAACGAGTGAAAAGGAAATCCGCCGGAAAACCGCGCCGCTCGCACTCCCCGGCGAGCGCAAGCGCCGAGGACTGGAGTCGGTCGGTGTAGAACCAGAAAGTGCGGTTATCGTTCGCGACGTTTTCGAGCGCGCGGCTGTATGTCTCGGCCAGCGCGTTGAACTGGGCAGGCGTAGTATTCACGTCCATAATCGCAAAGGCGGCCTCCACAACCTCGGCCGGAGAAGCGATGTTGACGATGTGCTGTTCGACGAATTGTATCTCCTCGCCGATCCTCATTTCCTCACGGGTGAACGCGCGCCGCGCCATCTCCACCATCGCGCGGTAATAATCGGCGACGTCGTAAATAAGGGCCTCCTCGCACATTAGCGGCTCCAGCTTCGGCTTTTGCATTTCGCCCCACAGCAAGCGCGCTTTTTTCGGGTCGAGCCGGATCATGTTGAGAATCGCGAGCAGTTGCAGCGACAGTCTGTCCATCTTCAGATCGAAGGCCAGGCCCTTGTACCCGGTCCGATTCTCCACCTGAGACTCGCTCAGGTGTTTCAGCTTATACGGATGCTGCGCGTCGAACGCGATTCTGAACGCCTCTTCGAGAATCTCAGCCCTCCACGCATCGTCAATCTCAGGGTGGGGCGAGAGTTTGATCATCGAGTCGGCGGCGAATTCAGGCGGCATGGCTCGTAACTCGTCGAGCAGGCGGACAAGCTCCGGGTTGCGGCGTTTGGCAGGCGTCGTCTCCGAGACGCGCTGCGATTGCTTCACGAAACCCCTGGCGCGTAGCCAGTTTTCCAGCAGTCTCGTCCACGTATTCAGCGCCGGGTCGTCCGACGCCAGTCCGACGCCGTGTCGCCCGTGTTCGTAAACGTGCAGCTCATACGGGACCTTCTTCTTGCGAAGCGCGAGGGCGAACATCAAGCTGTTCTCGACCGGCACGACTGGATCGTCGCCGGTGTGAAATAAAAAGGTCGGCGGAGTTTGGTCGGTGACCCATTTCTCGCTCGACATCAGATCAATCAACTGCGCCGGCGGATTTTCGCCCAGCAGATTTCGACGCGAGCCTTTGTGCGCGAACGGATCGGTCATCGTCACCACCGGATAGCAGAGGATCGACAGGTCAGGGCGGCTGCTCAGCTTTTCAACCGGGTCGCTCGCGTTCGGGTCGCCGACGTTGAACTGCGTGGCGGCGGTCGAAGCCAGATGCCCCCCCGCCGAAAATCCCATGACGCCCACGCGATTCGGATCGATCTTCCATTCGGAGGCTTTCGACCGCGTGTAACGAATCGCGCGCAGCGCGTCCTGCATCATCGCCGGATGTTGATATTTCGGCCCCAGGCGGTATTTCAAAACGACCGCCGTCACGCCTATGCCGTTGAGCCACACCGCGATGTCGTGCCCTTCGTGCCGAGCGAGATGGCCGTAACCGCCGCCGGGACAGACGACGATCGCCGCGCCGGAGGCTTTGTCGGCGGGTGGTTGATAGAGTTGAAAGCTCGGAACGTCTTCGGGCGTGTCGCCCTTCGCCCCCGGCGCGCCGTTCGCCCAGAGAGGAATCGGCTCCGGTTGATTAGAAGTTTGAGCCGTCGGCTGATTCGAATTCTGTGCGAACGCGACGGAGAGGACGCAGACCGAAAATAGGAACAAAGCAGGAATTGCCATCACGAGTTTCATCATTCGGCCTCTTTATTGATATTGGATGATTGCGATCTGAAGCGAATAAAACTGGGGGAAGCCGTAACGCAAACTGTCCTGCCGGAAGTCGCGCAAACCCAACGGTCCGCAGGTCTCCTTAACTCGCTCAATGATGGGGGGCGCAAACTGGACAGCTCACGCTACATTACCGAATCATTTGCACAAACGACAAACCTCTCTCAGAGTTCAAAAAAATTGTGAATCCGAGCGGCTGTTATACCGCAATGGCCTTGATGTGAAAAGAGAATGGGCGGATGTGATATCCGCCCTGTCGTTTGTTCGAGTTGGGTTGAGGCGCCTGATGTCGGAGGCGCCGCTACGGCATGGGACGTTTGAAATAGATGGGTTTGAATGCGCCGTCCGCGCCGGATTCTTTTGAAACCATTTCCCATCTCTGGAAGCCAAGTCTGGCTATGGCTATAGCCAGCGCCTCATCTCCGATGTCAAATTTTCTCTCTCCGATACTCGGGGCAAACTCAACGATCTCTTCTCTCACGCCACCGCCGTTAAAATAATGAATGACCGCCTTTCCTCGGGAACCGAAATTGCCCTTCACAATGAAAGCATTGGTGATCGCGCAGTATTCCCACATCCGTGCGCCGCTCTTTTCGCCTTGATTGGCCTGGACGGAAGAAGTGGAGGTCAGGTTGATTGGAATTGCTCTACCGGCGATTACGGCCGCTGCGATGATAACCAAAATAAGAACCTGTTTTGTCTTACTCATCAGAAGCCTCCCTGGTTATTTGAGCATCCTGGTTGTTAGTACAAGAATGACCGCCTTGTCTTTCAGACTCGAGGTGCCTACAACGACCTTTTCCCCGTCGCGCACTTGGAGTCTGGTGTTGATTTTGGTATCGCCGACTCCGATTGTGCGAGTGTCTGTCTCCTTAAAACCTTCCATCTGAAACAGAAGCCTGCTTAAAGCAATTTGAGAAGGATCAAACCTGGTGCCTGGAGTGTTGATTGCGATTTGCAGCGCGTACTTGCCGATAAGAGATTTGTCCGGCAGTTCGGCCGTACCATTTGCGTCAATACTGCCGTTTTCGTAGCTGGTGCGTTGCACGATGGATGTGAGTAACTGATAACTCTTATAGTTGAGCGTCGTCTGCAACTGTTTAATGACATCGGCTAACACCGGGGGAGATGGGGCGCCATTGCCTTCGCCGTTTGAAGCGATCAGGACGTAAGCGAAAACCTCAATGTCCGGGTATGTGGGACGCAGAGGTTGCGGTTTAGGCGGCGGCGGGACATCCAATCGTTTAATCGCCTCTTCGATAGTGGCGATATTTTCGGGGAAGTCACGAACAGTGATGGTCTTATATTCGGAATTAGACTTCATAATCGCTCCCTTGAAGCCACTGCCTAACGGCTGAAGTATATTAATCAATTCAATCGGGTCACGATTTTTGATGTCAAATATCTTCCCCTTAAATCCTGAGAAGTCCACCCACTGCGACTCAGTTTGCTTGGTCTGAGTTTGGTTTTGTTGCGCGAAAGTTGTTGATAGAGGCAAAAGCGCGCACGCGATAATTGCAATCAACTTGGTCGTTTTGATTAGCATACTCGTCTCCTATTGGTGTTCATTTTTGTGGCGAAGGGTCTGATTTCAGCGCAAACCAGATGATGCGAATATTCGGATCAGCAGTTTGAATCTCGATTCGCAGCGCATCCTGGTCCGCGTCCGGATCGGTGTCTGCCGGATCGGGGGCGGCTGATGGGTCGGTGGCCGGCATAGCCGCCTCCATGTTCTGGGCAGTAAGATCAGGTTCAACCCTTTCCGCTTCAGTTTGCGGCGATTCGTTTGGCCCAGGCTTGATCGGTTTGCGCCCGAATTTGCGCCGAACAGCCTTACTTCTTTCGGCCTGCCCATCGTAGTTTGCTCGGTTGTCTGGCGTCTTGCCAGGTGATAACTCGACTTGATTGGATTTGGGATCGTGTCGCGGTGGTTGGCGGCGATTGATCGCCAGGCTGAACAAGACGCCGAACAGCAGCAGCGCCAGCGACGTGACAAAAGCGAATCGCATGTTCCAGCCCGGAACAACCCATTGAAGCCATCGCGCTCGGTTTTCAATCCGCCCGATATCTCTCAACACCGAATCACGCACGCCGTCCAACATCGCTTCGTCGACTGGCTGCGCGGAGAATCCGCGC
>DATCXQ010000193.1:0-11726 GCA_036565725.1 Blastocatellia bacterium
GGAACGGGTCCGCGTTCAGACCGGTTTGACGAACGCTTCCTACTACGCCTACCACCGTCAGCCAGGGTTCGTTCCATGCGCGCGCGACGCCGAGCTTGAAGCGTTTGCCGACCGGGTCTTCATCGCCCCAATAACGGCGCGCCAGAGCCTGGTTGATTATCGCGACTGGCGGCGCTTGCATGTTGTCTTGCGCCGACAGCAAGCGGCCCTTGAGCAGAGGAACGCCCAGCGCGCGGAAGTAATCGGGGCTGATGACACGAGTGTTGGCGAGTTGCATTTGGCCCGGCGGCGGATCTGGTTTGTCTTCCATCACGATGGCGGAACGCAAGCCCGGCGTCTCAATGGGCGCGGCAGTGGCGACGGCGACGGCTTCCACTCCCGGCAGAGTTTGCGCCCGATCAATCACCTGTTGATAGAAGCTTAAGGCGCGCGTCGCATCCTGAGCTTTGCTCTCCGAAAGCTCGACACGCAGCGTCAGCAAGCGTTCGGGGCTGAATCCTAAATCAACATTCTGCAGCCGAATGAAGCTGCGGATGAGCAAGCCCGCGCCGATGAGCAGCGCTAATGACAATGCGATCTCGGTAATCACCAGGAGCCCGCGCAAACGCCGCCCGCGCGCGCTTACAAAACCGCGACCGCCTTCCTTGAGCGTGTGTTGCAGCTCCGGCTTGGAGATTTGCAACGCCGGGGCCAGGCCGAAGATCACGCCGGTCAGGCACGAAACACCAAGTGTGAACCCGAGCACGCGCCAATCAAGACTGACTTCATCCAACCGCGGAATCGCGCCGGGTCCCTCCGGACTGATGAGCTTCAGAGCCTTCACGCCCAACGCCGCAAGCAGCAACCCCAGCGCGCCGCCGCACAAGGCGAGCAAAGTGCTTTCAGTCAACAACTGTCGCAGCAGCCGCAGGCGTCCCGCCCCCAGCGCGGCGCGGACGGCCAGTTCTTTTTCGCGCGCCGCCACCCGCGCCAGCAGCAGGTTAGCGACGTTGACGCAGGCGATTAATAAGAGAAGGGCGACTGCGCCCAGCAGCACGAATAACGATTGCTTGAAACCGCTCACCAGACTTTCTTGCAGCGGCGACACGACGAGGCCGAGGTCGGTGTTGCTCTGCGGGAAAGCGCGCGTCAGGTTGCGCGCGATGATGTCCAGCTCGCTTTGCGCCGCCTTGAGCGTCACGCCGGGGTTGAGCCGCGCGATGCCGCTCAGGTAGAAGGACCCACGGTCATTCGCGGCGTTCGCGTCGAAAGCTATAGGCGCCCACAGCTCCGTCTCTTTGCTCGGGAAATCGAAGCCGGGCGGCATCACGCCGACGACTGTGTAGCTTTGATCGTCGAGCGTGAGTGTTTGACCGATGATCTTGGCCTCAGCGCCGAACCGCCGCTGCCACAATGCGTGGCTCAACAGCGCGACGCGCTCCGCGCCAGGGCGGTCGTCGGCGTCAGTGAAAACGCGTCCGGCGCCGGGCGATACTTCGAGCAGAGAGAAAAGGGCGGCGGAAACAAGCTGGCCTCGCAATCGCTCCGGCTCGCCCGCGCCAGTTAGGTTGAAATCCCGCGAAGCGTAGACGGCGAGTCGCTCGAAAGACTTGCACTGCTGACGAAGGTCAAAATAGCCGGCCGGAGTAAGTTCGAAATCGCCTCCGCGTTTTGTATTCCGATGTGAAACGAGCGTCAGTCGTTCGGCCTCCGGGTACGGCAGCGAACGCAGCCAGACGGCGTTGGCCACACTGAAGATTGTCGTGTTCGCGCCAATCCCCAATGCCAGTGTGAGGACGGCGATGAATGTAAAGACCGGCGTCTTCAGCAGCAGTCGCAGGCCAAACCGTAAGTCTTGGAACATGTCTTCCTCCAATCGTTGGCGCTGCAGCCAGAGCGCATCCCAAAACGCGCCGACACTCCGCCACAGCAATTCAAGTTTGTTTCGCCAGTCGAGACGGTCCCACCGTGCCTGCAGTCCTTCGCGATATTCCAACTCCGCTTCCCACTCCTGACGGAAGCGGGCGCGGAAACGGCGCGGCACGATCACGCCGATGAATCGGATCAGCCATCGCCAGAAGCGAAAAGTTCGTAGTCCCGCCTTTAGGCGGAAGCTTGCCGAGCCGAAACGATCTTTTTTCATGGACACCCTCGCCCTTTTGAAGTGTCAGAATCACGGGGTTCAATGAAGAAGGTCTCGAGTGAATTCGTGACACACATCCTCAATACGCAGCCGCCTAAAGGCGGGACTACGAACTTCACTCGTGACGAAGCGCGACCAGCGGATCAACCTTCATCGCTCGCCGCGCCGGAATCCAGCAGGCTAAGAACGCCACGGCCGTCAACAACAAAGCCACGACGACGAATGTGCGCAGATCATGCTGCGCCACCCCGTAAAGATAGCCGGATAAGAAGCGGGTCAAAGCCGCCGCCGAAGCCAGTCCCAGGGCGATTCCGCAGAGCGTGAGGCCGAGCCCTTCGCGCAATATCAAGTTAGCCACGGCCGCAGCCGGCGCGCCCAAGGCCCTGCGAATGCCGATTTCGCGCGTCCGCCCACTGACTGCCATCGCCAGTACGCCGTAAAGACCGATGGCGCTGAGCAGGAGCGCCAAGACGCCGGCATAACCCAACACACCCATCGCCATCTTGACCGGGGCGAAGAAGTTCTGCGTCATCTCGGTCACAGTTAACGCTTCACTGATGGCGACATTCGGGTCTACCGAGAGAATCTCGCGCCTCAACAGTGGGAGCATTGCGCGCGGGTCGCTTTGCAAACGAACCAACATCCGATTGCCGCCGGACCCGGCGCGAAAGATGAAGGCTTCGGACGGCTCGCCGCTACGGCGGAAATTGTTATAACGAGCGACGCCGACAACTTCGCAGGGCTGATTCTCGACGATGACTGTCCGCCCGACGGCTTCCTGCTTCGGCCACAACTGCTCGGCCAGCACTTCGTTTACGATGACGGCGCGCCGCCCTTCCTGAAGGTCTTGGTCTGTAAAGCTGCGACCTCGTACCAACGGGACGCGCAGCGTTTCAAAGAAACCCGGCCAGACTCCGTTTTGCTTCACCTGGCGCGC
Source organism: Blastocatellia bacterium (assembly GCA_036565725.1). Lineage (GTDB taxonomy): Bacteria > Acidobacteriota > Blastocatellia > RBC074 > RBC074 > JAJVID01. The sequence goes on from DATCXQ010000193.1 coordinate 3,060, forward strand.
GTCTTGTTCATTCGCAAATTGCTCGCCGGGCAACGCCACTGCAACGGGGCCGCCCCAATTGGGGAGCGGCGGGTAACCGGCGAAAGCGACCGATTCCACGCCCGCCAGGGATTCGAGGCGCTGCTTAACATTGCGAAAGTAGGCATGCGATTGGCTCCGGTCGTAGCCGCTGAGATGAGGTTTCATGCGGATGAAGACGACATTGCGCGCGTCAAAGCCGGAATCCCAGGTGAGGTTATGCAGGCTTTGAATCATCAACGCCGCGCCGATGAGCAAGACCACTGATAACGCGACCTGGGCGATCAGAAACGCGGCCCGCAAGCGCGAACGCCGATAACCAAACGCCGAAGAGTCATCTTTGAGCGTAGGTATCAGTGACGGACGTGACGCCTGTATGGCCGGAACCAGGCCGAAGAGCAGTCCGGCGCCCGCGGCCAACAAAAAGCTGAAGAGAAAAACCTCTCCGTCAAAGCGGAGTTCGTAAGACGGCCTGACGCCTTCAACTTCAGTGAAATAGAAATTGCCAAACAGTCCGCTCGACCAGTATGCAAGCGCCCACCCAACCGTCCCGCCCAACAATGACAGCAGCGCGCTCTCGGTCAGTAATTGCCGGATCAGGCGACCTCGCCCTGAACCGAGCGCCAGGCGGATGGCCAACTCTTTTTGCCGCGCCGCGCCACGCGCCAACAACAACCCGGCCAGGTTGGCGCAGGCGATCAGCAATAAGCAGGTCACCGTCACGACCAGCACGCGCGGCAATTCCGCTTGCCCTGACCGAAAAACAGGATGAACACCTTTGAGCTCGTATAGAAAAACGCCAGAGCCATTGTTGGTTTGGGGATAACTTGTCTCCAATTGGCGCGCCAGCATGGTCATTTCGGCTTGCGCTTGCTCGCGCGTAACCCCTGGCTTCAACCGCCCAATCAGTTCAAGATCCGCATTGTCGCGGCCGAGAATGTCCACGTCGCGATAGGCCATCATGTTCGGCATCCAGACGTCATCCGCGCCGCCCACCCACGCCCCGTGAAATCCGGCGGGCGCGACCCCCACAACGGTGTAGACCACGCCATTCAACTTTAAAGACTGACCAACACAGCGGGCATCGCCGTTGAAGCGCCGCTGCCAGAAGCTGTGGCTCAGCGCCACCACGGGGTTCCGGCCAGGAACGCGGTCCTCATCAGGCAGAAAGAAACGACCGAGTAAGGGGTTCACGCCGAGTACGGAGAAATAATTGTCCGAGACGACGTGAGCCTGTATCTCGATCGCCAAATCTCCGTCCGCCAAATGCGCGCCGAAGTGGCTGGCCAGTCCCGCAAACACCGTATTGTGGTCGCGGTAATAAAGATAGTCAGGGTAGCGAATGTCCTCCGGGTCGGGCCTCTGTTTCGAGGCTTCAATCTCGGAAATCCCCACGAGTCGGTCGGGAGCAACTAAGCCCGGCGGCGCGCTGAAGAACAATGCCTCGACCAGGCTGAAGACGACGGTATTAGCTCCGATCCCCAGCGCGAGCGAGAACACAGCCACCGCCGTGAATACCTTGCTTTTGAGCAGCATTCGCAAGCCAAAACGCAGGTCTTGAATCATTTCGTCCTCCCATCGTAGCTGTTGTAACCAGAGCGCGTCCCAAAACGCGCCCAGACTGCGCCAAAGCAATTTGAGTTTGTTCCGCCAGTCGAGCCTGTCCCACCGGGCCAGCAGTTCTTCGCGGTATTCCAACTCCGCTTCCCATTCCTGCCGAAATCGGGCGCGGAAGCGACGCGGCACAATCACTCCGATAAATCGGATCAACCGGCGCCAGAAAAGAAAGCGCTTTGTTTGTGTCGAATCAGCCATTGGCGTTTATTCGCCCCGCAGCGCGAGGAGCGGGTCCACCTTTGTCGCCCGGCGCGCCGGGACATAGCAGGCGAGCAGAGTCACTCCCACGAGCAACAACGGGATCATCGCGAATGTCAGCGCGTCAGTCGCGCTGACCTGGTAAAGCAAGCCCCTGAGGAAACGCGTCAAGCCGAACGCCAGCGCCAGGCCGATCGCTACGCCGATCAGAGAGAGCGTCATGCCTTGTCTGACCACGAGCATGAGCGCATCGCGGGTTTGCGCGCCGAGCGCCATTCGCACTGCGATCTCGTATGTGCGCTGCGTGACCGCGTAAGCCATCACGCCATAGACGCCAATCGCCGCCAGCAACAAAGCCGCGACGCTGAACAGGCTCAGCAGCGTGGTTTGAAAACGCGGCTGTCCGGCGGCGTTGTAAACGAGTTGGTCCAATGTGCGAACGTTGTAGACCGGCAGATCGCGGTCGAGCGAATGCGTTTGCGCGCGCAATGCGGCCGCCATCGTTTCCGGCGGCGCGACTGTACGCGCGACTACCGTCAAGGCGGGCATTCCAATGCGGCCGTAGGAAAAATAAAATGCCGGCCCGCCTTCACTCTCGAGGCCGGCGTTGCGCACATTGCCTACGACGCCGACCACCGCGCCAAAGAGGTCGAATGCGCCGGAGCGGAAGCGCTTGCCGATGGGATTTTCATTCGGCCAAAACCGGCGCGCGAAAGATTCGCTGACGATTACATTCAACTGCCCATCGCCGCCGTCCTGTTCAATGAAATCGCGGCCTTGCAGCAGGGGAACCCCCATCGTCTGGAAGTAGCGCGGCGTGGCGGCAAAGACCCTGGCTGACGGTTTGGCGTCCGAAGGCGCGGCCTCGCGCCCCTCCAGCGTGATTTCCTGCGCCCAACTGGCGCCGCTGAAAAGAGGAAGCTGTGTTACAGCGGCGACGTCCACCACGCCCGGCGCCGATCGCATCCTTTCGAGCAGTTGGTTGTAGAAATTGACTCGCTGCGCTTTCTCGCCGTACTTCGAACCTGGCAGGTTGATTTGCATCACCAACACATTTTCAGGCGCGAAGCCGAGCGGCGCGTTTTGCAGATTCGCAAAGCTGCGGATCATCAACCCGGCGCTCAGCAGCAATACGAACGCCAGAGCGACTTCGCCGACGACAAGCGCGCCGCGCAAGCCACGCCGCGAGTCGCCGCCGCGTCCGCCTTCTTTGAGCGTTCCATTGAGATCGAGCTTCGAGGCTTGCCACGCCGGCGCAAGACCGAAAATCAATCCGGTCAGCAGCGAAACGATCAGCGTGAAGCCAAGCGCGCGAAGGTCGAGGCGGGTTTCATCGAGACGCGGCATGTTGAGCGATGTACTGGCCTTGATGAGTTGCGCGCCCCATCGCGCGAGCAGCGCTCCGGCCAATCCGCCGAGCGTCGCCAGCAGCAGGCTTTCAGTGAGCAATTGCCGCATAACGCGCAACCTGCCGGCGCCCATTGCCGCGCGAATCGCCATCTCTCGCCGCCGCGTCGAAGCGCGCGCCAGCATCAGGTTCGCCACGTTCGCGCATGCGATCAACAGCACGAAGCCGACCGCCGCAAAGAGCACGAGCACGGACCGCTGGATTTGCTCAGGCACGATCCAATCGTAAAACGTCCGCAGCAGCACGCCCCATCCGGCGTTCGATTTCGGATATTGCTGTTCAAGCTGGCGCGCGACAACGTCAAACGCGGCTTGCGCCTGCAACAGGCTGACGCCGGGCTTGAGCCGCCCGATTACGTGTATGTTGTGGTGGGAACGATTCGCATGCCAGGGCGCCAGCGCCGGATCCAACATCAGCGGCGTCCACAACTCCGTGCCCGGCGTAAGCCGGAAGCGTGGCGGCATGACGCCCACGACCGTATAGTTCTCGCCGCTCAACTGAACCTGGCGGCCAATCAATTGAGGATCAGCGCCGAAGCGCCGGCGCCATAACCCATCGCTCAAAATTGCGACACGATGACGCCCGGCCCGTTCTTCTTCGGGCAGAAAATTCCGACCGAGCGCGGGCGGCGTTCCTAACGTCGGAAACAGATTGGCTGTTACGCCGAGCGCCGCCACTCTTTCCGGTTCGCCGCCGCCAGTGAGATTGAACGTGGCGAATTCGTATGCCGCCAATTGCTCGCAAACCGTTTGCTGTTTTCGCCAATCCTCGAAATTGAGGGCCGAAGCCGAGAACTCAGGCCAGCCGCGCCCCGGATTGCTTTCCCATAGTCGAATGAGCCTCTCCGGTTCCTGGTAAGGCAGTGGTCGCAATAACACGGCGTTGACAACGCTGAAGATCGCCGTGTTTGCGCCAATGCCCAGCGCCAGCGTGATGACGGCAATCGTAGTGAAGCCCGGATGTTTCAGAAGCATCCGCACGCCATAACGCAAGTCTTGGATCATTTCATCCTCCCATCGTTGACGCTGCAGCCACAGCGCGTCCCAGAACGCGCCGAGACTCCGCCACTGCAATTCAAGTTTGCTACGCCAATCGAGCCTGTCCCATCGGGACAGCAGATCTTCGCGGTATTCCAGTTCAGCTTCCCACTCCCGTCGAAAGCGGGCGCGGAAGCGGCGCGGCACGATCACGCCGATGAATGCGACCAATCGCCGTGGCAGAGAAGTTGGGCGTTGTTTGTTATGATCGAACATGTGATCGCCGCTATGCGTCTGACGGTTTCGGCTTCTTTGCGCCGACGAAGAAGTTCTCTAACGCGCGATACCTTTTGAGCGCCTCGTCCAACGCCGCACGCCCATCTTTCGTCAATTCGTAATAACGGCGCGGCGACCGCTGCTCGCGCTCGGCGACATCGTCGGCCTCCCAGCGCGAATCGCATAACCCGACCTCCTCGAACCGGCGCAGCGCCGGATAGACGGTGCCGCTCGGCAACCCTGTGACGTCAATGATGTCGAAGCCGTATTGGTAACCGTTGGCCAAAGCCTGAAGGATGATCGCAGTCGTGTAACTGAGCTTGATCCCGTAGTCCACGAGCTTACCCCCTATGTAGTGATCTATTGCCCAGCCGTAGATTACTACATAGGGCTGTATCGTCAAGTCAATTTGCGGAGAGAAGGTGAAGAAAGGTAGGAAAATCTAGAGAAGCCGCCATGCGTCTGGCGGAACTTTGTAAAGGATCCAAAACATGTTCAACTTTAATCTGGCGACAGCCCTGCCTCCTCAACGCTCAGGAGGGCCAGCGCGGCCAGGTCTCTGTCTTGATACCCGCGCTCGATCGCGTGAAACAGGCGTTCGCGCAGGAGGCGCCCCACCGGCAGTGGCGCGCCGGAGATTTCGGCGGCGTCCAGCGCAAGCCCGATATCTTTAAATCCCAGCGCCAGTCGGAAACCGGGTTCATACTGTTGTTGCAGCATCAGCTTGCCATAGTTCTGGTAGACCGGAGATGCGAAAATCGTATTGATCAGAGTCTCCAAACAGACTTGCGGATCAACTCCGGATTTGCGCAGCAAGGCCGCCGCTTCGCTCAGGCTTTCAACCGCCGAGATCAACAAAAAATTGCCTACCAGTTTGACCATTGTCGCGGCCGCCGGGTCTGTTCCAACAGCGATTGTACGTTGCCCCAGGGCGTCAAAAACCGGCTGGCATTGCGCGATCGCCTCCGGATCTCCCGCTGCGACGATCAATAGTCGCGCCGCCGCCGCCGTGTCCGGACGGCCGAAGACAGGGGCGGCCAGGAACCGCTGTCCGGCTTCGCGGTGGGCGTGGGCGAGACGCGCCACGCAGGCCAGGCTGAGTGTGCTCATCGAAATGTGAACGCCGCCCGCGGCGAGCGCGCCCGCAACGCCGTCTTCCCCAAAGACAATCGCTTCCACCGCGTCGTCATCAGCCAGGCAGGTGATCACTGCGGCGCCCCTGCAAGCCTCAGCCGGAGTTTCCGCGATCAGCGCGCCTGCCGATTGCAGTTCTTCCACCCGGCTGCGCGTGCGGTTGTAAACGGTCAGGCGATGGCCTGCTCGCAACAGGTTTCGCGCCATCGCGCAGCCCATCATCCCCAGGCCAATGACTCCGATATTCATCTTTTCGCTTCTCCTGCTCGATCCCTTTTTCATTCGCCGACCACCGCGACTGCCTCGATTTCGACCAGATACTCTTCGCGGACGAGTTGCTTCACTACGACCAGCGTGCTGGCGGGAGGATTCTCTGTATTGATGTAACTGTTCCGCGTGTCACGCAAGGCCTGCAAATCCGAAGCATCGGTCAGGTAGTAATTGAGTTTGACCACGTCTTTGAAAGAAGCCCCGCCTTCTTCAAGCCGCGCCTTGAGGTTCTCGAAGACCTGTTTGACCTGCGCGCGAAAATCGCCGCGGCCCACCAGGTTTCCGTCTTTGTCGAGCGCAATTTGTCCGGCGATGTAAAGCGTGCGCCCGCCTCTTACCTCGACGACGTGCGAATAGCCCGCAGGCGCGCGATTGATGAACCGGACGTTTGCTTGTTGTTTTTCCATGTTCTTCTTCTCCTTCGGTGCTTTCTTCTGATTCACGGTTTGGTTTTGCGCCCATCCGGCGGCAAAGCCGAGCAGGCAAAATAATGACAAAAAGGCGTATTTTCTCAGGGTCATAACATCCACATCTTCGGGAACTATAGCGGTTTGCGATTGCGCGTACCGTGTGGGGCGATTTGTTTAATCGCCCTGATTGCGACTTTGCCAAATAAGCGCGAGTAAACAACTCGCGCCACAATCCCATAAACTCAATTGCAAACTGATCCAGACAGGATTTACGGGATTGCTCAGGACTGATCTCAATTCACAAAATCCTGAGCAACCATGCATATCCTGTCTAGTCCCATTGGATCTCCCGCGTCGTTCAATTTGACATAAACGACTCTTCGGAAATGACGGCGGCCAGCCAATCGGTCACGGTTCGCGCAAGCCAGGGGCGACAGGCGCTGAACCCGTGATCGCTTTCTTCGTTGCTGATCAATTGAACGTTGGCGAGCCTGGCGATGGAATCGGCGTAATGCGAAGGCGGGAAGATGGCGTCTTTGTCCGCCGCGATCAGCAGAATCGGGCGCGGCGCGAACGCGCGCAAAGAGTCAGCAAGAGACGACAGAGACCGCCACTGTTCCCGCAAATCCTGACCGGTAATTCCATTCAACATGCCGGCGAATTCGTCCGCCATCTCTTCGGGAAACCGGAAAGCTCGCGGCTCGATCAGCGGGCTGACGCCGACGATCGCGCGGATGCGCGGGTCGGCGGTCCCACAGATCAGCGCCGGATATGATCCCGTGCTACAACCGATCAGGGCGATGCGGTCTTCGTCAACCGACGGCTGTTTGAGGACCCATTCCACTGCGGCGCGCGTGTCGTCGGCCAAACCCGAGAGCGAGAACGCCCCCTCCGATCCCCAACAGCCGCGGAAATGAAAGTAGAGGCAATTCCAACCGAGGTCGCGCAGGCGATAGGCGATGTCCAGGTGTTTTTCGATGCCCGGCAGACCATGAAGCAACACGGCAGTGGGCCGAGGGGCTGCGCCTGCGGCCCTATAAAAACCGCCCAGCAGCCTGCAGCCTTTCGACGTAAACGTCGCGCCGTCCAAACCTGCTTCAAACTTGTTCACCTTCTTTTCCCCCTCCGATGTATTGACCGGGATGGCGCTTTCGGGGCGCCATTACGCCCCCAACACCGCCGTAACCAGTTCGGTGTCCAGGTACTCGGTCAGCTCTTGCAACTTGCCGTCGGCGACGCGGCAGACCCAACAATACGTGTTGTTGTACGGCGCCCCCGACTTTGTAGTGACGCGGCCACGGCACTCAACTACTACGTAGTCGTCTTCGGCAATGAAGCGATGCGCGGTGTTCGTATATTGATCGGCAAACCGAGCGAACAGCGGCCTCAGGAGTTCGTTGAGGACTGCCTGTTTTCCACGGTATGTCCCGGAAAATTTCGTCGAGCCGATAATGGTCCAACAGATGTCGTCGGCCAGGCTTTCGACAAAGGGGGCGCCGTTGCCTTTCGATAGCTCGGTAAAAATGTTTTGCATGAGTTGTTTGTTCTCGGCTGCGCTCACGTTCATAACTCCTATGGAAAATACCTGGGGCTATCATGAATAGGTCTTATAAGTTCTATAAGACCTATAAGTCCCGTTCACAGCTTTAATGATCGGATATTGGATTTCGGTCACGCCCGAATCGCCGTCTTGCGCGACGTCGCCTTGCCAATACACTTCGCGGTTCGGTCCGGCGACGGCGTAGCCGCGCGACTCGATCCACGACCGCGCGGCTACGTAAGCCCGCTCGCAGGTTTCGTCGCTGCCCTGATGGATGACGTATGCGACGGCGGTGCCGGGCAGTTCGTAGACCTGCGCCCGCCCGGCGCCAGGCGCAGGCTCGCGCAGAAATAGAATCGCTTCGCAATCTATGCTTCGCCGTTGGCCCGCGCAGGCGTGCCAGATCGCGCCACGTTCGAGGGGCGCGCCGCGTTGCTTGAAATCGCTGCTGAGTTCATCGAAGAGATCATCGGCGTCGGCGTATGAGGAGAGCGTGTCACGCACCGAAGCGACCAGCCGGGGCGCGACATGCTTGACCGTGACCTCGTATTCCGGGACGCGGCCCGCCTGCTCGATCTGCGCCAGCCACGCATCGACCTCGGCCAATTGCGCCCGCTCGCGCTCGATCCTGCGCGTCAGTTCCGCCCGTCTGTTCTGAAGCGATTCCCGCACGCGGTCCAACGGCAGGTCGCCTTCCAACAAATGAACGATCTCTCCCAGTGAAAGGCCCAGTTCTTTGAAAGCCAGAATGCGGTTGAGTCGCGGCAGTAGCGTGGCTGAGTAGTAGCGGTAGCCCGTGTCGCGGTCAACGTAGGTAGG
>DATCXQ010000203.1:0-13691 GCA_036565725.1 Blastocatellia bacterium
CAGGCTGGACGAGTTCGACCTGCTGATGATCGAGCAGCCGCTGGCCTACGATGACATCGTCGACCACGCCGAATTGCAGCCCCAGTTGAAGACCTCGATCTGTCTGGACGAATCCATTCTAAGCGTGGACGACGTGCGAAAGGCCTTGAAGCTAGGCGCGTGCCGGATCATCAACGTCAAGCTGGGCCGCGTCTCTGGCCACACCGAGGCGCGCAAGATTCAAGCCTACTGTCACGAGCGCAACGTCCCGGTCTGGTGCGGCGGCATGCTGGAAGCCGGCGTCGGCCGCGCGCACAACATCGCGATGTCCACGCTGCCCGGCTTCACGCTGCCTGGCGACGTTTCGGCCTCGAAGCGCTACTGGGCCGAAGACATCATCACGCCGCCGGTCGAGGTCACGCCGCGCGGAACCATTCCGCGCCCGACAGGCGTCGGGATTGGGTACGAGGTGAATGAGAAGCGGATTGAGGCGCTGACATTAAGGAAAGAGGTTGTCGAGCAGTGAGAGTTTGTTTTGAAATTCCAGCCCCAGCGGGGCTACATGCCTAGCGGAGCTAAAGAACAAACGCATTACAAGCTATAAACATGTCGCTCCTGACGGAGCTGCAAAGCATCCTATATGCGACACGTTCTGATTCAAATAGACGATCCCTCTTCCCCCTCCGCGCGCGAGCTTATCGGGCGACTCGACAAACTCATGACCGGCTTATATCCGGCGGAAAGCAATCACCTGCTGCCGGTTGAGGCGCTTCGACAACCCGACGTGACTTTCCTCACCGCCAGCGTGGATGGCGAGGTCGCCGGCTGCGGCGCGTTCGTCAACCAGGGCGGGGAGTATGCGGAGATCAAACGAATGTTCGTCTTGCCGGAATTCCGCGGCTTGAAGCTAGGTCGCCGCATCCTCGAAGAGCTTGAGAATCTCGCGCGGACTTCCGGGCTTGAACTCGCGCGCCTCGAAACAGGTATTCATCAACCCGAAGCCCTGCTCCTATACGAGAGGGCAGGTTATCAACGTCGCGGGCCGTTCGGAGATTATTCCGAGGACCCGCTGAGTATTTTCATGGAGAAGAAATTATGAAAGCGATTTGGAACGGCGCCGTAATCGCCGAAAGTGACAAAACTATAGTGGTCGAAGGCAATCACTATTTCCCGTCTGACGCGGTCAACAAAGAATACTTTCAACCGAGCGACACCCACACTGTCTGCCCTTGGAAGGGTACGGCGAGTTATTACAACGTCGTCGTCAACGGAGAAGTGAACAAAGACGCGGCATGGTATTACCCGAACACGAAAGAGGCTGCTAAGAACGTCGAAAATTACGTCGCGTTTTGGAAAGGCGTGAAGGTCGAATAGCCAATCTTTCGTCGCCGCCGGCCCCATGTCGCGGCCTCGCCTTGCCATTGGCGTCAAAAACAGAAACGAACTGGGCATAGGGAAGGAGAGGGCAAGTTATGAAGATCGTATCGCTAGCGAAGGCCAAGACAAAGCTCAACGCTTACATCAAAGCTGCGCGCTGCTAATACCAGTTTTCAAATGTATGAAGATTGTTAGCCACCGCAGGGCACAGAGAACACAGAGAAATCATTATGTCCTCTGTGCCCTGCGGTGGCTTGCGGTGGCTATTCATCCACATGATAACCGCTATATGTGACGAACGGTTTCCGGAATAACAGATATGCCTACCCGAACGCCTAAATCCAAATCAATCGAACAGGAGGTCGCGGAGCTGCGCCGCGAGATCCTGGAGCACGATCACCGCTACTACACGCTGAGCGAGCCGGTGATCTCCGACGCTGAATACGACGCGTTGATGCGGCGCCTGCGCGAAATGGAAGAGGAGCGCCCTGACCTGATCACGCCCGACAGTCCGACGCAGCGCGTTTCGGGGCAGGTGGCCGAAGGCTTCGAAGAGTATTTCCACAAACGCCCGATGCTGTCGTTGGACAACAGCTACAGCATTGACGACTTGCGCGCGTGGGCCAAGCGTTGCGAGAAACTGGCCGAAGGGCGCGCCTTCGATTACGTCGCCGAGTTGAAGATCGACGGGCTGAGCATGTCTTTGATTTACGAAGACGGGCGCCTTGCGAGGGCGGTGACTCGCGGCGACGGCTCCCGGGGCGAAGTCGTGACCGCCAACGCGAAGACGATTCGATCAATCCCGCTGAGGATCAAGGAAGGTGAAGAGAAGGGGAAGAAGCAGTCGCCTTTGCTCGACGGTTCGATGAAAGAGGTCGAGGCGCGCGGCGAGGTCTATCTGCCCAACGACGTGTTCGAGAGGATCAATCGCGAGCGCGCCGAATCGGAGTTATCGCCGTTCGCCAACCCGCGCAACGCGGCTTCGGGCGCGATGCGGCAGCTCGACCCGAAGATCGTCGCCGACCGTCGTCTGGACATCTTCTGCTACTTGCTGCTCTTCGACGGCGCGCCGGCGTTCGCCACGCATCACGAATCGCTGGAGTGGATGCGTGAGCGCGGATTCAAGGTCAACCCGCACAGTCGTCATTGCCGGACGATTGAGGACGTGGTGGCGTTCTGTAACGAGTGGGAGACGCGCCGCGACGAGTTGAGCTACGAGATTGACGGCGTGGTGGTGAAAGTCAATCAGGTGACAGTCCAGGACGAACTGGGCGCGACGTCGAAGTCGCCGCGCTGGGCGATCGCCTATAAATTTCCGGCGCGACAGGCGTCGACGCGGTTGCTCGACGTGATATATCAGGTGGGGCGCACCGGCGCGGTGACTCCGGTCGCGGTATTGGAACCTGTCTTGCTCGCGGGCACGACGGTTTCGCGCGCCAGCATGCACAACGCCGACGAGATGAAGCGTCTGGGCGTGATGCGCCGAGATCTCGTCTTCATCGAAAAGAGCGGCGAGATCATTCCGCAGGTCGTCAAAGTCATCGTCGAGCGCCGCACCGGCGAAGAGACCGAGTTTGAATTCCCGACTCGGTGCCCCGAATGCGACGCGACGCTTGTCAAACCCGAAGGCGAGGTCGTGATGCGGTGCCAGAATCCGGATTGTCCAGCGAGGCTGCGCGAGGGATTACTGCATTTCTCATCGCGCCGCGCGATGCGGATCGAAGGGCTGGGCGAGGCGTTGGTCGTACAACTAATATCTCCGCGAACCCGGCGTGACAAAAAAGGCGAGGTCATGACCGATGAAAAAGGTCAGCCCCTGACGCTGCCGCCGATGGTGTGCAAACTCGCCGACCTGTACGGCCTCAGTGGACGCCGCGACGAACTGATTGCGCTCGACCGGATGGGCGCGAAATCGGCGGATAACCTGCTTCAACAGATCGAAGCGAGTAAAGATGCCGGCCTGGGCCGATTGATCTATGGCCTGGGCATTCGTCACGTCGGTGAGCGCACGGCGACGATCCTGGCCAATCGTTACGGCGAAGTCGACGCGCTGTCGGCGGCGACGCAGGAAGAGCTGGCGGGCACTCACGAAATCGGAGAGGTCGTCGCCTCTTCTGTCTACTCGTGGTTTCAATCTTCTCGAAATCGGAAGTTGATTGAACATCTTGCCAAAGCCGGAGTGAAGATGCAGACGGCCAACGCCGGGGCGGAACAAGCGCCACGAGTCTTCGAGGGAAAGACCTTTGTTTTAACTGGCGTCCTGCCGACGATGAGTCGCGATGGCGCCAAGGCCTACATCGAAGCCCGCGGCGGACGGGTCAGCGGATCGGTTAGCAAAAAAACCGATTTCGTCGTCGCGGGCGAGGAGGCTGGAAGCAAACTGTCGAAGGCCGAAGAATTAAAAATCGCGGTCATTGATGAAAACCATCTCTTGAAACTCGGCGCCAGCGCCACTGAGGATAAAACCTAACACATTGCTCTCTTTGATTTTAATAGCTGCAGATTTTTTCTTTAGAGGGTTGACAAAGACGGGCGTCTTTGGTGTAATCCGCAGCAATTAGCAGCGGTAAATACCCTAATGGCTGAGGACGCTGCTGAATCGGGGGGACCGAAAGGGCCCCCCAACTTAATTTATCGGGGCCGAAAGGCCCCTTTCGTATTTCACGCGGCTTTCATTTCGAGATTAAATAACTTTCCCGCGCCCGCGCTATCATATCCTGCTTTTTCACGACAACTTTGATCTTATGAAATCCGACTCTGTTTCCCTGCGACGATGGGCGATAGGCGAGAGTGAATTGGCTTCTCAATTCATCGAGCGTCTTCTTCAGGACCTGAGCAAAAGCGGATTGCGATTCGAACTCGAAAGAGCGCCCGCCGGCGGCGTCGGCGATTTCGGAGAGGAACTTGCAATCCGAGGCGTAACCGCCTCCACCAATCCCGAAGGGTGGAATGGGACTCCCTGAACTCTCCCGATCTGGTTTGAAGCATGCGGCGTAGATTTGCGACAGATTCTCCTGAGCTTCCTTGATGACCTGCTTCGGGTCTTTGACCGGCCTCTGGTTCGCAAGGTTGCGATCAACGGAATCCTTGCCGTCGCTGAAGATAAGAACGACCTCGTTTCCACTACGGCCTCCGACCCGATCAAAGAGGGCGCGCATCGCTCCGAAGAGATTCGTGTTCTTGTCAGGCTCCATCCTGCCGCGAGGCATCGGGAAAGGGCCAGGGCCCGGGACAGGGCCAGGGAACCTCGGTCGAGGGCCCGGACTAGGCATTGGCTGGGGATTCTGTGGCGTTGGCGGAAAATTCGATGTCGATTTCAAGGCGAGAATCTCGGTCGTGGCCAGCGCCTTGCCGCCCCAATCGGAGCTCAATTGCAAGCCCGCGTCGAAAGAGCCGATCATTATCTCGTCCAGTTGATCCAAGCTTTCGACCACCTTCACCGCCTCGTCTTTGACCCCGGGGAAGATGGCGCCCATGCTGACGCTCGTGTCGAACAGCAGAATCAACCGCAACGGATGAGGCGCCGGCTTGAAATCGGCGATCTCTTGAAGGACGCCGTCTTCGTAAATCTCGAAGTCTTCCTTCTTCAGGTCGGAAATCCGTTTTCCGTCGGCGTCTTTGACCATGACGGCGATATTGATCAGTTCGGTTTTTATCTTAGGCTTTCCGTCATCTTGCGCGACGACCGGACTGAAAAGAACGATCACACAGACCGTCAAAATGCGAAATTTGCCAACTTTTCTCATAGCGCTCCTCGGCAACTGTGGGACGGACTTTAGTTTGTCCTGGTCGGAGACTTACTAAAGTCCGTCCCACGGATTCATCTTGATGCTGTAGCCATGAAAATAATAAGGGGAATTATCTCGCGAATCCATGAACGAGCCTGGAAAAACAGCTTGCGTTACGCGTAACACGGAATGGGGAAGCGCCCGGCAAATCGCCGGCGGGGCGTTGACAGTCCCGACCGTCGGCAACTAAATTGCTACCATGCTCCACAGGGCGCCAGTAATCACTGTTTTGTTAACTTCTCTCCTGACTGTTCTCGCCGCTTGCGGCGGGCGGCTTTACAAAGTCGCGCCTCTGCCGGCAAGCGCCCCACCCGAAATTTCGATGGGTAAAGGCGGTCTGGACGTCGGCGCCGCCGCGCTAGACGGCGAGCGGTCATATGAACGCTTCGAGGCCGACCTCCCGCTAGCCGGGGTGATCGCCGTAGACGTCAGGCTGGTCAACAATTCGGAGGCGACGATTATGACGAATTCGCTCAGGTTCGAATTGCGCGACCCGTCCGGCGCCGAGCTCAAACGAATCGCCCCGAAAAAAGCGCTGAGCGCGGTGATGAAATATTACGGTGACAAGTTTTACGCGAAGGTCGCGTACCGGCGGACGCTCGAAGACTACGAATCGGTCGCGCTCAAACAAGGGAGCGCAATCGAGCCGGAGCACGAGATTCGCGGAATAGTCTTTTTTCAAACCAAACGCGAAACGGCCAGCGTCGACGGATTGATTCTGTCCGTCGCCGGCCTGAGCGCCCCGGTGAACGTGCAGCTTCAGACGGCGCGTAAGTAAACTCCAGTCTGGAGTTGAGCAAAAAGAACCACGGGGATCACGGGGAATAAAGAGGAAAATGCTTTATGGAAGAAAGGCTCAGCATACCTTACAACCATGCTTATCCCTGTGATCGCCGTGTTCCCCGTGGTTGAGCCACTTCTGAGTTCAACATAAGACTGGGACTAAGTAAAACGTCAAAGTGTCTACGAATCACAACTACGACAATCGGTCGCCGAACCCGTTATATCACATCGTCTGGGGCGTCCGGTTCTTCTTTTTGGGGATGCGAACGCTCGTCCGCAATGCGGATTTGCTCAGCCTCTCACTGATCCCGATGCTGTTGACACTAGCCTTGCTGGTGGGGCTGATCATCGGCGCCGCGTGGACGGTCGGTCGGCTCATCGGCGACGTCGTGCGCGTCGAGATACGGATAGTCGCGCAGGTTCTGATGTTCCTGTTAACGTTCTTGATCGCATATTTCCTTTACCTGCCGGTGGCCCGCGTGCTGCTGGCGCCGTTCGCCGAGGCTTTGAGCCGCAAAACGCACGCGATCTCGGCGGGCCGAAAGATCCGTCAGAACGATCAGGGCTGGACGCGCGCGATGTGGGAAGGGCTGAAGCTGGTGATCTTTCAATCGGCGGTCGCGCTGGCCGCCCTCGCGTTGGGACTGACCTTCCCGCCCGTCGGAGCGCCCATCGGAATGGTGGTCGCAATTTTCCTCGCCGGCCTGGATTTCTTCGACATTCCGCTCTCGACACGCGGGCTGCGGTTGCGAAAGAAGCTAGGCGTGATTTGGCGCAATAAATCTCTGGCCCTCGGCTTCGGCGCCGCAGCTTATCTGACGCTACTCATTCCGGTCATCAACATGCTCGCGCTGCCAGTCGGCGTGGTCGGAGCCACGTTGTTGATTGACGCGCTGGAGATCGAGGATTGAGCATATTCTGATTCATAGAACGCGGATGGCGCTGATAGAGCCGATTGACGCTGACCTTTGTTGGTCTTATCCGCGATGATCCGCGCCCGTCCGTGTCATCCGCGTTCTATTGCCTCCTTCTTTGCCGCAAACATCAATTGCTGACCCGTACATGCAATAGAAAACCGATATAGGGATCGTCAGCATCCCGCTCGGCTTTCTGGGCGCGGCGCTCTGCGCGTTGTCCGGGCGCGAGCCTGAGGCTGAAGAGAAGATCACTGAATCGAACGTGCGCGCAAACACCGGGCTGGGGGCGGAGAAGGCGGTCGCCCACTAACGATACTGCAGATTACTTTCCTTCCCGATCAAGTCAGGGCGCGAATACGCCATCAGAATGCGCGCCAGCGCGCGGGCTTTTCCCGGCCCTACGACGCCGAAGTGCGAAGTTAGCGAGCGCAGTCTGCCGACGTCGGCGAGCGCAAATTTGGAGGACAGGATTACATCGAGCGCCTTGTTTTTGCTGCTATCATCCCTGATCCCCTCGATCAGCCTGAAGCTTACTTCATATAAGGCCGGGTCATCCGATGATTCAGCAAGCTTAACGTAAAACTCGACAATCTCTCTTAGAGTAGAGTCCTTGGAGAATTCATTATTGATCTGTTCCGCTGTCTTGGTAATGTCCAAGAGCAGCGCGCGGGCTTTCTCTTTATCTCCGACACTGGCGTAGGACTTCGCAATCGACATCAGGGCAATGGCTTTGGTGTCATTGTCAATGACCCGCTCCGCCGCTCTGATCGCATCCGACAGCAGCGCGCTCGCCTTCTCTTTGTCCCCGAGCCCGGCGTAAGATTCTGCAATCTTGATCAGGGCATCAGCTTTGTGATCGCCGCTATTGATCCGCCCCGCCGCCTTGATCGCATCCGAGAGCAATGGGCCTGTCTTCTCTTTGTCCTTGATCCCGGCGATAAAACTGGCGGTCGCTCTCAAAGCAGCGGCTTTGAACATGTCGTCACTGATCCGCTCCGCTGTCCTGATCGCGTCCGAGAGCAGCGCGCCCGCTTTCTCTTTATCTCCGAGCTCGGCGTAAGACTCTGCAATCGCTCCTAATGCGGACGCTTTGAAGTCACCTTTACTGATCCCCTCAGCTGTCTTGATCGCGTCCGAGAGCAGCGCGCCCGCCTTCTCTTTGTCATCGAGCTTGACGTAAGACTGCGCGATATTGATCAGGGCGCCGGCTTTAAAGTAATCGACGCCGATCCGCGCCGCTGTCTCAATCGCGTCTGACAGCAACGCGCTGTCTTTCATTGTCTTTCCGAGCATGGTGTAAGACTCAGTAATCACGCTCAAAACATAACTTTTGTCAGAATCGCTGCTGATCCGATCCGCCGCTTTGATCAAATCCGAAAGCAATAGTCTAGCCTTCTCTTTGTCCTCGATCTTGTCGATAGGACGGACGGCCGATCTCAGAACATTGGCTTTGGATAAATCATAACTGATCCGCTCCGCTGTCCTGATCGCGTCCGGGAGCAGCGCGCTCGCTTTCTCTGTATCTCCGAGCTCGACGTAAGACTCCGCGATATCGATCAGGGTAGAGGCTTTGGATCTATCGTCACTGATCTGCTCCGCTGTCTTTATAGCGTCTGGCAGTAACGCGCTCGCCCTCTCTTTGTCCCCGAGCCTGGCGTAAAACTTCGCAATCGCGATCAGGGCGGAGACTTTGGAGTCATCGGCGCCGATCCGCTCCGCTGACTTAATCGCATCTGGCAGCAGCGCGCTCGCCCTCTCTTTGTCCCCGAGCCTGGCGTAAAACTCAGCAATCTCGATCAGAGCATTGGCTTTATCAGAACTGTTGCTGGTCCGCTCTACGACCTGAAGGACAAGTTGCGGCTCTCCTGCATAAAAGAAAGCCTTGGCGATTTCAGTCAAAGCGCGACTATCATTCAAACTATTGCCATAATTGCGCAGCTCTCTTTTGATCAAATAGGCTTGCCAGGCGTTGCTGTTCCACCCGACCCATCCGCAGAGGGCGAGCAGCGGCGCCAAACCCAGGGCGGCGTACCGCAATCTGAAACGCCGCCGGCTGGCAGCCAGCAACTCCTCCTTCGCCTGCCGCTGTTTACCCCAGGTGACGAAACGTCTGTGTTTGTTGATCAGCCGCAGTTCAGACCAGGAGAAGAGATATCGCGAAGAGCGTCCATTGCCGAGCCATTCGTTCGTGCGTCGGTCGAGCAATTGGTCGGCGCGATCTGCCAAGCTGAGCTGTTTGCCGGCCAGCCGCCGCAAGGCCGGGATCAGGCGTTCGTGCGCCAACTCGAATTTCTCTTCTTCATTCTCCGACAACGGCGAGATCAAGCGCACGTCGCCGAGCAGCAGATATGCGACCGCGTCTTTCAACTCGGAGTCGGCGATCTCGTCGAGCTTTCGCCGCAAGTCTTCAAAGGTCAGCGCGCCCGCGCGGGCGTTGCGCTCCAGGTCGGTCAGCGCCAACAAGACTTTGATCGCGGCCTGGCGGCGCGATTGGGTCACGAGCGGTTCCAGGGCGGTTGTCAGGTATCGTTCGAGCAGTCCTTCCACGCCGCCGAGTTTTTGAAAAGTCGCCCGGTTGAACGCGCGTGCGCCCTGCGTGATTTGCCTCTCGATCATTCGCGCCAGCACTTGAATGTCCACGGGCGAAATCAGACCGTCTTCAGCGTCGGCCAGCTCTTGCCGCGTCATTTCGGAGATAAACTTGCGGTCGTATTCCAGGCCCTCTTTTTCGGCCAGGAAGCAGAAGACCTCGGTCGCCTGATCCGGCTCGAACCGCTCCAGGCGGAAGCTTTGCGTCGGGCTGAGCGAATATCGCATAGCCTTTTGCAGTTCGTTCAACCGGTCGAAGAAATCGCCGCGAACGCAGATCAGGATTTTGATCGGCGGCGACTCCATCTCAGCGAACCATTGTGCGAGCGCCTGCGCGAAAGGCTCGCGGTCTTTCCTGCGTTTGCGGTGGACGAAGAACTGCTCGAATTGATCGAAGAAGAACACGACGGGCGTTCGATCCTGCGCGGCGGCCGCGCGGAGCAGGCCCTGAAGATCGGCCCCGTCGACCGCGCCCTCGGCGAACGACAGGTGTTTGAGACAGGCCCGTTTGACCGACTCGAAGGGGTCGAGGTCGCTGAATTTGACGTAGACGCATCGGAATTTCCGCTTCTCCAACTCCGGCCACAATCCGGCTTGTAGAAAAGACGTCTTTCCCGCGCCCGATTCGCCGCTCATCACGCCGAAACGCCATTGCTCGTCGCCGATAGCCTGAAGACATTCCTTCAGGTTCTGGTCGCGCTGGAGATGCGAGAAGACCTCGGCGTCTTCATAACCGAACGGCAGCAGGCCTTTGATCGCTCCCAACCTCAATTCCGCATGCTCTGCGGTTTTGCGTTTGGCTCGCGCAGCCACGATCACCGCGATGATGAAGATGACGCCGATGAGCGACCAGAAGACGGGCGCGTACCAGTCGAATTGTCTCAATTGCGGAAAGAGCGAGAGCAGGTTCGGGAAGGGCCACTCGAATGGGTTGAACGCGAGGAAAAGAACGACGTCAATCAAGACCAGCAGCGAGCGCCAATTCTTCTGCCGGATTATCTCTTCGGCGACCCAATCAACGGCTCTGGCGCCTTTCTCGAAAAAGGTTCTGGGCGTGTCAAAATCGAATGGCATACGGGTGTTGAGGGAGTGATATTTTCCTGTCCCACATTTTTCTGTTCCGAAGGCGCCGACAGGAAAATGTGGGACAGGGGAAAATCAGTCACTGCCGAATCCGAATCGAATAATCCGGCCAGCAGCTCAATTCATCTTGCGGTTCTTCGCCGTCGGCGTTGAAGGGGCCGAAGATGAACGGTATGGGCGATGAAGTCGGCGCCGGGGCCGCGAATTTCGGATCGAGAATTTTAGCGATCTGATCCCTCACGTCTTCCATGTGCATTCGCGTGGCGCGGTCGGTCGCGCGGATCATCGACCTCGTCACATCCGCATTCAACGCCCGCAGCTCGCCGCGAATGAACGGGCGCTGATCGTCATTGACCGCCGCCCGGCCGTTGAGCTTGTCGTTCATCAAATCCAGATAAGCTCGCTGCAGATTGCGGCGGTATGCGTCGATCTTCGGGGCGGCGGCCGTCCCGTTCACTTCGCCCCAGACGCCTTTGCGCACGTCGGCGAGGAAATCCACGGGGCGATAGGCCTTGTCGCCGTCTATCGCCTCCTGCTCGGACAGGCGGGAGAAGCGGGCCGGACTCATCAACTGAGACAGGATCAGCTGTTGCGCCGCTCTGACGCGGGCGAGCGCGCCGTTGGTTTCGATGCGGCGCAGGATTTCAGGGTTGAGCATCCATGCCGGCGTGGCGAAGACGTTGTCGTTCAAGAACCTCACCGCCTCGATCTGTCGCTCTTTCAGGACGGGCGTGTAGAGCGCGCCGTCCTGTCCGATGTGCTTCTGCTGAGTGTTGAAGCCGCCGACGATCGCCGTGACGTGGCCCATCTCCAACCGCCACTGGCCGATCATCGCGTTATAAACCTCTTCGAGGTCGTCATAAGGCTCGCCCTTCTCGGTCGAGGTCGCGGAGAGCAGCATGTCGGCGACCCGCTTGAGGTTCTTCAACCCGAGCGTAGAAGCCTTGACCGCGTCGGCGTCGCCAACGGCCTCGGTCAATTCGCCCGGGTCGGCGCCGCGCGACCTGGCGGTCGAGAAGCGATACCACGGCGTCTTGTCCTGCTCGCGCGCCCACTCGTCGAGAGTCTTCTTTTCGTCTTCGGGCGTCTTGCATCCGTCAATCGGCTTGTAGCCCCACACCGTTGCCCACTTGTCGTAAAGGCCGACCTTCGGGATCAGCAGGTCGACGGGGATGTTGTCTTCGGGCTGTGCGACGTAATTGAAGCGCGAGTAGTCCATGATTGTCGGCGTGTGGCCGTATTCCTTGAGCCACTTCGCGTCGCGGACTTTCTCGAACGGGTACATCGAACTGGCCTTCATGTTGTGCTGGAATCCGAGCGTGTGGCCGACCTCGTGCGCGACGACGAAGCGCAGCAACTCGCCCATCAAGTCGTCTGGCAGCGGCAATTTCGCGGCGCGCGGGTCGAGCGGCCCCGCCTGCGTGAAGTACCAGTTGCGTTGGAGGTTCAGCACGTTGTGATACATCTGAATGTCCGATTCGAGTATCTCGCCGGTGCGAGGGTCGTGAACGTGGGGCCCGGACGCGTTCATAATCGTCGAGGGCAGCCAGCGCACGACCGAATAACGCGCGTCTTCGGGACTCCAGTCGGGATCGTCCTTCGGCGCTTCTTTGGCGATGATGGCGTTCCTGAATCCGGCCGCCTCGAACGCGGGCTGCCAGTCCTCGATGCCTTTCTTAACATATTGAACCCATTTCGTGGGCGTGGCCGGATCGATGTAATAGACGATCGGCTTGACCGGCTCGGAGACGGCGGCGTTGGGATCTTTCTTTTCCAGACGCCAGCGGGTGATGTAGACGCGCTGCGGCGCGCGGTGTTCGTCCTTGCCGTAATCGGTTTGGCGCACGCTGAAATAGCCGACGCGCTCGTCGAAGAGCCGCGGCGTCATCGGTTTTTCCGGCAGTTTGACCATCGAGTAATGCATCACAACCGAGGCGCTGCCCGTGCCCATCCCGGCGCCGAGGAAGGGGTTCGGCGGGGCGGCGGTCGGCGAGGGCATTTCGGGCGGATTGGCGAAGGTGTGAGTGGCCTCGACCTCGATGTTTTCAGGGAACGAGACGACGCGTTCGACGAAAGAGCGCGAGGCGTCGAATCCTCGGGCGCGCAGCCGCGAACGCGCGCTGAACTCGGTTATTTCGGTGGTGAAGATACTGGTCACGTCGATCACCACCGAATCGTCCTTGCCGTTCTTGTCGAGCGCCTCGATGTAGAAAGACTTGATGATCGAGTCGTTGTTGGCCGCCTTGACGGCTTTCGAGATGGGCTCTTTCGGGTCGGCGACGACGTCGTACGCCACGTCGCGCAGCAGAATGCGATTGTTGTGGCGCTCCCAGCGGACGACGCGGTTGCCCATCGCCTGACCGCCGTAGCCTACGCCGAGCGTGGTCTTCGCTATCTGGCTGACCCACAGGAATTCCTTGTCGAATTCCGACTTGGGAATTTCGTAATAAATCTTCTCTTTGACGCGGTGAACGGTGAAGATACCTTCATCCGACTTGGCGTCCTTGGTGATCACCCTGTCGTAAGGCTTGATCTCAGGCTCGCGAGAGGTCGGAAAGGGCAGCGGGGGCCGCTCCTGAGCGCCGGACGGCGGCCCGCTCTGTGGCTCCTGCGCCCTGGTCGTCGATCCGTTTACGCCGGGCGCGGAGACGAGCGCCGATGCGAATGAGATCGCGCAGATAGTCCTGGCAAACTTGTTCATAAATTTCTCCTTGTTCGATATTGAAGGAAACCCCATCGATTGATGGCGCTTAAGGCCGAACGAAGAATACCCGCCATTGACAGGCATTTCAATCTCTTGAAGTAGCATGACTTAGATGGGAGCAGCCCGTGTTAGCGCATAACCTGAATGGCGCCATTGTTAGTTGCCCACGCTGTTCTCTTTTGATCAAATAAGTCTGCCAGGCCTTACTATTCCATCCGACGACGGTTAGCAGGATCACCAACCCCACAGCGGCTATTACATGCCTTTTAGAGCGGATATCAGATCAGTGTACGGAATGTGGCGGTAGCCTGACTTTGAGGCTCGTCATTATCCAAATCTTTTGCGTTCCCAGAGAGGCGCTTCTTCGTCGCGGAGCGACGGTTGAGCTTAGGCCGGCGTTTTAGTCTAGTGGCGAATGATTATCCAGTCGCGGAGCGACGATTGATATTGTTGTGAGTTCGTCGCTACATT
>DATCXQ010000230.1:0-8867 GCA_036565725.1 Blastocatellia bacterium
CTCGCGGAGCCGGGGCCTTTCGAGGTTGTGGTTCATGCGACGACCGCCGATTTCATCGCGGCCACAGGCCTGGGGGGTTGGGCCGCGGGCGCGACTCGCGGGCGGCGGATCGAACTGCAGCCGCTCGACCTTCTCCGGCGGCGGAGGGTTTTGAACACAACTTTGCGCCACGAGATGACCCACGCGGTGATCGAAGCGCTGGCCGGCGGGCGCGCGCCTCGGTGGATGGCCGAAGGTTTGGCCATCCATGTCGCCGGCGAGGCCGCGACGCTTCCCCGAATAGAAAATAAAAGCAGGCTTTCGCGCGACGATTTGGAACGGAAATTGATGCGACCTGCCTCAGCGACCGAATCGCGCAAGCTCTATGCGATGGCTTATCATGAGATTCGGGCGATGATAGAAGAGGAGGGGGAGGCGGGCGTCTGGCGACGTGTCGCGCAGAGCGCCGCGCGCATTAGCAGGCGGAGCGTTCATATGAATCAGCGGGAAAAAGAGGCGAGTGAGGCGGGCGTGAATCATTCTTCAAATTACGCGTCCAGATTTCATTCGGACAAAGAATTGATTGACGAGGAATTGCGCTGTGTGCAATGCGACGCCCCTGTAAAGGACGTCGTTTGTGGGCACAGGAATCCATGTCCATTCTGCGGGTTTCCTTATCCGGTCGGCGACTGTTCGGATCTGGTCGAAAACTAAGGGGTCCCTTAGATTGACTTTGTCTTGCAACGGGGTGTATAACCGCCACGGTATTCACTAAAAATCAACGTAAACAATTGAGTTGAAAGATTAATCGGCTAATCGCAGATTGTATTGCCTGCCGATGACCGATTAACTAGCGCGGCTGGAATTATGAAAGCGACGAGAGTCAGACACGATTGCGAAAACATTTCCCTATGCCATTCCGCATCGTTTGTGCGCAAATCGACACAACAACGGTTCTCCAGCCGTCCGTCCACGCCTTGTTGTTCGCGCCGTGCATCCCTGCGCGCCGGCGGAGGCGTAATCTAACTTTTCTTATACACGCTACGGGTCATTTTGCAAATTGAGGGAATGGTGTACCAGGCACAGGATCATCTCCCGAAGCTTGCGCGCGCGATTTTCGCAGGCTGTCTGGCGTTGTTATTGATATTTGAATCGAGCGGGTGCAGGCGCAAATCGGCCGCGGCCCGTGAAGCCACGATCACGATATATGGCTTCAGCGTGGTCAAGGAGGGGCTTGAAACCTCGATTCTGCCGGACTACAAGCTGGAGTGGGAGAAGAAGACCGGGCAGCAGTTGACGTTCGACACCTCTTACGCAGGCTCCGAAATCGTGGCCAACCAGATAGTGGCGGGCAGGGAGGCCGACGTGGCCATCCTGGCCATTGAGCGCAACGCCGACCGCCTTGTCAGGCCGGAGGTGACCAGGAACGAATGGCGCAAATTGCCTTACGGAGGGATCGTCAACAAGACCCCGATGGTGATCGTCGTGCGGCGGGGCAATCCGAAAGGCATCCGCGATTTTGCCGACCTGGCGAAGCCTGGCGTGGGGCTGATCCATTGCGACCCGGCGTCATCGGGCGCGGGGCAATGGTCGCTGCTGGCGATTTACGGGTCGGAGTTGATTAAGTCCGAAAAGAAGACTGGAATCCGCGACGAGCGAAAGGCTTTCGACCTGCTGCGGGGCGTCTGGAAAAACGTGAAGGCGTCTCCAGAATCGGCGCGTGTGGCCCGAATACAGTTTGAACGTGACGAAGGCGATGCGCTGATCACATATGAACTGGAGGCCATGCAGTTGCTCGACAAAAAACTTCCGGTCGAGATCGTCATGCCAAAGGCGACGATCTTCAGCGAGCATCCGGTGGTGATCATTGATCACGCGATGAGTCCGCCGAAATACGCGCTGGTGGAGTTGTTCGTGCGGTCGCTATGGGAGCCTGCGGCGCAAGCGGCGTGGGTCAAATCCCACTTCCGCTCGGTGATGGATGAGAACTTGAACGAAAATTTCCCGAAGATCGAAATGCCTTTTTACGTGAAAGACCTGGGCGGATGGTCGAAAGCCTATCCCGATATCGTCGAGGGCGTGTGGAAACATAAGATTCAGGTCTCGGGCGCGGGGGCGAATTGAAATCAAGTGTCAGGTGTCAGGTGTCAGGTGTCAGTGAAAGGGACTTGCGCCAAGTCCACTGAAACCTGAAACCTCCCACCTGGAACCTGGAACCTGAAATATGGCTTACGGAAAAACAATGGCGTCGCCGAGCCGTCGCCTGAATTATCATAAGAACCCTGGTGGAGACATTGCGCGGCCCATCGGCATCAGCTTCATCTTAATCGCGATGACGCCGCTGGTGATTTTGCCGCTCACTTCGATCTTTATTTTCGGTTTCGGCAAGGGTCTTGACCACTTCTGGGAGGCGCTGGTATCTCCCACAGCGGTCTTTTCCCTCAAGCTGAGTTTGACCACTAGCAGCGTGGCGACCCTGTGCAACGTCGTGTTCGGATTGACCGCGGCCTGGGTGATGAGCAAGTACGAATTCAAGGGGAGCGCGGCGCTCATTATCATCATCAGTCTGCCGACGGCGATTCCGACCGCCGTCGCGGGCACCGCGCTATTGTTGGTGTGGGGGCGCAGCGGGCTGCTTGGGCAATTCCTGGAACACACCGACTACCAGATCATGTTCACTACCGCGGCGATCATCCTGGCCAACATCTTCGTCACTTTCCCTCTGGCGTTCGGCGTCATCAAACCGGCGCTGGACAACCTGGACAAGAGTTACGAGGACGCCGCCGAGACGATGGGCGCGTCGCGGTGGCAGGCGTTCCGATTCGTCGTGCTGCCAAGCCTGCGCGGCGCGATCATCACCGGAGCGCTGTTGACCTTCGCGCGCTCGATCGGGGAGTTCGGCTCGACGATCATTGTCAGCGGCAATCTGGCGATGAAGACGCAGACCGCGCCTCTTTACATTTATACCAGATTCAACGAGGGCGATTTCGAGGGCGCGAACGCAATCGCGGCCGTGCTAGCGGCGCTCTCGATCGCGATCTTCTCGCTGATACTATTTACGAGGAAGAGATTGGAAAAGTGAGGTGTCAGGTGTCAGGTGTCAGGTGTCAGGTGTTGTTCAATCGCTACAAACGGCTGAAACCTGAAACCTGAAACCTGAAACCTGAAACCTGAACAAAGCGAGGTACGAAATGGCTGGAGAAATGGTAGCCTCCTTCCACGCGACTCGGGCCTGGGACGCTCTCGAACCTAAGCGGCAATCCGTGATCGTACGGGGCTTGAGTAAATGGTTCGGCCCCGAGCAGATCCTTGACGACGTGGGTTTCTCCATAGGCGAAGGCGAGAGCCTGGTTCTGCTGGGCCCTTCCGGCAGCGGCAAGAGCACCACGCTGCGGTTGATCGCCGGGTTGGAGACGCCGGACAGCGGGGAGATATTTCTTCGCGGCAAGCGCATCGAACACCTGCGCGCGCGCGATCGCAACATCGGCGTGATTTTCCAGAATTACGCTCTCTTCCCTCGAATGACCGTGGCCGATAACATCGGCTTCGGCCTTCGCATCCGGAAATGGGGGAAGAAGAAACGCGGAGAAGTCGTCGACCGCTTGCTGGACCTGACCGGGCTGCGGGAACAGCGCGACAAATTCCCGTCGCAGATTTCCGGCGGCCAGCAGCAGCGCGTGGCCATTGCGCGCGCGTTGGCCTACGAGCCCGACCTGCTGCTCTTCGACGAGTCGTTCAGCGCGCTCGACCCGCAAACCCGCACAGGGCTGCGCCGCGAAATCAGGGCTCTGTTGAGGAAGTTGGGCATACCCGCGCTCTTCATCACTCACGACCAGGAGGAGGCGATAGAGATGGGGGATCAGATCGCCATTCTCAACCGCGGGCGGCTGGAGCAACTCGGCGCGCCAGACGAGGTCTACAACGATCCGCAGACCGAATTCGTCGCGACCTTCCTCGGCGCCGCCAACGTGGTCGAAGGCGCCTGGCGCGACGGGTTCATCGCGCTGGATTGCGAGCAATGTTTGAGGGCGCCGAGGCCGGCGCCACAAATGAGCCCCCAACCGGGCCACCAACTGGGTATGGACCGAATTAAGATGGTCTTCCGCCCTGAAGACGTCACGCTCGGCGCCCCGACCGGCCTGGTCGAAACTCCGCACCATCTCGGGCGCGGCGAAATTATCGACGTTTCGTTCGCCGGCGCGACCGAGTCGCTGACGATCAAGCTCCTGCCGCGCGGGTACACCGGCCCGCCGCCGAATTCGCATTGCGACGGCGGCCCGGACAGGACCTGCAATCTCGTAATCAAAGCCGCCCGCACGAAGTGGGAGGCGAAGAGGTTGAGGCTCGCGGCCGGTTCGGCGGTCTCGGTCGGGTTGAGGTCATATAAAATTTTGCGAGGTTAGGATGTTTCACATCAGCCATCAGCGCATGCGCCGATTCCTGATCTTTTCGGCGCTGCTCTTCAGCCTGGGTCTGTTTGCGAATAAGGGCGTCATATTTCATACGGCATACGCCATAAGGCTTATGCCGTATGCCGGCGTAGCCGCGCAGGAAATGCCTAAAGAAAAGGGCGATTTCCGCGAACCCGATCTGGTCGAGCTTGTCAAACTCGACTCGACGATCAAACTCGACGTTCGCTACGCCACGCCGAACAACTTCCTCGGTCGCCCGGTTTACAAAGAGGCCCGCGCGTTTTTGCAGCGCCCCGCCGCCGAAGCCATAACGCGCGCAAACCGCAACCTGCGCGAGAAAGGTTATGGGCTGCTGGTTTTCGACGGGTACCGCCCGTGGTCGGTGACAAAAATCTTCTGGGACTCCACGCCTCAGGACAAGAAACGGTTTGTGGCCGATCCGAGCCAGGGCTCGCGCCACAACCGAGGCTGCGCGGTAGACCTGACGCTCTACAACCTGCGCTCGGGCCGGGAGGTCGAGATGCCAAGCGGCTACGACGAGATGACAGAGCGCGCCTACCCGAATTACTCCGGCGGGACCGAGGAGCAGCGCCGCCTGCGCGAGATGTTGCGCGAGGCGATGGAATCGGAGGGCTTTACCGTTTATGAATACGAGTGGTGGCACTTCGATTACAGAGACTGGAAGCAATATCCCATCCTCAACATCGGCTTTGATCAGATCAAATCGCCGTAGACAGGGCGACAGGGCGACGGGGCGACAGGGCGACGGGGCGACAGATGGTGAAACCCAAACTCGCCCCGTCGCCCCGTCCCTCCGTCGCCCTGTCTCTCCCTTTCTCTATCCCTCTATTACTTTGCCGCTCGCCCGGTTAAAATCAATCCGAACGAGTCCCCGGCGCTCCGCATCGCTTCAATTACAGAGATTCAGAAATGGAAACCACGCAAAACCTCATACTTGATTACACAATCTTTTGCGAAGACGTGCGCGTCGAGGCGTCGAATCACCTGAGCCTGATGGGCGTGATTCATCAGGCCGTCGTGCCTCAATTGCCCGTGACAATGATCAAATTCGCGGTGCTCAACCATTGGCGCGGCGAGGGGCGATTCATGACCGAGGTCCGCATCCTGACGCCGGACCGAATGCAGACAGTCGCCATGTCGCAACCGTCCGGATTCGTCGTCCCGCCCGACGGTTACGCCGACAACGTCACGGTCTTCGTCAACACGACTTTTTACCAGCCAGGCAATCACATCGTGCAGACACTGATCAACTCTTCATTGTTCGCCGAACGGACGCTCCCGGTCATGCTGGTCGATCAACAACAAACGGTCACTGAAAGTGACCAGGTAATGTGAATCAATACCGCGAGCGGTAGCGGGTGTGGCCTTATTAGGGAGCCACGCCCGCTACCGCTCGCGGTACTGATTCGCTGGAGAATTCGATGTCGAATCAAAACGCGCTAGATCAACTTTCAATCAACACAATCCGCACTCTCGCGATGGACGGCGTGCAAAAAGCCAACTCCGGCCACCCGGGGATGCCGATGGGAATGGCGCCTGCGGCCTATACGCTCTGGACGAAATTTCTGCGCTACAACCCGAA
Organism: Blastocatellia bacterium; assembly: GCA_036565725.1. Taxonomy (GTDB): domain Bacteria; phylum Acidobacteriota; class Blastocatellia; order RBC074; family RBC074; genus JAJVID01. The sequence goes on from DATCXQ010000230.1 coordinate 5,995, forward strand.
GAATCCTTCATGGAGCAACCGCGACCGCTTCGTGCTCTCGGCCGGGCATGGCTCGATGCTGCTTTACAGCCTCTTGTATCTGGCCGGCTACGACGACTTCCCGCTCGACCAGTTGAAGCAATTTCGCCAATTGGGGAGCGTGACGCCCGGACACCCCGAATCGGAACTGTCATCATCGATAGAAACGACGACAGGCCCGCTCGGACAGGGCTTCTCCAACGGCGTCGGGATGGCCATCGGCGCCGAATATCTCGTCGCCAGATTCAATCGCCCCGATCATCAGATCTTCGATTACTACATTTACGCAATCGTCTCCGACGGCGACCTGATGGAAGGCGTGGCCTCCGAAGCCGCGTCGATGGCCGGACATTTGAAGCTGGGCCGCCTGATCTATCTTTACGACGACAACCAGATCTCGATTGACGGGAGCACAAGTCTGGCCTTCACCGAAGACCGCGCGAAGCGCTTCGAGGCTTACCACTGGCACGTACAGACGGTCGAAGACGCCAACGACCTGGTAGCGATCGAGAACGCGATCAAGGCCGCGCAGGCCGACCCGCGCCCCTCGATCATCTGCGTCAAATCGGTCATTGGTTATGGCAGCCCCAACAAGGCGGGCACCGCAAAAGCCCACGGCGAACCGCTCGGCGTCGAAGAGGTGAAGCTGTCGAAGGAGAACCTCGGCTGGCCTTACGAAGAGCCGTTCACCGTTCCCGAAGAGGCGTTGAAAAATTTCCGCCAGGCGATTGATCGCGGGCGAAAGCTCGAGACCGAATGGAATGCGAAGCTCGAAGCCTACGCGAAGGCATATCCTGAGCAGGCCGCCGAGTGGCGCCAGTGGGCGAGCGGCAAATTGCCCGAAGGCTGGCAAGCGGCGATGCCCTCTTTCCCATCCGACAAGGCGATGGCGACGCGCGAGGCTTCGGGCAAGGCGCTGAACGCGTTTGCGAAAGTCCTGCCGATGCTACTAGGCGGCTCGGCAGACCTGCGCCCGTCGAATAACACTTTCCTCGAAGGCATGGGTGAATTCCAGCCGGGCAACTACTCTGGGCGCAACTTTCATTTCGGCGTGCGGGAACACGCGATGGGCTCGGTGATGAACGGCATGGCGCTGACTCATCCGCTGATCCCGTTCGGCGGCACGTTCATGGTCTTTTACGACTACATGCGGCCGCCCGTGCGGTTGGCCTCGATGATGGGTTTGCAGACAATCTACGTCTACACGCATGACAGCATCGGGCTCGGCGAAGACGGCCCGACCCATCAACCAGTCGAACACCTGATGGGGCTGCGCCTGGTTCCCAACCTGACGCTGATCCGCCCCGCCGACGCCAACGAGACTGCAATCGCGTGGCGCGTGGCGTTGGAGAACAACCACGGCCCGACAGCCCTGGCGCTGACACGGCAGAAACTGCCAGTCTTCGACCGCGGCAAATACGCTTCGGCGGAAGGACTGACGCGCGGGGCTTACGTGATGAGCGAATCGCCGACCGGCAAGATCGACGCGATCATCATCGCCACCGGGTCGGAAGTCTCGGTCGCCGTCGAGGCGCAGGAAAGACTCGCGGCTGAAGACATCGGCGCGCGCGTGGTGAGCATGCCAAGTTGGGAGCTGTTCGAAAAACAACCTCAAACTTACCGCGACGAAGTCCTACCGCCGAACGCCCACGCGCGACTGGCGATCGAAGCCGGCGTGACATTTGGCTGGGCGAAGTACGTAGGCGATAAAGGCGACGTGATCGGACTCGATCGCTACGGGGCCTCCGCGCCCGTTCAGGTGGTAATGGAGCAGCTGGGATTCACGGCGGCAAACGCCGTGGAACGAGTGAAGAAGATGCTTGGAAAATAGCTTCAGCGCGACGGGCCGCATCGAGCGTCGTTTCTGATGAAAGAGGAACAATCATTCAAACCTGGCGACGTGGTGGAAATAATCAGTGGACCTTTTGCGAAACTTACTGGCAAGGTCAGGGATGTAAATGACGATAAACGGATGCTTGCGGTGGTAGTGAAAATATTTGGGAGAGACACCCCTGTTGAGCTGAAGTTTCGAGAGGTTAAGAAGATCGCCTCGTAAAAAGAGCCGGGGCGCGAAAAATGTTTGTAGTCCCGCCTTCAGGCGGAAAGGGCCTTATTATCGAACCGTTTCCGCCTGAAGGCGGGACTACAAACATTGACTACAAACATTGAATGAGGAGAATTCGATGAAGACAGCGCTACTGGTGATCGACGTTCAGGTTGGGATCATTGATCACTTTCCGTCTTACAATAAAGATCAGGTTCTGGCGAACATCAACAACCTGTTAACAAAGGCTCGCGCCGCGCGGGTCCCGATAATCTACCTACGGCACGACGGCGGGAAAGGAGATCCGCTAGAAGCGAATACAGACGGATGGTCGATCCATCAACGTATCGCGCCGGTCGAAGGCGAACCGATTGTCGAGAAGCGATCTTGCAGTTCGTTCTACGAAACGCCTTTGCGGACGATGTTGGACGAGGCTGGCGTTTCGCATCTGATCGTGACCGGGGCCATGACCGAATACTGCATTGACACCGCCTGCCGCCACGCGACCACGCTCGGTTTCGACGTGACTCTGGTCGGCGACGCGCACACGACGATTGACAATGAGGTATTGAAAGCCGAACAGATCATCGCGCATCATAACCGCGCTCTCAACGGGTTCAATTCCGGCGATCACGCGGTGACCGTCAAACCGGCGAGCGAGATTGCTTTCCCGATGTTGTAGTTGGCTTCTGGGGTGTGATCGTTTTTCACTTCCCATATCTTTATCACGTAGGAGAGAGATGGAGATGGTAAATACTGCGTTAACTTTGTTTTTTTAGCATTTTTCCGAGTCAGTACCGCGAGCGGTAGC
>DATCXQ010000237.1:0-5039 GCA_036565725.1 Blastocatellia bacterium
CTAGTCAAACCGGGAGACGCGCCGACTTACGTCGAATACGGTGTGGCCGACGCAGGCGTCTGCGGGCGCGACGTGCTGGTGGAGTCGCGCGCCGACGTCCACGAGCCGCTGGACTTGAAATTCGGGCGGTGCAAGATCGCCGTCGCCGGCAAGCGCGAAGTCCTGGGCGAGGATTACAACCTGCTGGCCACTGTTCGAGTCGGGACCAAATACCCGCGCATCGCCACAGATTACTTCCACGCGAAAGGCGTGCCGATCGAGGTCATCACGCTGTCGGGTTCGGTAGAGCTGGCGCCGCTGCTGGGGCTTTCCGACCGCATCGTCGATCTGGTCGAAACCGGGCAAACACTCAAAGAGAACGGCCTCGAAGTGATTGACGTGATTGCCGAATCGACCGCGCGCCTGATAGTCAACCGCGCGAGCTTTCACCTGAAGCGCGTTGAGGTAAGCGATTTAATCACGTCGCTGTCGCGAGTTATAGACTCGGGAACAAACAAGGGCTCTGCCGAATCAGGGTAGAGGATGACAAATTTGTGATTGTCTTTCCGAAGGAAGACATTCATTCCAAGTGATCACCATCTTCGGTTGAGTTTTGCAGTTTTTCTCTACAACGAGTCTTCGTATGATCGAAATAATTAAGTCCGTTGGCGCAGATCCCAAACGAAATACAAAATTGCAACGGATTCTCAATCGTGGTATCGGCCTGAACGACGAGATTCTGGCCCGCGCGGACGCCATCATCGGCGAAATCCGCGAGCGGGGCGACGCGGCGCTGATCGAATTCACCGAGCGCTTCGACGGCGTAAAGCTCTCGCCCGAAACTCTGCGTGTCGACCGCCAGACCATCGAGCAACTGGCCGCGCAAGTTGACGACGATCTGATCGCCGCAATGCGCGAGGCGATCGCCAACATCCGCCATTACCACGAACACCAGTTGACCGGCGACTGGGAGATCCCCCGGGAGAACGGCGTGCGATTGGGCCAGCGGGTGCGCCCGCTTGAAATCGTCGGCCTGTATGTTCCGGGCGGCAGCGCGGCTTATCCTTCGACGGTGATGATGAACGCCGTTCCGGCCCAGGTCGCGGGCGTGGGAAGAATCGTCGTCGTCACTCCGCCGGGTCAATTCAAGCAAAACCCGGTGATCGCGGCTACGCTGAAGGAATTGAACCTTTTCGAGGTCTACACCGTCGGCGGCGCGCAGGCCGTCGCGGCTCTGGCTTACGGCACCGAGACGATGCCGCGCGTTGACAAGATCGTCGGCCCCGGCAATCAATACGTCGCCGCCGCGAAGAAGATCGTATACGGCGCCGTAGACATCGATTCCATCGCCGGGCCGAGCGAGATCGTGGTCATCGCCGACCACACGGCGCGCGCCGATTTCGTCGCCGCCGATCTGTTGTCGCAGGCCGAACATTCTGAAGACGCCGCGGCGATCCTGATCACGCCTAGTGAGAAGTTGGCCGAAGCCGTGCGCGATGAGATCGTTAAACAGGCTCGAAGCCTGTCGCGCCGCGAGATCATCGAACGCTCGCTCGCCGATTTCGGCGCGCTGATCGTGGTCGAATCACTGGCCGCCGCGTGCGCTCTCGCCGACCGAATCGCGCCCGAACACGTCGAGGTCATCACCGAAGACGACGAAGCCACGGCCGCCAAGATCAACCACGCCGGCGCGATCTTCATCGGCGCGTATTCGCCGGAGCCCGTGGGCGATTATTTCGCCGGCGCGAACCACGTCTTGCCGACCGGAGGCGCGGCGCGTTTCTCTTCGGCGCTCGGCGTATATGACTTTTTGAAACGCACGAGCGTCATTCGCTACACGCGTGAGGAATTGGCGCGCACGGCGTCATCAATTGAACGACTTGCTCTTGCCGAAGGATTCGAGGCGCACGCGCGCTCGGCGACGATCAGGTACGAATAACTTGCGCAGGCTCCAGACAAATAAAAGCTACCCATGAATTCGCCTTTGGACAAAATCAAACCCAACGTCCGCGCCATCGCCGCGTACACGCTTGCGCCGCTCGAAGCGCCGATCAAGGTCAATCAGAACGAAAACCCGTTCGGCATGCCGCGCGAGATCAAAGAGGAAGTCATGCGTCGCGTGATGAGGCGCGATTGGGCGCGCTATCCGGAATTCGTCCCGGCCTCGCTGCTCAAAAAGCTCGCCAAATACGCGGGGTGGCGAGAGGACGGGGTGATGGCGGGCAACGGGTCGAACGAGATTATCCAATCGGTCGTTAACTCGATCGTCGAGCAAGGCGTGCGCGTCGTCCTGCCCGAGCCGACTTTTTCCGTCTACAGGCAGGTCGTTACCGTGGCCGGCGGCGAAATCATATCCGTTCCACTCAATGATGACCTGACGTTCAACTTCCCGCGATTGGCTAGCAAGATCGTCACGTCCAAAGCCGGCCTGTCCATCGTCTGTTCGCCGAACAATCCGACCGGCTGCGTGATCGGCGCGCGCGACCTGGCGACGATTGCGCGTAACAGCGACGGGATCGTCGTCGTCGATCAGGCATATCTGGAGATCGGAGGAGAAGATTTCCTCCCGCTGCTGAAGGAGTACAAGAACCTGGTCATCCTGCGCACTTTCTCGAAGGCGATGGCGATGGGCGGGCTGCGCGTCGGCTACTGTCTGGCCGCGCCGGAGCTGATCCGCGAATTCAACAAGGCGAAAATGCCCTACAGTCTGAACTTCTTTTCGATGACAGCGGCCGAAGTGGCGCTCGAAAACCTGCATCTGCTGCGGCCCCTAGTCGAGAAGATGCAAAGCGAGCGCGACCGCCTTTTCGACGAACTGCGGATGATCAAGGGACTCGAGCCCGTCCCGTCGGCGGCGAACTTCTTCTGCGTGAAAACCTCGATTCTCCCGAAGGAGTTGTTCGAAACCCTGCACGCGCGCGGCATTCTGATTCGCGACATCAGCAAAGCGCCGATGCTCAGCGAGTACGTTCGCATCAGCGTCGGCGCGCCTGAAGAGAACGACAGATTGATAGCCGCTTTGAAGGAGATTTTTTCTTATGTCTCGTCAGGCTGAAATCAAACGCGCGACCAAGGAGACGGACATCCATGTCAAACTCGACCTTGACGGCGAGGGCAAAAGCGAGGTCTCGACCGGCGTTCCTTTTCTAGACCATATGCTCGAACTGTTCGCGCGGCATGGTTTGTTCGACCTCGAAGTCAAATGCAAGGGCGACCTGCAAATTGATGACCACCATTCGGTCGAAGATACGGCGATCTGTCTGGGCCAGACGTTCGCTGAAGCGCTCGGCGACAAAAAAGGCATCGTGCGTTACGGCGCGGCCTACACGCCGATGGACGAGACCCTGGCCCGCGCCGTGGTCGATCTGTCGGGCCGGCCGTACCTCGTTTACAAGGTCCGAAACACTCGCGACAGAATCGGGACTTTCTCGGTGGAAATGGCCGAACATTTCTGGCGTTCGTTCACCGAGCATTGCAAGCTCAACCTGCACATCGAGGTCTTTTACGGGCGCAACCAGCACCACATCATTGAGGCCGTGTTCAAATCGGCCGCGAGGGCGTTATCGCAGGCGACGCGAATTGACGGGCGAATTCAAGGGGTGATGTCGACAAAAGGGAGCTTGTAATGAGCATCGCAATAATTGATTACGGCGTGGGCAATCTGCGCAGCGTCGAAAAAGCCTTCACCTCGCAAGGCATTGACGCCTTGGTGACGCGGGACGAAAGGGTGTTGCGAGAGGCGGACAAACTGGTCCTGCTCGGCGTCGGCGCTTTCGGATACGCGATGGAGAGTCTGCGCAAGCTGGGCTTCGACCGGCTCGTGATCGAGGCGGCCGACGCGGGCAAACCGCTCATCGGCATTTGCGTCGGGCTGCAGATGATGTTCGAAGAAGGCCAGGAATTCGGATCACATCGCGGGCTCGGGCTTCTGCCCGGCCGCGTGATCAAATTTCCCGATAACGTACGCACGCCGCACGTCGGCTGGAATCAAGTCGAATTCAAACAGGGCCATCCAGTCTTCCACGACCTGCCCGACCATTCGTTCTTCTACTTCGTACACTCCTACTACATCGAAGCGGCTGACCCTTCATGCGTGATGGGCGAGACCGAGTACGGGCGGCGATTCGCCTCGATCTGCGGGCGTGACAACATCATCGGCGTGCAATTCCATCCTGAAAAGAGCCAGGCCGCCGGACTGACGCTGTTGAATAACTTCGCGCGAATGTGAAACGGCCTGCAAGCAGTCCGCAAGTCGGCGGAGCATGCGCGCAGGCCGTTTTCCATAGTAAAAACGCTTTCAATTAACCTTTTGACTTCTTCTTGTCCTTCCGCTTGCTGTCCTTGTCCTTGGGCTTGTTTTCCTCGGCTGAATTCTCGCCGCCTGCGGCATCGCCTTCTTTGGCTTTCTCTTTCGACTTGGCCTTTCCTTTGCTCTTGCCCCCGGCCTTGGCGGTCTCGGTTGTGGCGGCGGGGGCCTTCTCTGCCGGCGCCGTCTCAGATGTGGCGGCGGGGGGCTTCTCTGCTGACGCCGCCTCAGATGTGGCGGCGGGAGCGGCGGCTTCTGCCTGCTTGGCCTTGGATTTACCTTTGGATTTACCCTTGCTCTTGCCTTTGTCCTTGCCTTCGTCGGTGGCGGCCGGGACGTCAGCGGGGGCCTCGGCGGACGCCGTGGAGGCGCTCTCGTCTTTTTTGGCTTTGCTCTTCTTGCCTTTGCCTTTGGCTTTCGATTCTTTGGCGGCGGGGGCCGAAGCGGCTTCTTGAGCGCCACTCTGCGCGCCATGGGCAAAAGCGGCGCAAGTCAACAACCCGGCGAACATCATCGCGACAGCGAGATTCTTCATGTTCATGATTTTCTCCTTTGGTGAAACTTGTTTTAGTTTCCAGTTGAGAGTAGCGGCAGAGGATATTGCAAGCGCCAGCCTCCCTGGCAAGTCCGGCGAACGATATGCGGGCCGATAGCCGTGGAAACCTGGCTATAATACTTTGCGCTATGATGTTTGCCTAGCCCTATGGAAACTTTACACGGTATGTTGTGGCGGCAGCCCGACCGTGAGGGAGGG
>DATCXQ010000276.1:0-2468 GCA_036565725.1 Blastocatellia bacterium
CCTACCCGATGGAATTTACGCGAGCTGAGGTAGCACGGATAGCTGTGATGAGTCTTATGATGCTCGCATAGCGCCTTGCCGCGCTGATTGAAGTGTGCCTGAAAGCCGCCTTCGGGCACACTTCAGCCGAGCCCGATCGTAGAAGCCGATATTGGTTCCCCGCCTATGATGAAGTCAGCTTTCCCACCCGGCCGCCGCGGCTTGGGCATGCTCTGACGTGGGTTGAACATTCGCGCCCAATATTTCCATCTCCGCGTCGAGCCAATTCTGGCTCGCGTCGCTCTGCTCTCCGCGTTCAAGGTAAAGTTCATAAGCCCTGCGCGAAATTTGCTCCCGCAGATTCCCGCCTGATTGCTGGGACTGGCTGACCGGTTGGTTGTCCAGTTGTCTGTTGGTCGATTTCATGATCATCCTCCAGTAAAGGGGTTAAACGGGGAGGAGTGTTGTGGGAGTGGGGCGCATTCTATGAAAGGCATGTCGGGGAATCAAGCCTTTTGTACGATTCGGGGTCTCGTTGCCTTGGCAACGAGACCCCATATTGTGAGCTTCTGGGGCGCCGGCACGACAATGGGCGCCAGCGCACCGAAAGCTCACCATATATTCACTCGATTATCGTCGCAAGCAGATTGTCCTCATAGTACAGGCGCGCGGGCAGCTGGCAGTCGCAGCCCCCTCTCCCGATTCAGCTGCCAATCTTTGATGATTGAAGTTATATTGTCCCTAGAGCTTCACCCCCCGCCGTTGCCGGCGACGCATGGCTCGGTAGGGTACTTACGGCAGAACGCAAGGTGATCTCTTGGGATTCGAGGATCACAGTCGAAATTGCGACCTCGTGTCGCACCAGCATTTGATCTGAAAAACTACATCCACATCGCCAAGCCAGTTAATCCGGTAGAACTGCTGCCCCTGATTTCCAACATCATGGGAATGTGGCGGCAGGATGCGACGCCCAATTAGCCTTGGCAGTCGTCAATAACGAGTAGTTGATGCGGGAGCAGGGGTGTAGTATGGATAGTTGTTGCGCTCGGCTTCGCTAAACAAATCTGAAGTGATTTAGGAATGCGGCAAGCAACATTTCTGGCGCGAGCCGGGAATGTTGCTTTACCCCGCATGGGGGGAGTCATGAAAAAACGAGTGAGTAAAAACGAACAAAAACTGCGCCCTCCCCCAAAAAACGCGCCACAAACAAAACCAGACGGGCCGGTAAACAAGGCCGTTAAGAGGACGCAGGCGACGAAGAAGAAAATTGCCCGACAGCCGCGCGCCGAGTCCGACGCGAACGAGACGAACGCCAGCCGCGCTGGGGATCAGCAGCCCGGAAACGGACCGTTCGTGATAGTCGGCGTCGGAGCCTCCGCCGGAGGCCTCGAAGCGTTCAAGCAGTTACTCGCGCATCTGCCGGTCGATACAGGCATGGCCTTCGTGCTGATCACTCACCTTGATCCTAAGCATGAAAGCATCCTGCCCGATCTGCTGGCGAAGGCCACACAGATACCGGTGAGCGAGGTTCAAGACGGCGCCGCAGTGGCGCCCGATCACATCTATGTCATTCCGCGCAACACGAGTATGGTGATTGAAGGCGGCGTGTTACGACTGCGGCCACGTCAGGAGGGGCGCGGGCAGCATCGGCCCATAGATTCTTTCCTGCAATCGCTGGCGGAGGATCAGAACACCCGCGCCATCGGCGTCATCCTGTCGGGTACGGCCACTGACGGCACACTAGGGTTGGAGGCGATTAAGGCCGAGGGTGGAATCACCTTCGCGCAGGCCCCAAAATCCGCCAGATACGACAGTATGCCGCGCAGCGCCATCGCCGCCGGGTGTGTGGACTTCATTCTCAGTCCTGAAAAGATCGCCGAAGAACTCGCGCGCATCAGCAGCCATCCTTACGCCGCCCCCGCCGGCGCCGCCAAACCCGACGAGGAAGAGACGGAGCGACCCGCGGGCAAGAACGGCTTCAACAAAATTCTGGCGCTGCTGCGAAGGACGACGGGCGTTGACTTCAGTCTGTACAAGACCAACACGCTGGACCGGCGCATCAGGCGCCGCATGATCCTGAATAAGATGGACGGGTTGGAGGAGTACGCGCGGTATTTGCGCGAGAACGCGTCGGAGGTGGAGAACCTATATCAGGACATCCTGATCAACGTGACCAGGTTCTTCCGCGACCCGGAAGCCTTCGAGGTCTTGAAGGAGAAAATCTTTCCGCGGCTCATCGAGCGCCGCGCGTCCGACGAGCCGGTGCGGATCTGGGCGCTGGGCTGCTCGACGGGCGAGGAAGCCTACTCCATCGCCATGGCCTTCACGGAAATTGCAGGCGAACGCTCCGACCACATCCCCGTCCAGATCTTCGCCACCGACCTCAACGAGAAGGGCATCGAGAGAGCGCGCGCCGGCCTCTACTCGAAGGACATCACGGCGGACGTCTCGCCTGAGCGTTTGCGCCGTTTCTTCTCGGAAGCGGATGG
>DATCXQ010000289.1:0-12795 GCA_036565725.1 Blastocatellia bacterium
TTGTGACCGCCGCTGGCCGGCGGCTGGCGCGAAAATAACGAGGACGACGAAAATGATCATCGCCAGACTTCTAAAATTCAAAGCGTTGTATCGCATCATCTCTTCCCTTTCGTTAACCGTCGCCAGATTCCCCAGGCGATCAGAAGCGGCCATGTCGTCAGCACCGCGGAGATAGCGAAGGCCGCTCCGCCGTGCCCGTAAAGCATCTGCTGCAGTTGGGGCAGCGCGCGGTCGTTGATCAGATAAGTCCACGTCGAGGATGGCGCGCGAAGACCGGCGCGGTCAAGCGATATTCCGTCTTCCGTGATCTCCGCCGCCGCGAAGGTTTCAACGATCCGATCTTCGATGGTCTGATGCAATTTTATAAACGCCCCGGCGACCTGCTTCGTGAACTCATAAAGCGGGTCTTGCCGGCCGAAGCCGACCAGATGAATACCCTCGCGTATCTCTGCGATCAAAGCCAGGTGTTCGGCCCAGGCCGCGTCAATGTGGCCCAGCGTGATCGCACGCTCGGCCTCGCGCGGGACCTCCTCTCCGAAACGATCGCACAGTTCCGCGTAGCGTTCTGGAAGCCGCTCGGCGCACAACTCCAACTCCGCTTCGCCCGTGAGCGTGGCCATACGCAAATCCTGCATCGCGCGGCGCTGTTCTTCGACCAGCGAGGAGTAGCGCCAGAGCGTCTTGCGGATCTCGTAATTCTGTCCCTCGACGATCCGCTGCAATCGTTCGACCTCATGGCGAACCGCCGTATGCTCGATCGGCTCGTCCTGCGGGGCGGGGCGGATTTGTGGAGGGATCAGATTGTCAATGCCGAAGCGCGCCATTAAGTCGTCTTCCAGACTGACGAAGAAGCGCGACGTTCCCGGATCGCCCTGACGGCCCGCGCGTCCTCTGAGTTGGTCGTCTATGCGCCTGCTCTCGTGCCGGTTTGTTCCAATTACGTAAAGACCGCCCAGGGCGACTACTCGCTCTCGCTCCGCTTCCCCGGCCCCGCCCAGACGGATGTCCGTGCCACGGCCCGCCATGTTGGTCGAGATAGTCACCGCGCCGATGGCGCCGGACTCGGCGATGATCTCGGCCTCGGCTTCGTCGTTCTTCGCGTTGAGGACGCGACAGGCGACTCCGGTCACGTCCAGTTCGCGGGCCAGTGACTCGGATTCTTCTACACTGCTCGTGCCGACCAGAACGGGACGCCCTGTCACGTTCGCGCGTTTGATCTCGGCGATGAGGGCCCGGCGCTTCGCGTCTTTATGAGTGAAGATCAGGTCTGGCAGGTCTTCGCGGACGCAAGGGCGGTTCGGCGGGACGGGGACCACGCCGAGGCCGTAGAAAGCTTCCAACTCTTCGGCCGCGGGCCGCGCGGTGGCGGTCATGCCGCTGAGCCGGGGGTAATGCTGGAGAAAATGCTGCAAAGTGATCGAACCCAGGATGCGCCCCCCGGGACGTATCGGCAGCGTTTCTTTAGCCTCCAGCGCCGCCTGCAAACCATCTGGCCAGCGGCGGTCGTCCATCACGCGCCCGGTGAATTCGTCCACCAGTTCTATGCGCTCGTCGCGCACAATGTAATCCACATCTCTACGCAGCAGCGCACGCGCATGCAGCGCCTGATTGACCTCGATCAGCAGCAGGTAGTTTTCGGCGGCGTACAGATCGCCTCTTCCGAGCGCCGCTTCCACGCGGTCAACCCCGCGCTCGGTGAGCGAGACGTTGCGATCGTTTTCGTCAGTTTCCCAATCTTCGCCTCGCGCAAGCGAGGCTAATAACTCGGCGATGCGATAAAGGCTGGTTTGCGAACCGGGCCGTTCGCCGGCGATCACCAGCGGCACACGCGCTTCATCAATGAGGATCGAATCGGCTTCGTCAACAATCGCGAAGTTAAAAGGGCGATGCGCCAAATCATCAGGCCTTCGGCAAAGCCCGTCACGCAGGAAATCGAACCCGGCCTCTTTCGCCGTAGCGTAAGTGACATCGGCGGCGTAGGCCGCCCGTCGAGCGTCAACGCTCATGCCTTCCTGAACGACGCCGACGCTCAGGCCCAGGAAGCGGTATACCGGCCCCATCCACGCGGCGTCGCGGCGGGCGAGATAGTCGTTGAAAGTCAACACGTGAACGCCACGGCCGGTGGCCGCGTTCAAACACGCCGGCAATACGGCCGCCAGGGTCTTGCCTTCGCCGGTCTGCATCTCGACGAGCTTCCCGCTACTCAGCGCTACGCCGGCGATCACCTGGACGTCGAAAGGCCGCATACCCAGCGCGCGAGCGGCCGCTTCCCGCGCTAGCGCGAAGACCTCGACGAGCAATTCGTCCGAAGACACGCCTCCACGCGCACTTTCGCGCATCCTCTCGCGCAAAAGGGCCGCGATCTCCCGCAACTGGTCGTCGGTTTTCCGGGCGAAGTCTTCTCCAAGGCGATTTATTTCCCGCAGCGCCTCTTCGTAAGGCGCGAGATTCTCTTCAACCCGCTCGATCCCACGCCACTTCTCCAATCGCCGCATCCATCGCCTTGTTGTCATGGCAATCGCTCTCCACTCGCTTTCAAAAAAGGCGAAACGGAAGCAAAAAAGGCAAAAAGGCAAAAAGGGCAAAAACAGCAAAACGGTTTTGCTGTTTTTGCCCTTTTTGCCTTTTTTGCTTCGATTGGCCCATTACGTCAAAAGATCAACTCTGACTGCGCGCCCGCGCACAATTCGGCGCCCTTTATTTCTTGCCATCCTTTGAAATCCGATAAATCTTCGACGCCGTGCGAATGATCAGGCTGCCGCGCGCGATCGCCGGCGTGGCCATACACATTTCGTCGAGTGAATTCTTGCCAAGGAGTTTGTACTCAGTCCCGGCCTGAATAACGAAGGCGTCGCCGTCTTCGCTCAGGCAGAATATCTTGCCGTTGTAAGCCCATGGCGACGAGGTGAAAGCGCCGGCCGCCGGGTCGATGCGCTGCTTGCCGTAAACCTCCTTGCCCGTCCTGGCGTCGTGGGCGGTGAAGAAGCCGCGGTCAAGGAGCGTGTAATAATAATCGCCGTAAATGATCGGCGAAGGATTGTAGGGCCCTCCCTGCGGCAGATACCAGGCGATGAATTGATTGCTCGTCTCGCCCTGCTTCAACGAGATGTCGTCCGAAGCGCCGGGCCGGATCGCGTATACCGGGCGATGCTGGTCGCCGACGTATCCCGACGCGATGTAGAGCAGATCGAATTTGGAGAACGGCGTTGGGATGGCAATTGTGGACATCCCTTTAAACTCCCACAGGACCTTACCGTTCAGATCGTAAGACCGAACCGCCTTGGTCGCGGGCAGAATGATCTCTGTCCGCTGTTTGTTCTCCCAGACGTAAGGCGTGGCCCAATTGGTGCCGGCCTCGCGCTCGACCTTCCAGGCTTCTTTTCCGGTTTTCTTGTCGTACGCGGCGAAGAACGATTTCTCGTCGTTGTCGTTGACGACGTAGATGCGATCTTTGTGCAGGACGGGCGAGGCCGCCGTGCCCCACCCGAACCTGGTCTGATGCGGTTCGAAATTCTGCTTCCAGACCGGGTTGCCTTTGAGATCGAAGCAGAAGAGTCCGAGATTGCCGAAGTAGACGTAAATGCGCTCCCCGTCGGTCACCGGCGTCTCCGACGCGAAACTGTTCTTCAGATGCCGCGCGGTCTTTGGCGCGCCGCGATGGACTTCGCGCTCCCATAAAACCTTTCCGGTCTTCCAGTCGACACAATAGAGCATCCAGCGGTGTTCATCTTTCGGAGGGTCAGTGCGGTTGCCACCAAAATAGAGGCCCTTTTTCGGCGGCTCGATCTCGGCGGAGCTGATGACCGAGGTGACGAAGATCCTGTCTCCCCAAACGATGGGCGAAGACCAGCCCAGGCCGGGAACCTCGGTCTTCCACGCGACGTTTTCGGTCGCGCTCCATTTATCTGGAAGTTGCGGGTCTTCGACGACGCCGATGGATTGCGGACCACGGAATTGAGGCCATTGACCGTTGTCTGAACCGGAGACCGCGAACCAACTTACGACGAACAGCGTTACCAGTTGAAGGATGATCATAAGGGGACGCCTTTCGGAAAATGCGCCGGAGCGCGATGAATGTTGTCAGGCAATTTCGAGTGATACAGCGGAACGGATATTGACATCCTCCCGCCGCCAAACGCTACCGCGTTATGGCAGGGGATTCCAGGTCGGCCGCCTGGTAGGTTCTCGGTTCTCCGCAGGCGACTCCTCGCCTGCTCCCCGAAGGGACTGCCCGCCCCTTCTGTTCGATTCGTTTTGCGCCATTGCGGTCGCGATGGATGACCAGATCGCATCGAGAACAACGATAGATCCGCGTCGCGAGCCTAATCTGATTCCGATGGCCACAACTCGAGCAATCTTGTGACGTGTACGACGGATTCACTTTGATCACCGTTCGACCAGCTTCTTCCGCTTTGAAGACGACGATCATTATGAATTGTCCCCATCCGGCGTCACTGATGCTCTTGGCCAGGTGATGGTTTTTGACCATCACCTTGATATTCAAATCTTCGACCTTGATGCTCTGGTACTGCGAGACCAGTTTTCGCGCCTCTTTGAAATGAAAATCGCGGCGCTGTCGTTTGACCTTCAAATGTTTCTTCGCCAGCAGACGAACCGCTTTCTTTCGTCGTTTGCTTCCTTTGACCCGGCGTGAGACCTGACGCCCGGCTCGCTTTAAATCGCCTTCAGCGCGGCGGAAATATTGAGGATTCTCGATCGGCGCGGCTTCGTCATCTGAGAGAGTGGCAAAGCTTTCAATCCCGACGTCAACCCCTACACTCTCCTTCGGCGCGAGCGCGACCTCTTTCTTCGAGTTTTCCACGGCGAAGATCGCATACCAGCCGTCAGCTTCACGTTTAATCGCGCAGGTTTTGATCTCGCCTTCAATGGGGCGCGATAAATGGATTTTGACTTTGCCGATTTTCGACAAGTGGAGCTTATTGCTCTTAAGCGAGAAGCCGCTTTGTGAATAGGTGAAGGAATTATACCGAGAGCGCGAACGAAAGCGGGGATATCCGGGCTTCTGGCCTTCTTTGACTCGGCGAAAGAAATTGTCGAAGGCGAAGGCAACGCGCTTCAAGACATTCTGAGCGACTTGGGAATGAATGCGGGCGAGGTCTCCTCGTTCGGCCTTGATCTCTGGTAATTGCTTCGCCTGCGCCGGATAGTCAATTGAGAGATGATTGATTTTGTAGGCGTCTCGACGTTCCTGGAGGGCTGCGTTGTACAACTCGCACAAAATGGCAAGCCATGATTCAAAGATGGCGATGATTTTCGCCGACGGCTTCAATTTGTACTTGTATGCTTTCATCGGGTATCGGAATACTGCGGAAGTATACCGAAGATCGGGGTCGCGAAGAATAGCGCCTTTCATCTCCACCCAAGCCTAAAGGCTGTGGGTGGAGTATTCCCGGCGCGGGAAGATAAAACAACCTGTCGCATTTTTTTTGCCGCGCGGGACTGCGAGCAAGAAAAATTCTTGCGGTCATCCGGAAGACCCGTTAATATGCGTTTTGCTTTTGCAATTTTCATACCCCCTGACAGTCGACAATTGAGCCACAAAGGCAGCGCGCGCCGAAAGCCGCTGAGAATTGAGCGATGGAGTCCATGAATCATCAAATCATCACCTTAAGCAAGGACCTGCCGATACCGCTTTATCATCAGTTGAAGACCCTGCTGTTGGAGCAGATTCGGACTGGCGAGATGAAGCCGAACGACCGGCTGCCTGCCGAAGACGAGTGGGCCGCCACCCATCGCGTGAGCAAGGCGACCGTGCGGCAGGCGTTGAACGAGTTGGCCGTCGCCGGCGTGCTGCGGCGCGAACAGGGGCGCGGCACATTCGTCGCCGAACCCAAGCTGGCGCAGGGGCCGCGCGAGATGACCAGCTTCACCGACGAAATGCGGAGCCGCGGTTTTCACCCCGCGTCCAAAGTGCTCAAGCAGGACATCATCAAGGCGGACGCAGACATAGCCGAAAAACTGCAGGTCGCGGAAGGCGCTCAGGTCATGCGACTCAAACGCCTCCGCTTGGCGGACGGCGAGCCGATGGGCATTCAAACGGCCTACCTTTCGCTGGCTCTGGCGCCACAATTAGCGGAGGAAGATTTCACTGACGCGTCACTCTACGAAGTCCTCGAGCGGAGGTACGGCCTGTGGCCGGCGCGCGCGCAGGAGACCTACGTCGCAGCGCTGCTGGACCGCGCCGAGGCCAAACTGTTGAAGGCCGACCCCGCTTCGCCCGCGCTGTCGGCGGAGCGCGTCTCCTATCTAAGTTCGGGCCAACCGCTCGAAGTGACCTATTCGATCATGCGCGGCGACCGCTACCAGATCGTGCTCGATCTGACCAGACATCAGCTCAAGAAGTAGTCTCGAATTTCAAACAGGCTTTTTACATGAGTCATGCGGCGGAGCGGACCGCTTCGCCGCGCATTAAGCGGCATCTACACAATTCAACCATTTAGCAGGGAGGCGCCTATGTTACACCCACGTTTAGCCACTCTACTGGCCGTTGTGTCTCTGGCATGCGGCCTTTACTTTTCCACATCCGCACAGACCGTGACCGGCTCGATGGAAGGCCGCGTCATCGACCAGACAGGCGCGGTCATCCCCGGAGCCAAAATCGCCATTCGCAACGTCGAAACCGGGCAGGAACGCGTCGTAACCACCAACGCCGAAGGTTTTTATCGCGCGCCGTTCCTGCCACTCGGCTCCTACCGCGTCATCGCTTCGTCTCAAGGCTTCGCCAACGTGACGCAGGAAAACATTCAAGTGACGCTCAACCAAACGGTCGTCGCGAATTTCGAGATGAAACCAGCCACGGCAAGTGGAGAGGTTACGATCAGTATTAGTGAAGTCCCAATCAACACCGTTAACGCTGAGATTAAACAAGCCCTCACCTCGCAGGAAATCACCGACCGCCCGGTCGCCAATCAAGGCAGCTTCCTGACGCTGGCCGAAACCTTCACCGGCTATCAGGAGAATCCGACTTCCGGCCAGAACAATCCGACAGCGTCGTCCGGCTCTTCGATCAATTTCAACGGCACGGGCACACGCGGCGCGACGTTCCAGATCAATGGCGTCAACAATGACGATTCTTCGGAAAACCAGAACCGGCAGGGCGCGTCATTGGCGACGATCAAAGAGTTCCAGGTCATCAGCAACAGCTACTCCGCGGAATTTGGGCGTGGGTATGGCGCGGTCGTGTTGGTACAAACCAAATCCGGCACGAACCAGATTCATGGCGAAGCTTATGAATATCACAACGACAGTTTCCTAAACGCCAAGAGCCATTTCGCCACTGGCGTCAAAAAGCCTGTCAACCGCCGCAACCAATATGGTGGGGTCGTCGGCTTTCCATTCCTTAAAGAGCGTCTTTTCGGGTTCCTGAGCTTCGACCAGGTGCGGCGCACCGGCGCGCAAGGGTACACGCGCGATGTGCTGCTTCCCAATGAGCGGACGCCGCGGCTGAGCGGCGCTAACGACACGCCGGCTAACCGGGCCTTCATTGAATCGGTGATCGCGCGCTTCCCAACCAGTTTGGTTCCGAACGACCCGCGCAGCCCGCGCACGTTCGTTGGCGAAGTCGGGTTCGACCAACCGCTCAACGATTATTCGACGCGCCTGGATTGGAATCGCGGGGCGAACAACGTGACTGCGCGCTACCAATACACTCGCCAGATTTTCGATAACCAGGACATCATCCTCGGCGAGGCAACCAAGCAGAACAACAAGCAACAGAATCTCGGTTTGACCTGGACGCATATCTTTTCCAACACGATGGTGGGCGAGTTTCGCTACGGTCTGGGATTGCGAACCACTCTGGTCGGCATCAAGGGCGGCAATGACACGCCGGTCATCCGCTTTACGGGATCACCGGTGTCCGGCTCGATCATCGGCAATGCCGGAGCTTTTCCGATCAATCGATTCCAGACTGATCACCAGTTCGTTTATAACCAGTCGGTGATATTGGGCAACAGGCATTTCATCAAGGCTGGCACGGACATTCGCCGCCAGCAACTCGATGACTTCGCTGACAATTTCTCGCGCGGTTTCTACAACTTCGGCGCAACTTGCGGCGGAACAAATTTCGGCACGGCTTACGCGGCGTTTCTCGCCGGTTGCGTGACGACGTTCCAGAAAGGTTTCGGCCCGTTCTTCCTGGAAAATCGGATCAACGAATCGAACTTTTACGCCGAAGATAACTGGAAGGTGAGGCCGAATCTGACGATCAATCTCGGCGCGCGTTATGAATACGTCTCTGCGCCGCGTGAAGCGGCGGGTCGAATTCAATATGGCTTCAGCGACGACAAGAACAACATTCAACCGCGCATTGGGTTCGCCTACAGCCCCGCCTGGGAGAGCGGTTGGCTGGGCTGGCTGGCTGGCGGTCCCGGCCAAAGCTCGATTCGCGGCGGTTACGGCATCTATCACGGACGCCTGTTCCAATCGTTCTTCTCGCAATCGGGCGCGACCGTGCGGTTCAATCCGCCGGACGCCATCTTCCTGAGTTTCCTCAACAGCCAGAATCTCGCCGATCCCACGGGCGGCTTCGTTTTCACGCCTGGCCCGCAAACCGCGCGTCATGCCGAAGCCCATATCGATCCTGATCTGGAGATGCCATACACGCAGCAGTGGACGTTGACGGTCGAAAGACAGTTGCCGCTGAAATCGGCTTTGCGGATAACTTATTCGGGTAATCGAGGCATCGGACTGGTGCGGTACGCGCAGGAGAATCTGCCTGTCTCGCCGCTCCTCGGTCCGGTGACAGTGGCCAATCATCCGAACAATGCGCCAGCGGTTCTTTACGCGGCGGCTTCGCGTCCACCGGGCGATCCTCGCGCGGTGGATGTCCGTGGGCAGCAACTGCGACTGGCGGCTGATCCAGTCTGCGCAGGAACCGGACTGGCCGGAATTCCGACGACGGCGAATTGCCCTGTTCCCGTGCCGATTGGGCCGAACGAAATCAGCTTGCGCCTGCCACGAAACAACGAACGCCGTCCGAGTGGCGATTTCACCACCAACACGTTTGCCAGCAACGGCGCGTGGAGCTACTACCACGGCTTGCAGATTGAATGGACCAAGAAGCTCAGTCAGGGCTTGTTCTTCCAGATGTCGTACACCTGGAGCAGAGCGATTGACACGACTTCGGAAGCGACGTTTGTCGGCGGGGGCGATTCCAACATCCTCGGCCCTGACCCGCGCGTGTCTCGCGGCTTGTCGCGTTTCCACTCGCCGCACCGGTATACGCTATTCACCAGCTACAGCTTGCCGTGGTTCTCGACGCGAAGCGATTTTGTCGGGCAGGCTCTGGGAGGATGGAAGGTCTCGATGGTGGCGAAATTCGTCGCCGGAACGCCATTCACTGTCATCAACAGCGATGGCTTCGGCGATTTTAACTTCGACGGCTTCGGCGAGCTTCGTCCAGTGATCGTTGATCCCGGCATTCTGGGCAACCATATCACTGTGCCCGATCAGGCGCCGTTCCGGTTGCCGCGCGGAGCGTTCCGCGCGCCGACCATTAACGATTTCAACTGCTGCGTGCTGGGGCGTAACACGTTTTATAGCGATGGCGTCTCCAATTTCGACTTCGGTATGTTCAAGAGCTTCAAGATGCCGTTCGAGGGACAGCAGGTGGTGCTGCGCGCCGATCTATTCAACGCGTTCAATCACGTTCAGTATGGGTTCCCTGTCCTTGACCTTGCGAATGCGAATTTCGGGCGACTCAACGGAACTTCCGTCTCATATAGCCCGCGCAGCGTGCAGTTTTCATTGCGGTACGTTTTCTGATTCGAAATTGAGAACTTCGATAATCCCGGGCCCGTAAGGCCGCCAACGTTCGGCGAACGTGGGAGAGCTTGTATTGACGAAGATCGTCTGCGTGGGAATGCTGAGCGCGGCGGCGATGTGCTGGCCCGCCGAATCGTAGCCGACGTACCGGTCGCCGGCGGCGATCAGTCCGGCGAATGCGCCGAGACCGCCATCCCAGGTGATGGCGTCGGCTTCGATCTTTTCAAGCGCAATCGCGTCGTCGCGGTCGCTCTCGGCGATTTCAATGACGGCGCGGCCCGAGGCCCGGAACGCGGCGACGATGCGGTCGATCTGTTCGCGCTCTTCGCCGTTCGCGCCTTTGTCGAGAACCAGCGTCGAATCTTTGATCAGACGGTTGACCATCTCGATTTCAAATTTTTCCGATACTCGTTTGTTCTGATTGCCGCCCACGCCGAGGCTGACGACGGTGACGCGCGACGCCCCGGCGCGGCGCAGCTTTTCGACGATTAGACGGCCGAAGGTTTGATATTCGGCCGGCAACGCGACGTATGGAAAGGTCTCTCCGGTTGCGCCGAAGACATCATTCGCCCAACACGAAGCCAATTGGCCGATCGATTGCGGATGGTGGATTGCGCTCCTCCGGCCCTGGTAGCTTCTACTCTCAAAGAAGAGATAGTTGCGCTCGTCTTTGACCAGCGGCAGCAGGCCGAGCTGGGTGAGCCGCGAATCGGGATCGATCAATAGGAATTCGTCCGCGCTCAATCCCCTGATCTCATCGTTCACCGCTTCAACCACATCGATCCAGCTCTCCAAACGCGACAACACGTCGCCGCCGCGCTCGTACTTTATCTCGCGGATTCGAACGCGAGGGTCGCCGCCGAAGACTTCGCGCAGTTTGGCCGAGCCTAGCAGGACAAACTCGGCTCCGTGCAGCAACGTCTGCAGCGTGGCCATGATCACGCTCGTGACGGCCACGTCAGCGCCGATGGTGACGCGGGAGAGGAGGAGGACTTTGAGGATCGAGGATTGCGGATTGCGGATTGGGACTCTGTGGTTGCGGATTGCGGATTTACGGGAGAGCAGGTCGGATTCGTTCATCAGGCCGAAGCCGCGCAAGGATTCGTCAAAGGTTCTTGCCCGCGGCATGCGGCGGTAGAAATCGATCACTTGCGCGAAGATTCGGTCGTAGAGTTCGCAGGCCGCCGGGTCGAAGGAGTCGTTCAGCCGTTCGATCAGGGCCGGGAATAAAATTCGGACGCCGGCGCGCGCGACACCTCGATCCTCGTCCGCCGCGATTTCGCACAGTAACGTCACCGCGTCGCGCAGGTAACCGCCCCACTCCCGATGAGCGCTGATAATCAAATCGGCGGCGCGGCGCGCCTCCCGCTCGACCTGTTCGGCGTCGAGCGATCCTTTGCTTCTTCGCGCTCTGAAATCAGCCAGCAGGCTGGCGGCTTCCAAGGTCTGTGTCATAGGCTTTAGATTAGCGGTACAGTACAGGTCTACCGCTCCCTGTACCGTACCGCTAATCTAAGAGGATACGGGACAAACGGGAATTACGAAATGGGCGGAGCGCGTCCGAACTGGCAAACGCGCGACCTGGCGTTTGCTTGACAGCCTATGGGGCGCCTTTGTTAGACTTCGACGCCTTTCGGCTCCTTGCTTTAAGCAATGCTCTCGACGTCCCAAAAAATCAAACGCAATCACAGACCTTAAGTCAGGAGATACGTCTTTATGCCTGTTTTCAATGGAATAGAAACTCCCGCCGACGGCCGGGCCATCAGGGTCGAAGCGGGTCGCTTGATAGTCCCCGACAACCCCGTGATCCCCTTCATCGAGGGCGACGGCACGGGGCGCGACATCTGGAAGGCCTCCCAGCGCGTCTTCGACGCGGCGGTCGAGAAGGCTTACGGCAGCGAGCGCCGCATCGTCTGGTACGAAATCTTCGCGGGCGAGAAGGCCAACAACCGGTTCAACGAATGGCTCCCGAAGGGGACGCTAGACGCGATCAGGCATTTCGTCGTCGCGATCAAAGGGCCGTTGACCACGCCCGTAGGCGGCGGCATCCGCTCCCTCAACGTGACGCTGCGGCAGGTCCTCAACCTGTACGCCTGCGTGCGGCCGGTGCGTTATTTCAACGGAGTGCCCTGCCCCGTCAAAAAGCCTGAGAAGCTGGACATCGTGATATTCCGCGAAAACACCGAGGACGTCTACGCCGGCATCGAATTCCAGGAGGGCACGGAGAAGGCCAGGAAGCTGATCGAATTTCTGAGCGAATTCGGCTACGAGATCAACAGTGACTCCGGCGTCGGCGTCAAGCCGATCTCGATCACGGGCACGAAGAACCTGGTGCGGCGCGCGATCCGCTACGCCATCGAGCACAACCGCAAGCTGGTGACGCTCGTCCACAAGGGCAACATCATGAAATTCACCGAGGGCGCGTTCCGTGACTGGGGCTATCAACTGGCCAAGGAGGAGTTCCGCGACCGGATCGTGACCGAGGAGGAGTTGTGGAAGGATCACGGCGGCAAGACGCCGGAAGGCAAGATCCTGGTCAACGACCGCATCGCCGACGCGATGTTCCAGCAAGTGCTGCTGCGGCCCGATGAATATTCGGTCATCGCAACGCCGAACCTGAACGGCGATTACCTGTCGGACGCCTGCGCGGCCCAGGTAGGAGGACTCGGGATGGCGCCCGGCGCGAACATCGGCGACAACGCCGCGGTATTCGAGGCCACCCACGGAACCGCGCCGAAATACGCCGACCTGGACGTCATTAACCCCTCGTCAGTCATCCTCTCTGGCGTTATGATGTTTGAGCACATCGGCTGGCAGGAGGCCGGCGACCTGATCATCAACGGCATCGTTAAAACTATCGCGCAGAAGCGAGTAACTTACGACCTGGAGCGCCAGATGAGGGGCGCGACCAAAGTCAAGACGAGCGAATTCGCGAGCGCGATTATTGAGAATATGTGATAGTGGTGGTTGGTGGTTGGCGGTTGGCGGTTGGTTGCGACGGACGATTCC
>DATCXQ010000598.1:0-8372 GCA_036565725.1 Blastocatellia bacterium
TGGGGCGATGCTGTTGGAGCGCCTGGGTGAGATCGAGGCCGCGCAGCGCATCCGCGACGCCGTCAAAGCCGTCATCAAAGAAGGCCGCGCGGTCACGCCTGATCTGGGAGGCAACGCGAAAACGACGGCGATGACTAATGTCATTATCGATCACTTGTGAGCTGGTGGTTGGTGGTTGGCGCCTGGTGGTTGGTTGCGGACAATTTTGGCAACTGATCATCAGGCGCTAACCACCAACCACCAACCACCAACCACCATGAACAAACATTTTGATTTAGTCGGCGTCGGCTCGATGGTCGTAGATTTGATCTGCCGCACGCCTCGCCTCATCAGCGGGGAAGAGAAGATCAAGCTTCGCCAATACGACTCCGGCGGCGAGACTGTGAAGACGATGGTCGGCGGCGTGACGCTCAATCACCTTTCGTGGGCGAGTCTGCTCGGCCTGCGCGTGGGAATTTTCGGCAAACAGGCAGACGACGAGTACGGGCGCTTCTTACGCGCCGGGATGGATCGCCATCGCATAGACAAACACATCACGCTCGACGGTTCGGCCTCGTCATCGGCGCACATCTTCGTCGACCCCGAAGGCAGGCGCGGGATCTATATGTGTCCGGCGGCGACGAGCGAGACGACCGGCGAATACCTGCGGGCCAGGCACGCCGATTACATTCGCCGCTCGCGCATGCTCTCGACGGAGATTTCGCAACTGCCGCTCGACGCGGTGGTTGCGGCGCTACAGATCGCGCGCGACGCGGGCGCGACGACCGCGCTCGACGTGGACATCCCGCGCGGCGACGCGGTCAAAACATTGGGAAGCGCGGAGGATTTCGAGCGCGCGCTGAAGTTGGCCGATTATCTGAAGCCGTCGAAGGCGGCGGCGTCCGAAATGGTCAACGAGGACGACGCGCTGCGGGCCGCCCGAATCCTGCGCGAGAAGTACGGCGCGCGCGCAGTCGTCATCACGGACGGCGACGCCGGCTGCGCAATCGCTTCCGACGAATTGACCGCTCGCGCGCCCGCTTACCCGATTGGAACGATCGATTCGACCGGCGCCGGCGACGCCTTTTTCGGCGGAATGATCGCGGGCTTGAATCACGGGCTGAAATGGAAAGACGCGCTGAAGCTGGCAAACGCCTGCGGCGCGGCCTGTTGTGAAATTCTCGGCGCCACGCCCGACCTGGCTGAAAGCCGCTCGCGCGTGTTCGAACTATACGACGGAGCGCCGTTCGACGTAGCTTCGCTTGAAACGGCGCCGAGCGCCCCGGACGCTTCTTCGATCTCTCCGTACCGGAACGCCGTCCCGATATTTCTCGACATCGCCATCGAAGAACTCGGTAAGCTGCGCGCGAAGATCGGCGACGAAAACTATTTCAAGCGCGCCGCCGATCTGATCGCGCGGATCGAATCGCGCGGCGGGCGCATCCACGTCACTGGAATAGGCAAACCTGAATATGTTGCGGGATATGTAGCGGCGTTGTTATCGAGCACCGGCGCGCCGGCCTACTTTCTACACGGCACCGAATGCATCCACGGCAGCGCGGGTCAAGTCGTCCCCGGCGATCTGGTGATCGCCATTTCGAACAGCGGCGAGACCGTCGAGATGAAAGCCGCGATCACCGCGCTCAAACGCAACGGGGCGTTGATCATGGGCGTCTCCGGCAATCCCGATTCGTGGCTGGCCAGGGTCAGTGATGAATTCATATACGCCGGAGTTGAACGCGAAGGCAGCCCGCTCAATTTCGAGCCGCGCGCCAGCATCCTCGCCGAAATTTACGCGTTGGCCGCTTTGAGCATCGAGCTGCAAGCGCGAAAAAACATCACGCGGACGCATTACAACTCCTGGCATCCGGGCGGGATCATTGGCAACGTGACCTCAGACGAGCCGATTGATATTTGATGCGTGAAATTCGATGCTGGTTTTCATTGGCGCATTCGGTTTAACTATAGCCACCGGGAGAGAGCGTTCAGAGTACCGACTTTAGTCGGCAGTGTTTAGGCGCCAAGCCCTGCCGACTAAAGTCGGTACTCTGAACGCTCTCTCCCGGCGGACGCAGTTTCATTCGATGCGCCTGCGCCGATTGTTGCGATTTAAGAGAAGCAATTACCACTGAAAGCGTAATGTGGTCACGCGATAAGTCTCAACCTGTTCGCTTCAGTTTGCCGGTCTTCTTCGCCCATCTTTCGACGTGTCCGAACACCCACAACCCGGCGGGGACCATCACCACTCCCATCAATGTCAGCGTCAACAATTCTGGCGCGACCTCCGAGATCGGAGCCCCGACTAATTGCGTTTGCCCTGATCCGATGCCCATCAACTTGCGGCAGGCGGATAACGAATAGGTCGCGGGCGAAAGCTTCGCTAAAGGTTGCAACCATCCGGGCAAAATCTCCACCGGATAATAAACGCCCGAAACCAACAGCAGGCAGCCTTGAAAGATGTTCGTCGCCTCGGCGCCGCGCTCCGGGCTGAACACCGGCAAGACCGCGGCCATCAATCCCAGGCCGATGAACGCAAAGCTGCTGACCAGGAGCACGATCAGAATGCCCAGCAGGTTCGCGCGCGAAAGATCGAGCTTGATGAAGACGGCCAGCCCGCCTATCACGATGGCCAACCGTATGATGCTGTAGATCGCCGCGAAAAGGCTCACGCCGAACATGTGTATCAGGCGCGACACCGGCGCCATGAACGTGTATTCGAGCGTGCCTTCCCAGCGTTCGTAGGCGACCGAGCTGGCGATCTCGTTGAAGAGCACCGAGAGAAAGCTCCATAGCAGGACGCCGACGATCAGCGTCAACGTCAACTGCTCGTCTTTCGCGGCCACGCCGATCAGCGCGATGGTCGCCGAATTGACCATCGCGTAAAAAGTGAAGACCACGACCCATCCGAAGTAGCGTTTCGTCAGGCTGAAATCCCGAAAGACGAAAGCCATCAACTGGCGTCCGGGCGTGATCATCGGTTTACGTTCCGCAATCATACTTTTCCTCCTTCGGCGCCTTCGGTCAGCGACTCGCCCGTCATCTTGATGAAAGCGTCTTCGAGCGTCGCGGTTTGGGCCTGTTGTTTCAATTCCTCAGAAGCGCCTTCGGCGACGAGCTGGCCGTGGGCGAGAAAGCCTATGCGCGCGCACAGCCTCTCGGCTTCGCTCATGTCGTGCGTGGTCAGCAGGATCGTCGTGCCCTCTTCCTCGCGAAGCTCTTCGAGGAATCGTTGAACGTCGCGGCGGCTCTTCGGGTCGAGGCCCGTCGTCGGCTCGTCGAGCAGCAGCATCGGCGGATTGATCATCAACGCGCGCGCGATGGAGACTTTCTGCTGCATCCCCCGGCTCATCTCTTCGAGCGGGTCGGAAAACCGCCGCGACTCGATGCCGAGCCGTTCGAGGATTTCGAATGCGCGTTTCTCGGCGCGTCTCGGTTCGAGCCCGTAAAGATAAGCCGAGTAGAGCAGGTTCTCGCGCGCCGACAGTTTCTTGTAGAACGCGGCGTCGACGCTCACCCGCCCGATCTTCCAGCGCACGGCGCTCTCTTCGTCCGGCAGCCTGTGCCCCATCAGACGCACCTCGCCGTGGTCGGGAATGAGAAGCGTCGAAAGGATCCGAATCAGCGTCGATTTGCCCGAACCGTTAGGCCCCAGCAGCCCGTAAGTCTCGCCATGCGCGACCTCGAACGACACGTCTTTTACAGCCCATTGCTCGTTGAGCGTATACTTGAAGACGCCCTGACGCTTGCGCTTGCGAAAAACCTTCTTCAACTGTCGAACTTCTATCGCGTGGTGATGATTGTTTGAATCGAACATAAACATTCCTTCCACAGGCTCACTGTGAAGACTCGTTCGCCAAAGCGGCGGCCTTCGAATCTGCGATTGAAAATCGGGTTAGTGGATTGAGTTGAAGCGGCGAGAATCGGCTGGGAGTTTTGACGAAAGGACGATTGCGGCGCAGTAAACCGGCGGACGCAGGGAAAAATCGCTCACATAAAAACGTCTGCGCCTTGCGGCGCGTAAAACTCTCAGCTTGTTAATTGAATACTCTCATTCTGATCACTCGCATTAGCGATGCCTCCTTAATTAGAAGCCAGTTGTTTTACGATCTTGATTGACCGTCAAAGCAGACTAAATGGATTGTACAGACGCGGGGACGCGTTTGCAAGAATCCGATTAGATTTTTGTGTGATGCGACACGCCAGGAAGTGGAGAGCGAGAGAGCGGGAGAGCGGGAGACAAGGAGATTTTCTTCCTGTCTCTTACTCGCTCGCTCTCCCACTCTCCCGCTCCCCATCATCCGCAAACAAGATTTACCAGCGTCCGCAATCCAACGCCCGTCGGGCCGACAGCCAGATAAGGCTTGCCGATTTCGTTCCAGGCCGTGCCTGCGATGTCCAGGTGCGCCCAGGGCGTGTCTTCGGCGAATTCGCGGATGAAATAAGCGCCGGTGATCGTGCCGGCTTTGCGCCCGCCCACGTTTTTGATGTCGGCTATCTCGCTCTTGATCTGTTCGCGGTAATCTTTGTCGAGCGGCAACTGCCATAGCTTCTCGCCGGACTTCTTGGCGGCGGCCAGGATCTGATCGATCCAGGCCTGGTCGGTTCCGAGAAGCGCGACGTAAACGTCGCCAAGCGCGATCGAGACGGCTCCGGTCAGCGTAGCCAGATCGACGATCCTGGTCGCGCCGAGTTTGCGCGCATAAGCGACGGCGTCGGCCAGGATCAGACGGCCTTCGGCGTCGGTGTTGATGACCTCGATGGTCTTGCCGGTCATTGCGCGCACGACATCGCCAGGGCGTTGGGCGCGCCCGCCGGGCATGTTCTCGGTCGCCGGAATGACGCCGACGACTTTGACATTCGGTCTGAGCTGAGCGATGGCGCGCATCGCGCCGATGGCGGTCGCGCCCCCGGCCATGTCGTATTTCATCTTCTCCATTCCGTCCGACGGCTTGATCGAGATGCCCCCGGTGTCGAACGTGATGCCCTTGCCAACGATGGCGATGGTCTCTTTCGACTCGGTCTTCGGCGCGTAAGTCAGCGTGATCATCTTCGATGGTTCCGCCGAGCCTTGCGCGACGCCGAGAAATGCGCCCATCCCGAGTTCTTTCATTCGCGCTTCGTCGAGCGCGTCAAATTCAAGGCCGTATTCCCTGGCCATGTCTTCGGCGCGCCGGGCGAGTTCCGTCGGCGTGATCACGTTGGCCGGTTCGTTAATCAGTTCACGCGCGAAGTTGGTCGCCTCGGCGATAATCCGCCCGCGTTCGACGCCGCGCCCGACTTCGCCTGCGTCGGCGCCCGGCGCGACCAGCGTCATCGCCTGAAGTGGGTTCTCCGTCTTGTCGCTCGTGTGGTATTTGTCGGGGTCGAAGAGCGCGATCAGAGCGCCCTCGGTCGCGGCCTGCGCGCCCTCGCCGACGGGCAGTTGCGAGCGGCGAAGGATCGCGAAGCTGCGGGCCTTCTTGCCGCGCAGCGCGCGAGCCGCCGCCCCGGCCATCCTACGAACGCCGTCGGTAGTGAATTCTTCCTTCTTCCCCACGCCCAGGAGCAACAATCGCCGCGCTTTAATGTCGCCTGGGTTATGCACGTAGGCGCTCTCGCCAGATTTGCCGGTAAGCTCCCCGGTAGCGACGAGCGAAGAGACCACGCCCTTCGAGCGCCTGTCGATCTCGGCGAGAACGCCCCCTTCAGGCTTCTCACCTTCAAAAACGGCGACGGCCAACGCGTCGCACTCTATTTCGTGAAACTCCCTCGAATCAGCCTTTACTTCCATGTTTCTCGGTTTCTCCTCTCCGAAATTGGACTAATAGGACCTATGGGACTTATAGGACCCATAAGTCCCATAGGTCCTATAAATCCTATTCATGATAACCCCAGGATGTCATTCAATCCTCGATCTATTCTTGATTGCCGCGCGAGCCTCGCGTTCCTGCGTCCTGCGCGCTTCGGTTTCGCGCTTGTCGTAGAACTTCTTGCCGCGCGCAACGGCCAGCTCACATTTTATCAAGGCGCCTTTGAAGTATAGCTTGGTGGGGACCAGCGTCAGCCCTTTTTCCTGAATCTTCGACTGCAAGCGATAGATTTCGCGCTTGTGCATCAGCAACCGGCGGTCGCGCGTCGGGTCGTGGTTCTGGCGGTTGCCATGCGAATACTGGCTGATGTGCGCGTTGAGCAGCCAGAGTTGGCCGTCGCGAGTCATCGCGTAGGCGTCCTTCAGATTGACGCGCCCTTCTCGGGCCGATTTGACTTCGGTCCCGAGCAGTTCGATTCCCGCTTCGAAGGTTTCGAGTATGTGGTAGTTGTAATAGGCGTCGCGGTTGGTCGCAATTACTTTGTTAGTCTGTGTCTTCGCCGTCATCAATAATAAACTTTCTTCTCAACCTTGCCATCGCATCTCGTTCGTCTGAATGAACCCCAGGCTCTCGTAAAGCGGGCGTCCGTCCTGTGAAGCGTGTAACACGACTTTGGCTATTCGCTCACGCTTACACCATTCGAGCATCGCCTCCATCAACGCGCGCGCCAATCCACGCCGGCGGTGCTCAGGCTCGCAATAGACATTGAGGATCAGCGCCTGCTCGCCTCCGTCAACCGCTCCTGGACGGGGCAATAATTGGCTTACTACCAACCCGCCGCCGGCGACCACTTCGCCCTGCCGCTCCGCGAGCCACCCGAGGAAGCGCCGTTCCGAGATCATCCGCCGCAAGTAGAGAATTGATGCGCTCTCGATTCGCGCGACATCATCCCCGCTTGCGTCGCCCATGTCGCGGAACATCGCCGCGCGATGGCGCGCAATGACCGGCGCATCCTCAACCGTCGCACGGCGGATTCGATACTCTGAATTCATCGATACTGCGCCTTCTCCTTCAAATCCGCTCTTTGTCATTCGCCTTTGAGCGGGCGTTCCATAAGCTCGATTTCAAGTTCGCGCGGGCTTTTGCCTTCATATAGCATTTGATAAACGCCCTCGGTGATCGGCATTTCGACGCCCAGGCGCGCCGCCAACTGATGCGCCGAACGCGCGGTCTTAACGCCCTCGGCCACCTGGCGCGTCTCAGCGATGATCTCGTCCAATTTTCTCCCGCGCCCGAGTTCAAAACCGACGCGACGGTTGCGCGAAAGCGCGCCGAAGCAGGTCAACACCAGATCGCCCAACCCGGCCAATCCGGCCATCGTCTCGGCGCGTCCGCCGAGACGGACGGCCAATCTGGTCATTTCGGCCAGGCCGCGCGTCACCAGCGCGGCCGCGCTATTGTAGCCCAGCCCCAGCCCATTGACCGCGCCCGTGGCGATTGCCATCACGTTTTTTATCGCGCCGCCGATCTCCACTCCGGTCACATCGCTGTTCGTGTAGACGCGAAATCGGTTGGTCGAAAGCGTCTCCTGCGCGACCTCTGCCCACTCCGATGAGCGCGAAGCCGCGACAATCGCGCACGGCTCGTCTTTCGCGACTTCGTGCGCGAAACTCGGCCCCGACAGCGAGACGTAACGCGGTTCGAAGCGGTCTTTCAAAACGTCGCGGACGACCTCTTCCATTCGCATGCCGGTCTCGACCTCGATGCCTTTGGAAGCGTTGATGAAGATCATCTGCGGGCGCGCGTGATCGAGCATTTGCGTGTAGACCTCGCGGCAAGCGTGCGAAGGCATGACGGTCAATACGATTTCGGCGCCGGCCATCGCTTCGGCGATGGCGCCGGTCGGCGCGACCGAGTCGGGAAAAGTGAACCCCGGCAGATAGATTTTATTCTCTCGCTCCTGCCGCAGCAGCGACGCGACTTCAGCGCTATGCGCCCACAATCGGACGCGATGGCCTCCGCGCGCAGCGACGAGCGCCAGCGCCGTCCCCCAACCGCCCGCTCCGATGATCGCAACCTCGCGATTGCGGATTGCGGATTGCGGATTATCTGATTGCGGATTGCGGATTGCGGATTGCGGATTGTCGCTTCCCGCAAATGGATTGTTCTTCTGTCTGTTCTCTGGTTCGCCCATCACGTCTTCACTTCGCGTTTACAATTCCGCAATCCGCAATTCAACGCGCCGCGCCGAACTTGTTCTCCTTACCGGCCGTCAACCGTTTGATGTTCTCCGAATGCTTGATAATGATCACGGCCGAGACCGCGCATAGAGCCGCCATCATCGGCGCGAAATCGCCGACCGGTTCGATCCATGTGTGGGTCAGCAATATCCATAGAGGCAGGAACGCGGCGGCGATGATCGAGCCGAGCGATATGTAACGCGTGCGCCACACGACGACGATGAAGACCGCCAGAGCCGCCAACGCCGCCCACGGCGCAATCGCCAGAAAAACCCCCAGGCCCGTCGCCACGCCCTTGCCGGCTTTGAACTTCAACCACACGGGGAAACAATGCCCGACGACGGCCAGCGCCGCCGCGGCGGCG
>DATCXQ010000321.1:0-5867 GCA_036565725.1 Blastocatellia bacterium
CGAATCGCTGGTTTCAGCCATTCGAGCCGAAGGCGGTTCGGCGCGGTATCGGGCGCTCGACGTCACGAAGCACGAAGACGTCGAAGACTTCGTCAATTTTGCGCAAAGCGAATTCGGCAAAGTGGACGTCATCATCAACAACGCCGGCGTCATGCCGATTTCGCCGCTCGAATCGCTCAAGGTAAACGAGTGGAACCAGATGATTGATGTCAACGTCCGTGGCGTGCTGCACGGCATCGCGGCGGGGTTACCGGTCATGAAGAAACAAGGCTTCGGCCAGTTCATCAATGTATCTTCCACCGCCGGACATGCGGTGCATCCGACCGGCGCCGTCTACAGTGGGACGAAATTCGCTGTGATGGCCATCTCGGAAGGCCTGCGCCGGGAGAATGACAATATCCGGGTGACGGTCATCTCGCCCGGCCTGACGAAATCGGAATTGGACGACACCATCTCGGATCCCGCTTTAGCCGAAGGCATGCGGGAATCCCGCAAGATCGCCATCGGCGCTGACGCCATCGCTCGCGCCATTGCATTCGCTGTCGAGCAGCCTGCGGACGTGGACGTCAGTGAGATCATCGTGCAACCCACGGCAAGTCCTTACTGAACAATAGGGGGAAAAGTATGAAATACAGACTACTCGGAAATTCGGGCCTACGTGTGTCGGAAGCGGCCCTTGGGACAATGACCTTCGGCGATGATTGGGGTTGGGGCGTCGCAAAGGACGAAGCGCGAAAGGTGTACGACGCCTTCCGCGAGGCCGGCGGCAATTTCATCGACACCGCCAACGTGTACACGAACGGGACGAGCGAATCGTTCCTCGGAGAATTTACGCAGGGCCACCGCCAGAGCTTGGTGCTAGCCACGAAATATACCAATGCCGCTCCGGGCACTGACCCGAACGCAGCCGGAAACCACCGCAAGAGTATGAGGCAGGCAGTGGATGCGAGTCTCAAGCGGCTCGGAACCGACTATATCGATCTTTACTGGGTTCATATCTGGGACCAGATCACGCCGGTCGAAGAGATCATGAGAGGACTGGATGATCTGGTTCGCGAAGGCAAGGTGCTTTACGTCGGCATCTCCGACGCCCCGGCCTGGTGGATCGCGCAGGCGAACACGCTGGCGCAGTTGCGTGGATGGGCGCCCTTCATCGGGTTGCAGATCGAGTACAGCCTGATCGAGCGCACCGTCGAGCGCGAACTGATCCCGATGGCCAGAGCGCTGAACCTGGGCTTAACGGCGTGGTCGCCGCTTTCGAATGGCGTGCTGACCGGCAAGTATCACGGCCAGGGATCCTCTGAGCAGATGGGCGAGCCGGGCCGGATGAGCGCGGTTACGATGAAGGAGTTTATGCCAGAGCAACAACGAACCGACCGGGTCGTCGCGGCCGTCAAGACTGTCTCCGATGAGGTCGGTCGCAGCATGGCGCAGGTCGCGCTGGCCTGGCTTCGATGTCGTCCCGTGCCGGTTATCCCCATCATCGGCGCGCGAAAGCTTTCTCAGCTGCAGGACAATCTCGCGAGCTTTGGACTGACGCTCTCGGCGGATCAGCTAAAGACGCTTGATGACGCCAGCCGGATTGAACTAGGTTTCCCTCACGACCTTTATGCAAAGGAGATGGTACGAGCCATAGCCTACGGCGGGTTGCGCGATCGGATTATCTCAAACAATTTTTGACCAGGAGGTACACATACTATGAACGTTTCCAAAGTCCCATTTGACGGTAACGAATTCACCGGTAAGCGAATCCTCGTTACGGGTGGCAGCAAGGGAATCGGCGCCGCCATCGTGAATCGCCTGCGACTCGGCGGAGGCGCCGTGCTCGCCGTCGCAAGGAGCGTTCCTGCGGACTGCGATCCCCAACAGTTCATTCAAGCTGACGTTAGCGCGCGCGCGGGAACTGACCACGTCATCAAGGCGACCTTCGACCGGCTCGGCGGTCTCGACATTTTGATCAATGGCGCCGGCGGCTCTTCCGCGCCGGGCGGCGGCGCGCTGGCGTTAAGCGACGGCGTCTGGCAGCAGGAATTCGAACTGAATATGTTTTCGGCGGCTCGGCTTGACCGCGGCTTTCTTCCAGCGATGATGAAGCAAGGCTCCGGAGTTATCGTCCATGTTTCGTCGATCCAGCGAACTCTCCCGCTATTCGAAGCCACTCTGGCTTACGCCGCCGCCAAAGCCGCTCTTAGCAACTACAGCAAAGGGCTCTCCAAGGAGGTCGCCCCGCATGGCATTCGCGTGATTAGTGTGGCGCCTGGATTCACCGAGACAAAAGCCGCCGAGGGGCTGATCGAGCGGCTGGCGATCGAGGGGGGAACTGGCACGGACGCTGCGCGTCAGAGTTTGATGAAATCACTGGGCGGGATTCCGCTCGGACGCCCGAACCGGCCCGAGGAGGTCGCAGAGTTGGTGGCGTTCCTCGTTTCCGACCGGGCGTCTTCGATCACAGGAAGCGAATACGTCATTGACGGCGGGACCATCCCCACAATCTGAGAGATCAAGAAGTGTGTTTAGACCACTTGATCGAGACGCGCCGGCTGACCGTGGTGAGCGCGTGGGCGTGTTTGCCGACGCGCAACCGGTCAGAGGCGCTCGGCATTTGCTCGCATAATTAAGCCGTTAGCCGACTACGGATCTACCCCATCGGTCAGCGCCTTCAGAAAATCGTCGTTATATTTTTGTCTGGCCAGCGCTCTGGGCCAATGCTGCTCGAATTCGCTTTCTTACAAGGGGCGCTTGTCTGTCAGCTGAGTTATTCGACTTAGCGCAAGTATGTCTCTGCTTTCGAGAATTCTTTTACTCTCGGCGCCTTGCGCGACAGCAATCATCGCGCGTCCGAGTTGCTCAGTGGTCAGGATGAAATTCGGAAAGGTCAGCCGAAGCAGGGGCGTCACAGGCCGGGCGAGCGTATAAAGCAAGCGATAAAAGGCGGTTTTCGACCGGATGCCGGCTTTTGGCTCGATGAAGCCCGGGCGAAACATGTATGCGGCTTTGAAGGGGAGGCGCAGAATCGCGTTCTCCGTGCGGCCTTTAACGCGCGCCCAGGCGCTCCGACCCTGCTCAGAACTGTCGGTCCCCGCGCCGGACACGTAGACGAAGGTCATCTGTGGATTGAGGCGGGCCAATGTTTCCGCCGCAGCCAGCGTAATTCCATATGTGATCCGTTCGTATTCCTCCGGCCTCATCCCGGCGGAGGAAACCCCGAGACAAAAGAAGCAGGCGTCGAAGCCGACAAGTTGAGGCTCGATGGCGGAGTAGCTCGTGAGATCGCGATGGATGATTTCCCGGAACTTCGGATGGTCTATGCCGGCGCCGCTTCGTCCCACCGATAAGATACAGTCCACGCTGGGATCGAGCAGGCATTCCCGCAGAACACCTTGCCCGACCATGCCTGTCGCTCCGGATAGAATCACCTTCATGATATCCTTGCGGGAAGACGAAATAACTTTGCCCAGAGCCGGTCGAATGCCTTTACAAGAACTTCACTGCCGCCTCCGCTGCAACACCTCGTTAGACGCACTTGGCTCAAGCAGTTAGAGCTGGCTCATACCGCCGTCCACCACTAGCTCGGCGCCGACGATGAACGCTGATTCTACAGACGACAAATAGAGCACTGCGCTAGCGATCTCTTCGGCTGTTCCAAAACGCTTGAGTGGGATCTGAGCCTGAATACTGGCTGCGACTTCCGAAAGCTGTTCAGCAGGAATACCCAAGCGTCCATAGAGCGGAGTCTGAATTGGGCCAGGGCTTACGACGTTGACCCGAACGCCCCGGTTCAGCAGCTCGGAGGATAAAGTCTTTGCCAACGAAATCAGTGCGGCCTTGCTCGCGGCGTACACACTGGAATTCGGCATTCCGATGTGCGCGTTGATCGAGCCGTTGAGTACGATGGCGGTCCCCTGGTTCAGAAGCGTCGTCAGCGCCTTAATCAGAAAATACGGCC
Source organism: Blastocatellia bacterium (assembly GCA_036565725.1). GTDB lineage: Bacteria > Acidobacteriota > Blastocatellia > RBC074 > RBC074 > JAJVID01. The sequence goes on from DATCXQ010000321.1 coordinate 3,947, forward strand.
CCTTCACATTAGTATTGAAGATATCGTCCCACAAACGTTCGTCAACAGCTTCAAGCGCGGCGAACTTGGCCATACCCGCGTTGATGAATACGGCGTCGAGCATTACACCCCGCTGCTTTAATATCTCAGCAAGCGCATCTGCATCCGCAATTTGTCCAGCATCATTTCGGATAGCGATAGAGTCTGAACTGAGCTGAGCCTTCGCCTGATCCAGAGTGGATTGATCGCGGCCCGTAATCACAAGACGAGCTCCTTCGTTTGCAAACGCGAGCGCCGTTGCCAGGCCGATGCCACTAGTTCCGCCCGTAACTAGTACAGTCTTGCCTTCGAATCGCTTCATAACAAACTCCTCTTTTTGTCCGGTTAATATCAGAGTTGACTGGGTGGCGCGCATCCATTCGAGCCTCGCCGGACGAATCAAGTTACAATACACGCGCCAGCCATTCCGGTCCAACGAATTGTTGGGCGGACACCCACAGCATTACGAGACCATGAATCCGTCGCACCGTTTGCAAAAGTCTTTGAATGTGACGAGCCATTCATACGTTGCCGAATAGAGTTCATTGTCATCAATGTCGCCTGGCCGAGGGGAGGGGCGGAAAACCTGCGGCGCCTTTGGAACCGAAGTGACGGTTAAGTCCGCGCGCATGCGATCACCAGGGGCCATTGTCGAGAGTTTGTTTTCTATCGCCGCGGCTATTTGGTTTGCCAGGTCAGCGTCAACGCGAGCGCCACATCCGTTGTACCCGAGAAGTTCAGCCTGTTCGGACGTGATAATGGTTTGCGCGCGTAAGAATTCAAGCGTCGGACGCCAGTTCCAGGCATTGACCTGAACGTCTTCGCCGTTGTTTGGAATAAGTATGAACGACATTCTGACGACTATTGACGACTGTAGTCGGATTGGATCGCATCAGAGGCCATATGGACTTAGTAGCAACTTGCCTTCGTAATCAATAAGTCCCAACACAACCCTATCCAGCCAGCCGTGACGTCCAAGCACGTTGCGATCCAGATCTTCATCAGCGTAGAAATAGACTATCGAATCGAAGTCGTACCCGGCTGCGCTGAGTGTGACTTCATGGCCATAAGTAAGGAACCGACCTGTCACTGTGCTGATCGGCTGTGGCAGGCCGCTTTCGACGCTAAGTCCAAGCGCCTCGCCATGACGGCGTTCGAAAATGCAATAGCTCGCCCCCGTATCAACTTTGGCCGGGAAATTGACGATTGACGCAGATAGACGAAGCGAGATATTGAGCGTGATCCCTGGCTGGCCGGGATCATATTGAATCAATCTCTCAAAGCTCAGATGCTGATCCATCGCCTACCAGCCTCCGAACGGCGCATCCTTAACCGATGAGATGTGTGTGAGGAAAGGGCGTTCGACTCCGTGCTGGCGCGCCTGTTCGTGCGCTTCGCGTATGGTCAAGCCGACGCCTACTAGCCTATCCCCGTCCAATGCTACATACTGGCCGGAGTATTCCTCCCGGTGCGCCTTAAGCCAGGCCATATGCTGCGTCCTTTTGACATCAGCGGCTGCCCGATCTATAACGGCCTCCCCCTGTTCCGCCGCCTGATCCAACTTGGCCTGTTCAGTCAAAAACCGAGCCAGTTCTAGCTTCTCCTGCGGCGACAGCGGCGCAAGTTGTTCTTTCAGCAGATCGAGTTGTTCGTCCGACATCTGTTTATCCTCGGTTAATTCGCAATATCCTTTTCAGGAAATATTATCGCTCATTTGGCTGAATGATTCATCTTTCAGATTTTCTTTCAATACAAAATTTACAGCTGTCATTTCCCGAAGATTGAAATGTCAAAAGCCGAATTCTTTTGCAAGTCGGCATAGAGAGTTGGCGATAGATGCAAGTAGCGCAATACATCTGGCAACCACTCCGGCAAAGGCGAAAGCTGAAGAGACGTTTGACCG
>DATCXQ010000355.1:0-4140 GCA_036565725.1 Blastocatellia bacterium
CCGGCCGCAGTTCTACTTCCGGACGACGGACGTGACGGGAGTGGCGCACCTGCCTGAGGGAGTGGAAATGGTGATGCCTGGAGACAACATCGCGATGGAGATCGAGCTGATCACGCCGATCGCGATGGAGAAGGGCTTGCGGTTCGCGATCCGGGAGGGAGGGCGCACGGTAGGCGCCGGGACCATCTCGGACATTATCGAATAGGCGCCAGATGTCAGATGTTAGATTTCAGGCGCAGACCTATGACTAACATCTGACACCTGGCGCTTGACACCTGACATCTGGAAAATTATGCGAGACAACATCGTTTTGCAGTGTGGCGATTGCAAAAATCGCAACTACGTCACAACCAAAAACAAGAAGAAAACGACGCAGCGTTTGGAGTTTAAGAAGTTTTGTCGTTTTTGCCGTAAGCACACGGCCCATAAGGAAACCAAGTAGCGATGAGGCGGCAGGAGGACAGGGAGACGGGGCGAAAAGACAAAATTATCACCCCGTCTCCCTGTCCTCCCGTCGCCGCGTCGCATTCAAGGGGTATAGTGTCAACGGTTAGCACGCCGGTCTCCAAAACCGGAAGTTCGGGTTCGAATCCTGATACCCCTGCTCGTTTTTATGCCGGGTTTTCCCGCTTGACGCGAGCATCGTTGAAATCTAAGTCAGTTGAGGTGTGACAATGGCAACATCGAGAAGCGCGGCGATGGCGGAAGAACAGGATCGGCAATCGTTGGCCTCAAAGCCGCTTAGTTGGATCGCGGCTGTCCGCCAGTTTTGGCGAGAGGTCGCGCTGGAAATGAAGAAAGTCTCCTGGCCGACGCGCACTGAAGTCATCAATACAACGATCATTACCATCGTCGTTGTCTTCTTTTTCGCGGCCTTTCTTTGGCTTTCAGACACGGGGCTGAGTTATCTAATTCATGGTATCGAATGGTTAGCGAGAAAGATTTTCGGTTAAGCCATATGGCGAAGCAATGGTTCATAATTCATACATATTCGGGGTATGAACGAAAAGTGCGCGACAGCCTGAGCACGCGCATCGAGGCGTTCGTGATGCAGGACGAGATCACCCAGGTGCTGATCCCGACCGAAACTGTCGTCGAGATGCGAGGCTCCAAGCGCGTCGAGAGCACGCGCATGTTCTTCCCTGGCTACGTGCTCGTAGAGATCGAATGCAATGATAAAGGCGAAATCTCCGATAAGGCCTGGCATTTGATCAAGAGCACGCCGAAGGTGACCAGCTTCGTCGGCGGACAAAAGCCGACCCCGCTGACTCCGGAAGAGGTCGACCAGATCGTCCACCACGTCGCGGTAGCGGCCGAGAAGCCGAAGCCGAAATTCACGTTCGAGCGCGGCGAGACGGTGAGAATTACGCAAGGGCCGTTCACCAGCTTCATGGGCACCGTCGAAGAGGTCAACCACGACAAGAGCATGCTCAAAGTCAGCGTCACGATCTTCGGACGCGCGACGCCGGTCGAATTGGGATTCTTGGAAGTCGAGAAGGTCTCATTCGCCGAAGAGAGCTAAAACTGGGTTGAGACATGGCGGGAAGAACAAATGTTCTTCCCCGGTTACATTCTGGTCGAGGTCGAATGCGGGGTCGAATGCGGGGTCGAATGCAATGATAAAGGCGAAATTTCCGATAAGGCCTGGCATTTAATCAAGTGTACGCCAAAAATGACGAGTTTCGTCGGGGGAAAGAAACCTACGCCGCTTTAAACCAGGCGCCAGGTTTCTTTCACTGCGGCGGAAAAAATCCTTAAATATCATGGCAAAGAAAATTACAGGTTATATCAAGCTTCAGGTTACCGCAGGCAAGGCCAATCCCGCCCCGCCCATCGGCACGGCGCTGGGGCCTCAGGGCGTGAACATTATGGAGTTTTGCAAACAGTTCAACGCGAAGACCGCGAACATGGGCGACATCAAAATCCCGGTCGTCATCACGGTCTACGCCGATCGCTCTTTTACGTTCATCACCAAGACGCCTCCGGCGGCCGATCTTCTGAAGAAGGCGGCGAAAATCGAGAAGGGTTCGGGCAAACCGAACCGTGAAAAGGTCGGGACGATCACTCGCGCTCAGATCGAGGAGATCGCCAAGACCAAGATGCCCGATCTCAACACGACGAATCTCGAATCCGCGATTCGCACGGTCGAAGGCACCGCTAAAAGTCTGGGTCTTGAAGTTAAGTAAGCAGTTTGGCGGAGATTTTGAAGCGTTTTCATTGTTCATTTGTTATTGCAGGAACCTCATGAGGTCCCTGCAATAACAAATGAACAATGAAACATGGTCTCCGCGATCTTTTGACTCACAATCCGCTTTTCTTAAGAGGGAGTGACAGGCTCTGTCGGAGCCCGATTACGGTCTCCGATTCCAGCCTCGGTCACGTTAACACCTGGAAGGAAGTAATCAATGGCAGGAAAGAAATTTAAAGCCGCGCTCGCTCAAGTCGAGTCGGGCAAACTCTATGCTTTGGCCGACGCCGTCACGCTGGCGCAAAAGATCCATCCGGCTAAATTCGACGAGACGGTGGAAGTGACCATGGTGCTCGGCGTCGACCCTCGCAAGGCCGATCAACTCGTACGCGGAACCCTCGTTCTTCCGCACGGCCTTGGCAAATCGAAGAAAGTCGCCGTCATCGCCGGCTCGCCCGAAAAACAGCGCGAGGCGCAGGATGCGGGCGCCGATGAGGTCGGCGGCGACGACCTGGTTGAAAAAATCAAGGGCGGTTATCTCGGTTTCGACGCGCTGATCGCGACTCCCGACATGATGCGTTCGGTGGGCGCGCTCGGTAAGATTCTGGGCCCACGCGGACTGATGCCGAATCCGAAGACCGGAACCGTCACCCCGGACGTCACAAACGCCGTCAAAGAAACCAAGGCGGGCAAGGTCGAATATCGCGTGGACAAAACCGGCGTGATTCATGTCCCGGTCGGCAAAGTCTCCTTCTCCTCGGAGAAGATCACCGCCAACGCTAAGGCGCTGATCGATGCGGTGATCAAGGCCAAGCCGGCCACCGCGAAAGGCAAATACGTCAAGAAGGTAAATGTCGCGACCACGATGGGGCCGGGAATCCTTGTAGATCCCATGTCGGTCGGCGCGTAACGCAATTCTTATATTGGGGCAGACCTGCGTGTGGGGCCCTGTTAGAGAGATAGGCAATGAAAACGAAAGAGCAAAAACAGCAAGACATCGCCCGACTGAAAGAAGAGTTCGGCGAGGCCGACAACGCCGTGATCGTGAGTTTTCAGGGGTTGACCGTCGAAAAGGACTGGGAATTACGCCGCGCGTTGGAGAAAGCGGAGCTTAATTACCGCGTGGTCAAAAACACCCTCGTCAAAATCGCTGTCGAAGGCACGCCGCTCGAACCGCTGAAGGATCATTTCGCCGGCATGACCGCCGTCGCCTACAGCCAGAAAGACCCGGTCGGACTGGCCAAGGTGCTGAGCAAGTTCGCCAAGGATAACGCGAAGCTCAAATTCAAAGCCGGCATCGTCGAAGGCCGTGTAATCAACGTCAAAGACGTTGACGCCCTGGCCGCGCTGCCCTCGAAAGAAGAGCTGGTCAGCAAGTTGATGTTCCTTCTCAACTCGCCCGCGCAGCGCATCGCGATTGCGGTCAACGGCGTCGCTCGCAACCTGGCGGTCGTGATCAAACAGATCGCGGATCAGAAGGGCGGGCAGGATCAGACTGGCGGACAGGAGTCTTAGCGATTTTGTAGGGGCAGACCTGTGCGCAGGGCCCCGGTGATCGCTGTAAGCCCAATCCGGAGCAGACATACAGGTCTGCCCTACTGTACTAAGATTTGAGATTTGAGAAATTCATCGGCCACGCTGTTTTGTCAGTGCGCGGCCACTCTTACCGAAGACCCTCCTCGGAGTGATGCCCGGGCGACGGTCCGAAGCTGAAAAACGGCGCTGGCGCGCGCGCCCCGGATCACAATGGTGGTTGAAGTCGCCCGGCGTAAGAGTCAACCGAAATTCATCCCTGCCTATCGAAATTCGGCAGGTGGCGTTTTAGGAGGAATCGTAACTAATTATGGCTAACATTGAAAACATCGTTGATACAATCGGCAGTCTCTCTCTTCTGGAGGCGTCGGAATTGGTGAAGGCGCTCGAAGACAAGTTCGGCGTTTCGGCGGCAGCCG
>DATCXQ010000364.1:0-6925 GCA_036565725.1 Blastocatellia bacterium
CCGCGCGGACGGAGCGGCGGCGCTCGATGGCGCGCTTCCACGCGGTTAGAGCGACGCCATGCCTTAACGCATGGGATAAAAAGATGATCCTTGGATTCGATCTCAGTATGGCGCCGGCGAAATCACGCAGCCATATTGCGCGCACATTCCAGGCGTCGGCCCACTTGTCCTCATCGCCCATCGCAAATAGATTCTCTATCACGGCTGGGGTTGACTCGCAGACGGCGGTCAAAAAGATTATTCGCAATTCTTCACTGTCCAAATTCAAAGCATTTCTACGACTTCTTTATGATTGACGCCTGTCTCGCATCGCAGCCATCATAACGCCGGCGGTGGTGGTTGACGCTTACTGAACGTTATGAAATGATGCTTGGCTAATTGAGCGCTAACAGAATCATCCGCGACACTGTGCGGGGCGCCGCCCGCCGGGATCGAAGCTTCAAACAGGCAATAATCATCTCAGATCCGAAGCCGACATCCCGCGAAAACGGTCCTGCGCGATCGCTACACAGCTCACCAGCAAGAGCGACAAGGGTAACAAAGGAGAAATACAGATTTTATGGCTACTACGAACGGCGCCAAAGGCGCGGGCAATTTCGGCAAGGTGGTGCAGATCATCGGGCCGGTTGTGGACGTAGAGTTTTCAAATTCCGACCTGCCTCCGATTTATCAGGCTCTGCGCATCACCAGCGAAGGTTTTGACGTGCCGCGGCCTATCGACGTCATCTGCGAAATCCAACAGCACCTGGGCGAAGGCCGCGTGCGAACTGTGTCAATGCTCCCGACCGACGGCATGGTCCGCGGGATGAGGGTGGTCGACACCGGAGGCCCGATCACCGTGCCGGTGGGCAACGGCACGCTGGGCCGGATCATCAACGTCATCGGCGAGCCGGTGGACGAGCGCGGGCCTGTCGATGCCGCCACGCGGTACGCGATTCACCGTCACGCCCCCACCTTCGAAGATCAATCCACCGAGTTGGAGATGCTCATCACGGGCATCAAGGTCATCGACCTGATCCAGCCGTTTTTGAAAGGCGGAAAGATCGGGCTGTTCGGCGGCGCGGGAGTCGGCAAGACGGTCTGCATCATGGAGTTGATCAACAACATCGCCAAGGCGCACGGCGGGTTCTCGGTCTTCGCCGGCGTCGGCGAACGCACCCGCGAGGGCAACGACCTGTGGGTGGAGATGCGCGAGTCGGGCGTTATCAACGACGAGGACTTGTCGAAGTCCAAAGTGGCGCTGGTGTACGGCCAGATGACCGAGCCGCCCGGGGCGCGGCTGCGCGTGGCGCTCTCGGGCCTGACCGTGGCCGAGTATTTCCGCGATCAAGGCAAGGACATTCTGCTCTTCATCGACAACATCTTCCGCTTCACCCAGGCGGGTTCCGAGGTGTCGGCGCTGCTCGGGCGCATGCCTTCGGCGGTGGGCTATCAGCCGAACCTGGCCACCGAGATGGGCGAATTGCAGGAGCGCATCACTTCGACCAAGCGCGGATCAATCACGTCGGTGCAGGCGATCTATGTCCCGGCGGACGACCTGACCGACCCGGCGCCGGCCACGACCTTCGCGCACCTCGACGCCACGACGGTCTTGTCGCGCCAGATCGCAGAGTTGGGAATTTACCCGGCGGTCAGCCCGCTCGAATCGACCTCGCGCATCCTCGACCCGCGAATCGTAGGCGACGAGCACTACAACACGGCCCAGGACGTGAAGCGTATCTTGCAGCGCTACAAAGACCTGCAGGACATCATCGCCATCCTGGGTATTGACGAACTATCTGAAGATGACAAGCTGACCGTCGCGCGCGCGCGTAAGATCCAACGCTTCCTCTCCCAACCCTTCCACGTCGCCGAGCAGTTCACCGGCATCCCGGGCAAGTTCGTGCCGATCGCCGAGACGATCCGCGGCTTCCGCGAGATCGTCGAAGGCAAGTACGACGACATCCCCGAACAGGCCTTCTTCCTCAAAGGCGGGATTGAAGAAGTGGTTGAAGCGGCGAAGAAGATGTAAAGATGGTGGTTGGTGGTTAGTGGTTGGTGGTCGGTTCGGGGTTAAATAGCCGACCACCAACCACTAACCACCAGCCGCTAACCACCACAACTATGGCAGACAAACTAAATCTCGAAGTAATCACACCCGAAAGACTGGTCTTGAGCGAGCAGGTCGATGAGATTGTCGCGCCCGGCCTCGGCGGAGAACTGGGAATCTTGCCAGACCACACCCCGCTGATCTCGCAGTTGAAGACCGGCGTCCTCTCTTACCGGAAGGGAAATGAGAACAGGCGTATGCACGTCAGCGGCGGCTTCGTCGAAGTCGCCTCAGATCGAGTCTCTGTCCTGTCGGACGTGGCCGAAAAGCCGGAAGAGATAGACGTCGGGCGCGCCGAGCGCGCGAAAGAGCGCGCAGAGAGGCGCCTGGCGTCGAGGGGCGAAGACGTCGATTTCGACCGCGCCGAATTGAAGCTCCAGCGCGCAATGATCCGCATCCAGCTGGGAAGAGGATGACGAAGCGACAGGGCGACGGGGCGACGGGGCGACAAGGAGATTTTTCTTCCTTTTGTCATCTTGTCGCCCCGTCGCCCGCTCGCCCCGTCGCCCCGTCGCCTTACCGGCTAATCGTAATCCGCGTGGTCGCGCCGTCCTTGGTCTGATAGATCGAGACCCAGAATTTCTCGGCCTCCATTATCTTTCGCGCGATTTTGGCGCCGTTCGGCGTTTCGCTCACCTCCGCGTCGCCGACGACCTCTTTCCAGGGGGGGGCGTTCTTGGGGTCGGAGAAGGCTAGTTGAATCGCCCTCACCTCTCCGTTGTCGTAATGCACAGTCATTTTGTCGTCGCCGGTGAGATTGAATTCGTCGCTCGTGTCGGAGGAGCTAGCCGGGTTACCCACCGCGGTTTTGACGGCGTCGCGGTTCATGCCGAGTTTGACGCCCTTGTATTCACTCATCACCTTGGCCTGTGTCATATAGCCAACGCCCGCCGAATTGACGCTCTGCGCGCAGAGAGCAAAGCCGCTGACCACGCCGAGAGCGATCGTAGTTTTCAACAATCGGTTCATAGTCGACTCTCCTTTGCGAGAATTGAACTGGTTTATGTCTCTTTGGGGCGACTGCCCTAGTTCATCTGCCGAGGAACGCTCTTGAAAATCCACTTTATTCAAAAGGGTTTCTTGAACACGTGTGGGGCGCATGATAGCATAGCCCCGCGCTTAGCAAAGGTTATTTCCCGTACCCCCGTCATCGAGCGATTACAAAAGGCGCGGTTCCGCGCCGCCAGTCTGAGCGCAAATTTGAGGAGGCTTCAGCGTAGACTGGCTCGATCAATCTTAAGGAGATAGAAGCTATTGAACGTCTCGGAGTTGTTATGTTCATTTCTGCCCGCCTTCTGGTTTTTGCAGGAGCAGACGGCTCAGACCGGTAATTCTAGCAGCACTCTTCTTGACCTGGTTCTCCGCGCCAGCCCCATTAATAAAACGGTGCTGTTGATCCTCCTCTTATTTTCCGTAGCTTCCTGGTCGCTCATTTTAACGAAAGCTCGCGCGACCAAGCGCGCCGAGCGGCAGAGCAGGGAATTCGTCCGCGCGTTCGAGAAAAGCTCCCGATGGGCCGAGTTGTATGCCAACGTCGCGCCCTTCGTAGCGAGCCCGCTGATGGCCATCTTCCAGGCCGCCAACGGCGAACTGCAGAAGCAGTCGAGGCTCAACCTGGACGCGGTTCATCGGGCGATGCAGAGCGCCGCCATCGGCGAGACGACCAGGCTGGAGAGGAGCCTTAGCATGCTCGCATCGGTCGCCAGCGCGTCCCCATTCATCGGGCTGTTCGGCACGGTCGTGGGCATCATCATCGCGTTCAACGGACTGACCCAGGCGACTACGGCCTCGATCCAGGCCGTGGCGCCGGGCATCGCCGAGGCGCTGATCACGACGGCGGCCGGCATCGCGGCGGCAGTGCCCGCAGTCATCGGTTACAACCGCTACCTCAACCGCATCAAAGTTCTGGCGGCTGAGATGGACAGCTTTTCGCTCCGATTGCTCAACTTCATCGAGCGCGAAGCGATTGAGAGTTATGGCGTTCAACAACAACAACGGACGCAGCGGGCGCACGCAGACCGCGCTGGCTGAAATCAACGTCACTCCGCTCGTAGACGTGATGCTGGTGTTGCTCGTGATCTTTATGATCACCGCGCCGATCCTGCAGACCGGCATCCAGGTCAATCTCCCCAAGACGCGCGAGGCGAAGAATAACGAAGCCACGCCCCAGGCGCTGATCATTTCGGTGGACAAAGAAGGTTCGGTTTATTTGAGCGGCAAGGACGAGCAGCAGGCGGTCAGGGTCGATGACCTCTCTAAGCTGCTCAACGAGCGGTTGGGGCAATCGAAGGACCGTCGCGTCTACCTGCGCGGCGACGGCGATACCCCTTATCGTGTGGTCGCCTACGTGCTCGACCAGGCCAAGCGCGCCGATGCCCAAGTGAGCCTCGTGACCGAGCCGGCGCCGAAGAAGTAATGCCGTAATAGTCGGCGGCTTATTAGAGTCATAAAGGCTGGCTGTTGAGTGCGGCGCCGATTATGACGGTTGGGAAGCTTTTGTCATCAGGAATTGACCGTTAACCTTGTAGTAAGGTAGTAAGGTTGTTAAGCGTGTTGGCTGCTGAAAATGGAAAATCCTGGTTCAGTGCTGAAGCGGTGCTTTCCGTAGTGATGCACGTCGCGCTGCTGGGCGTGTGCGCATGGTACTTTCGCAATCCGCTCACGGTCAACATCATCGCCGCAGGCGACGGGCAAGGGGGCGGCGGGAACGCGATTGAAGTCTCAACCGTCGACGGAAGGTCGCTGGGGTTCACTCCGCCCCGCGCGGTCTCATTCCACGGCGAGGACAACAACCCGCTCAACAATGAAGTGGTGTCTACAGAGGCCCCGACGCCTGACCCGAACTCGGATGTTCTGCCCTCTACAAAAGCAACCCCGACCCCGAAAGAGAAATTGACTACTGACCGTCCGACCGCCAACCAGACCTCGCAACTCGTGTCGCAGACGCCGCTGCGCGGAAGTTCGCCGGACACTACCGTCGATGTCGGGCGTACATTCGGCATACAGGTTCCCTCAATGATCAGAGGTGTCGGCCTCAGTTCGGGGGCCAATCTGGGCCAGAACGGAGTGCCGGGAGGTTCGGCGTATGGGCGGCTCATTCAAACGATATTGAGCCGCAACTACAATCCGCCGATGTTGAATGACGTGAGCGATCCACAATACGTCCTCGTGCAGCTTCGTATTGCGCGCGACGGGCGAATACTCTCGCTGGTGAACGGGCGGATAGCTCCGAATTATTTCAAAAGGCGTGGTCCAAACGATTTGATAAACAACGCGGCTGAGCGAGCCGTCATCGCCTCGAACCCATTGCCGCCGTTCCCGAACGGATTTTTGATGGGCGCGCAAGATGGTGTCGCAGAGATCTTGTTTAGATATCCGAAATAATTTCGGGGATCTTGCATGAACAACGTATACACCGCTGTGATAAAGCAGGATGGCCCCTGGTGGATTGGCTGGATTGAAGAAGTCCCAGGAGTTAATTGCCAGGAGGCGACGCGTGATGAGCTGCTGAAAAGCCTCAAAATAACTTTGGAAGAGGCCCTGGAATTTAACAGACATGATGCTATCGCCGCCGCCGGAGGAAATTATCAAGAAGAACGAATCGCCGTATGAAGCGAAGCGAGTTGATCAGACATCTTCGCATTCACGGCTGTCTATTGATCTAGAGAAGGCAAACGCCACTCCTGGTGGCATAACCCGGAGTTGAATACGAGGTCAGCGGTTCCGCGTCACAACGAGATAGGCGACATTCTTGCGAACAAGATTTGCAAAGACCTTGGAATACCCCCCGTAATGTGACACCCGCCCCAATGGAGAACGCATGAGAAGAGCTATTCTGATTGCATCTGTAATCACAGTCATCAGCTCGGCGCTAATTTTCTTACCAGATGCGCGCGCGCGGCGCTCACAGGAGTCTAAGGAAGACCTGAGTAAGACGATCGGCACGATCATCGTCACGCCAGGCAGCGGCCCGTCGTTGGCGGCGGCCGATTTTCAACCGCGTGCGGGCGGTCTCGACGCCTCGCTCGGGACGTTCAACGCTACGCTTTGGGGCGACCTGAAGTTCGCGAGCGTCGCCAACCTGGTCGGCAAGAGCCTTTATCCTAAGACGCTGCTCGCCGACCCCGCCTCGCTGCGATATGAAGAGTGGGCGGACGACCCGGTCAAGAGCGATTACGTTGCCTTCGGCAATCTGACCGGCGCGAACACCGCACAGGGCTTCCTTTATGACGTCAAGACACGGCAGCAAATGCTCTCCGCCTCGATGAGCGGCGAGCCGCGCGAGATGGCCCACCAGTTCGCCGACCAGATCGTCAGGCTTTTGACCGGGCAGGAAGGCATCGCCCAGTCGAAGATCGCCTACGTCGTCAAAAGCAGAAACGATAAGAGCGAAATCCATAGGATGGATTACGACGGTTACGGCGCGAGAGCATTCACTCGCGACGGATCGCTTGCGCTCTTGCCTTCGTTCTCGCCCGACGGCAAGCGGCTGGCATATGTCTCTTTCCGAGATGGCTATCCGAACATATGCATTCGCGGCGAGGACGGATTGATAATCGGCTCGACACGGTTCAAAGGCACGACGACTTCGCCCGCAATCGGCCCCGACGGGCGGATCGCTTTCGCTTCGAGCAAGGACGGCAGTTCGATGGAGCTTTACGTCGCGAACGGTGACGGGTCGGGCGCGAAGAGATTGACGAGCACGCGCAACGCGGTGAATACCTCCCCGAGGTGGAATCCGAAGACGGGACGCGAGATCGCTTTCATTTCGGATCGCGGCGGCTCGCCTCGGATTTATGTGATCGGCGCGGACGGATCTGACGAACGCGCACTGCT
>DATCXQ010000609.1:0-3273 GCA_036565725.1 Blastocatellia bacterium
CGGACCGCTACCTCGCCGCCGAGCCGAAGGGAATGACAAGAGAGCAATACTGCGCTCGGACGCGACCGCCCGTACTCAGTTACGAAGCCCACTCGGCTCCACTCAATCTGGTCTTCTACACCGCCGCGCAGTTCCCGACCGAATACCGGAACGACGCTTTCGTGACGATGCGGGGTTCGTGGAACCGCCTCCCGCCCGTCGGCTACAAGATCGTCCGCATCAAGTTTCAGAACGGCAGGCCGGAGCGGGTCGAGGATTTTCTGACGGGTTTTCTGTTCGATGAGGGGCAATCGTATTTCGGGCGGCCCGCCGGTATGGCCATCGCGCGCGACGGATCATTGCTCTTCTCCGATGACACAAACGGCGTCATCTACCGCATCGCTTACCGGGAAGCGCGCGCCCGACGTTAGTGACTTCGAGCGAGTCGCCCAATTAAATAGTTATCCACTCCCAGAACAGGCGCCGTTTCCACTCAGCCTCTCCCGGCTTCGGGATCAGAACGCGAAACACGCGAAACAAGCGAAAGAGGCGAAACACATGAAAAAGCTTGAATGGCTTCGCGTGTTTCAACTCTCCTGCGTGTTTCGCGTTCTCTCTCCTGCCTGTTCCAGTCTAGATCGCCGCAGTTCGATCAAACATTCATGAATCCGCCATCCGCCGTCAGATCCGTCGCGGTGACGTAGGACGATTCATCACTCGCCAGAAAGACGGCGACCTTGGCGATCTCATCGGTTCGGCCTGCCCGAGCGAGTGGAAGACGATTGACGAGCTCTTGCATGGAGGCTTCGAGTTGTTCGCGCGGAACTCCCATCTTGCCCTGGATTTCGGTGGGCACATAACCCGGACTGAGCGCATTGACGCGGATTCCTCGCGGCCCCAATTCGGCTGCCAGACTCCGGGCGAAGGAGCGCACCGCGGCTTTGGTGGCGCTGTAGGCGCTGGCCCCGGCCAGCCCTTTTTCATTGACTGCCGAAGCGTTGATGATAACGCTGGAACCCGATTTGAGAAGTCCGGCCAGTTTCTGGATAGTAAAGAAAGCCCCCTTGACGTTGACATTGAACTGATAGTCGAAAGTCGATTCGTCGATGTCCTCCAGCGGCGCAAAGACTGCGACTCCGGCGTTGACGAAAAGCACATCGAGACTGTCGAACTCTTTCCTGACCACTTCGCGCAGGTTATCAAGGTCAGCCAACTTACTCGCGTCCGCAAGCGCCGCCTTGACCCCTTTGCCCAGTTTAGCTGCCGCTTCCGACAGCCGAGCCTCATTTTGCCCCGTGATGATCACTCTGGCGCCTTCCTGAAGATAGTATTTCGCCGTTTCAAACCCGATCCCCGTTGTGCCACCAGTAATGACGGCAGTCTTTCCTGCTAGTCTGCTCATTTTTCTCCCTTCAGTTTAATTGAGGTCTATTCATTGTTTACCGCACGGTAAATAATAAGACAAAATTTTTACTTCTCCAGCCCCGACAAAATGACGTCGACGATCTGCTTCATCTCCTTGCCCACCGACGCCGCCTTTCCGACGACAACGAGTCCATAGACAGAGGTGACGAGATAAGTTGCCAGGGCGGTCGCCTTCACGTCTGTTCGGAACTGGCCACTGCGTTGCCCCTTGACTATAACTTCGGCCACTTGAGCCGAGATTAGCTCGGTGTGCTCTCTAACCAGGGCCGCCACCTCCGCGTCACGCGCGGCGAGCTCAATAATAGTGTTGACATGCATACACCCCTGCCCCACATTCTCGCCGATTGTATTTTCGGCGATTTGAGAGACCCATTGGCGAATCACCTCATCCGGCCCGCCCTGGTTGAGCGCCAACCGGCACGACTGGCGTCCGACTTCCTGATAATGCCGGAGAGCTTTGAGAAAGAGACTGCGCTTGTCCCCAAAGGCCGCGCACAAGCTCGCCTTCTTGACACCGGTCTGCTCCTCGATCAGGGCAAAGGATGTCTTCTCATACCCTTCCTTCCAGAAGATCTCCATCACTTGGGAGAGAATCTCGTCGATGTCGAATTCACGTGGCCTTGCCATTGGGCTCCACCTTTCATCCTTCGCGCAGGATCATATCGATTCTTTACCGCACGGTCAAGAATAAAATTCCAGCGCCATGCCTATAATTGCAAGATGAAGCGGCGCAGGATCTTCGCTACCAGGTATGACAGCGAAGCCACGCACAGGATCATAAGCGGCATCCGCAGGTACGTCTCGCTCGACATCGATAGCCCAACTCCAGTTCCAATCGCAACGTAGGCCGCCATAGACGCTGGGCATTTTGGCAAAAGCGCCAGGATGGCGCCCGGAATTATCCTCCCGGCAATGTCGAGGAGCGCCGGACGAACTTGTGCGTCTACCGATCGCCATCCGAATTTCGGGCCGCGATCGTCTGGCGACCTGAGTCGCTCGCAGCGACTGCGCAGCAACCATGATCTTTCATCACGCTATCTCCATAATGCCGCGCAAGACCTCGATGTAGGGCGCGCCAAGAAAACAGATAACGGTCTTCGGGCGAGAGTTTTCGCCGACGGCTCCGGGCGCCAATGAGGCTCCAATCGGGACTGTTACGCGCACTCTGACTTCCGGCCGGGCGCCGCAATGAATCACCCGGATACTTTTCATGAGCCAAACGCTATAGACCGACGCGCGACGCAACGGATCGGGCGATATCCGCAGTCGCTTCATCAGCAGGGTGAAAAGTCTCGATTCGCAGTTCTTGCAAGGTAATGTCATGTGGGCTGCCGAGGGTGGCGATCGTGCTGATGAAGCATAGAGTTTGATCACCGAATCGCATCTCGATCGGAATTATAACGTCCTGCGGCGACTCAAAGTTCGGCTCGCTCCAACGCTTCGGGACGCCGGGGTAAGCGAGAATTGCGCTGAGCAGTTCACGTGTCGCGGGATCTCTTTCTAAAACGATTTCCCGGTGAACACGCGAAATTAAGGAGCGGGCGACCACATCCCAATTCGTGATAAATGGCCGCCATCCCGCCGGGTCGAATAACATATGTAGCAGGTTTGGGCGGGGCGGGGATATGACTCTCAGCGGCGCCACGGCAGTATGGCTTGAGCCTAAGAGAAGGCTGGTGAAGCGAACGTAAGCCGCGTTGACCATGACAACGTCCCAATGGCGGTCAAAGACGACCGCGCCGAACGGCTCCTGATTTTCGAGAATCAACTCCAGGGCTCGGCGCACATGCGCCATCTGTGGGTCATCCAGGCTGGTTTCGCTATATAACGGCGCATAGCCTGCCGCGTGCAGTAGAAGGTTTCGTTCGC
>DATCXQ010000373.1:0-6096 GCA_036565725.1 Blastocatellia bacterium
GGATGAATGCCTTGCTTCATGCATGCGTCCAGGTGAGTGGCGAGAATGTCTTCGGCCCAGGCAATCTCTTCATCAGTGATCCTGAAAAGGTGTTCCGTTTCGGACTCGGTCCTCGCTATCACTTGGCGTTTGATGTGCGAATCCAGCAAGCGTTTAGCGAGAGAAACGGCGTTTGGGTGCTTCATTTCCTATTCTCCAGTTAAGCTTGTTCGATTAATTTTTCCGTGACCGCGAATTGATGCAGGCATACTACAATCGCCCGGCGTGGCAGGCAAGTTATTTCTCTATCAAACGTCGCGATTTGTGATCCGTCCATAGTTCCTCGCCGGCGGCGGTGGCTTCGAGCTTGCGCGAGAGGCTAAGGCGCGCCAGCCCTCTTTCGATGAGCGTGGCGATCTCCCGCTTGGCGTTCACTTCATCGATGTCGGCGCCGACGCCTAGCGTGTGATCGATGACCCAACCCGCTAGGCCGACCCTTTCGGCGCAGATCGACGCGACCAGGTGTTCAGGGCTGTAACGCCCGCCGAGTTCGGTGATGACGCCGAGCAGCGCAAACGCGCAAGCGTCGAGATCGCCGAGTTCGGAAGCCAGGCGAGCCAATTCCGGCGCGCCGGCGTCGGGCGCCGCGACTCGCGGTTCGTCAGGCGCCAGCGGCAGAGGTTCCTGCGTACTCTCGACCCTGGCCCTCAATTGGTAATCGCCGCGCAGTCCGCGCGCGACCTGCTTTTCGTAAAGCAGCAAGGTGCAGACGGGGTCGAGCGAGGCGTAATTCAATTGTTCAGCGGTCAGGGGGCGGCGGCCCCAATCGCCTCGCTGTTCGGTCTTGTCGAGATGGAAGCCCAGGTGGGCTTCGACCTGGGCCTGCAGCGAGCAGCGGCGCTCGCCGCTGCGCCGCGCGGCCAGCATCGTGTCGTGAATCGGAGAGGTGGCGATGCGATAATGGCGTGACAGTTTCACCGCGTCGAAGCCGGCGTTATGAATGGCCTTGACCTGCGCGCTCAGCTCGAGAGGGCGCCGCAGCGACTCCGGATCGAAATCCGCCATCGCGTCAATGACGATTGCTCGTATCGCGCCGTTTTCGCGGAAGGCCAACTGAATGAGCGCGACGCGCTCCAACTCACGGTCCCACCAGTAGGCCGTTTCGATGTCGAGCGCGATCACTGGCGCTGCGTCGAGGCGTCCGAGAACCGCTTTGATCGCGAGTTTGTCGCTGACGAATTCGACGGTGTGGTTAAACATCGCGGCTATCTTCTTTGATCGTTCGCGCGGAAGCAAGATGGTTTATGTTTGTCGCCCTGAAGCCAAACATTGCCCACTGCCCCTTAGAGTGGTTATCAGATCAGTGTGCTGATTTATTCTTCGTCGCCGCAGCGACGGTTGAACTTAGGCCGGCGTTTATGGTCTTTGAGAAATAAATGCAACAACCGTCTTCCCGGTCGCGGAGCAACCACGTGAGCTTAGCCCGGCTTTTCAAAGCCGGGTCGACTAACGCATATCCGTTTTCAGTCGCGGAGCGACGGTTGATACCGATCATCGGTATCAACCGTCGCTCCGCGACTGAACCAACTACGTAACGGCTCTCCCGGCTTTGAAAAGCCGGGCTAGGTTCAAATGCCGCTCCGCGGCAGGGGAATTTCGCCACGGCTTTGATGATGTTTGGGAAATAAATGCAACGACTGTTGAATCCCATCTATTGCCGTCGGTCGGATTGCTGAATTCGTGGTTGTATTTATTTCTCAAAGACCATTAACGCCGGTGTCGAGTGTTGTAAGACGACGCGCAATGCGGAATTGGCGGTCAGAAATGGCGGCGCCGCGGTCTGCGCCGGCTTAGACCACCAGCGTCATGCCTCGCAAATGCTCAAGCCTGTTGCGGGCTTTTTTGACCTGGCGGTCGACCTGTCCGATCAGGTCGGCGAAGAGATCGATGCCTATCGCTTCGGCGTTTTCGACTCTAAGTTTGAGTTTGTAAGTCTCCGAGGCCGTGATCTCTTCGATCTCCGATTCGATGCCGGCCAGACGGCGTTTGGCTTCGGCTATGCGGCGGACCAGCAGGATCATCTCGGCCGACATAGAGCCGCCGATCTCGACGCTTTCCAGTCCCTCGCCCGCTTCGAGCAACTCCTGCAACCGGTCTTCCGCTCCGGTTTCATATGCGCGGTTGATTTCGACCATCAATTGATGGCGATGCTGTCGCTCTTGCGGGCAGGAGGAGAGATCGGGATGGAATTTTCGCGCGACTTCTCGATATAGCTTTTTGAGTTTGTCGGAGTGAAAACGATTCTGGCCGCAGCCGACTTCGTCATCGGACAGCGAGATTGGTTCTTCGTCGTCAATTTCAAGCCCCTGCGACTTCGCGATCTCTTTTTCGATCTCGGCCAGTTCGTCGTATCGCTTGCCGACGGCGCTCAGGTAGCGACCCTCGAAAGCGCGCAGGCTTGATTGCAAGGTCGCAAGCTCCGCCTCGCCTTCGGCGAGCCTGGATTCGAGGTCGGACAGCTCTTCGCGCCGCTCTCGCAGGGCCTGTTCTTCGCTCAACTGATTCAGAACCAAATCTGATGCGCTCATGACCATCTAAGACGGCGTCCAAACGCCGTCAGAACCTCTCCTGCAATCGCCTCAAAATTTCGTTGAACGTTTGATACTCGTGGCAATTGATCCGGCGCTCGCGGCAATATTCAGCCAGCGAGTGTTTGGCGAAGACCTCGTCGGCGGCCTCGGCCGCCGCGTGGTCCGACAGGCCGTCGCCGATGAAGATGATGTATTCGCCGCGTCGCCGCGCCTCCTTCAAATGACTCGCCTTGTCGTGTCCCCAATCCGTCCCGTCGCGAAATCGGCACTGCCATCCGACCTCTTCATTCGGCTGAATGTGGTTCGCCAGAATTTCGAGATTGGGGAATTCGTCGCGCGAGATGAACATGTCGATGATTTGATGGAAGCCGGCGCTCAGTACGGTCAGCGGAATCTTCTTCTCCTCACACCAGCGGGCGAGCGGCGCGAATCCAGCGTCGATCCGAACCTCTTCGCGCAGCAGTCTCTCGGCCTCGACGAAAGGCTTGCGGATGCTGCGCATCTCGGCGGCGATGCCGTCGCGCAAACTCAAATTGCCCTCTCCGATCAACCGCCCGATAGCTTCGACCATCCGCGCCCCGCCGCCCAGACGCGTCGCCAGAAAGACCAGCGTGTCCGTTTCAGTGATCGTGCCGTCGAAATCGGAGAAGATGTGTGGTTTTGTCATTCGGCGCCATCAGTTGTCTCGGACTTCGACGCCCGGAGGAGCCTTGAACGCGAACTCCGCGGACGGCGCCGGAACGTTCTCCTTCATATTCGAGAAGATGAAGTCGGAACGATCCCGGTCCGGTTCGATG
Organism: Blastocatellia bacterium; assembly: GCA_036565725.1. GTDB lineage: Bacteria > Acidobacteriota > Blastocatellia > RBC074 > RBC074 > JAJVID01. Next base: position 3,368 of record DATCXQ010000373.1, read on the forward strand.
AGTGAGAGCCGCTCGATCTGAAAGGTGTCCGGATCGAACTCGACCCGCAGTTCATCGAAATCCTGGAGATGTCTGGGGATCATGCGCAGCACTTTATTACCCGCTTTGACCGGAGATTCGTCGGAGAACTCAATGCGCCTGAATTCGCTCCGCAGCTTGCCTTGCCCGAGCAGGAAGGCGAACGGCGCGCGCATATCGCCGGTCTCTTTGATCGAGCTGCGCGTGACGGTCTTTTCCGCAGGGACGTATTCGTAAAGCCATTTGCCGTCGGAGATGAAATGCTTCTCTTCAGGCGCGATGTAATCCCATTTCATCCTGCCCGGTTTTTTGAGCAGCAGACGACCGTTTTCGCGCCTTTCGCGTTGATCTCGCGAGGTGTGAACCTGCGTGAAATCCGCCGAGAGCGACGAAACCTTGTTGTATTTCGATTGTAAACCGTTGACCAGGTGATCAAGTTCGGTTTGAGCGCTGACTGCCAGCGCGCTAAAAGACAGGAACGCCAGCAATAACGCCGGCCTGATAAATAATTGACTCATCTTGGTACCCACATTACACTTTGTCATTAGTGAGAGCGCCACTCAGCGCTCGTCTTACCATTATGATATGTCGACCATAATGATATGTCGAAAATGATATGTCGAACGAGCAAGCATCACATCCTGAAGCTGTCGCCTGCGCGCTACGCGCGCTGCGAGAATCGGCGCAGCCTTTGACTGTCGCCAAACTCGCGAAGGCCATCCCGAAATCGGCGCTGAAATCCAAAAAAGAACTGCCGGAACTTCTGGAACAGATGGTCAGGGCAGGCCAGATTCGCTCCCATAAGGCCCGATCGAGCGTCTATTGGCTGCCCGGCCATGAAGAGCAGGCGTCCGAAAGAATCCTCGAAGCGCTGAGCGAAATCCCATTAACTCAAACAGATCTCAAGAGCAAACTTAGGAGTTTGCTGATTGGGTGGCCCCAAACCAGGCGCGACGAAATGATCGCCCGGTTGATAAAAGAAAAGCGAGTCTACAGAGTTCCACCGCTTACTGGCAAGGCCACTCTGCTCAGCGCCCGCGATAAAGCGACGCCGCAGGACTACGTCAGGCTGGCGCTGCAGTTGGTGGTGGACAGGCTCAAAACCAGAGGGCTCACCGCCGAGCAGGTTATGACCGTGGCGCGTGAAGTTTTGCAACCGGCGCCGGCGTCGCCCGCAATCTCTCCATCGCGCCATGACGCCGCCGATCTGGAGCGGTTGATTCTGGAACGGATGTTGCGACTCAACCCCTCGGTCGTGAACGGCGCGCCCGTGCAATTGAGCCAGTTGCGTCAAGCCTTGCGTTCGGAGATCTCCGACAAGGATGTTTTCGATCGAACGATCATGCGGTTGGCCGAGCAGGGCCGCGTCGCGGCGCATCGCCACGATTACGCCGGCGGTCTGAGCCAGGAAGACCTCGCTGCGCTCGTTTCCGATGGGCAGGGCAATTATTTCATCGCCGTCACGCTCAGAGATTGAATCGGAGGTCAGCATTGTCATTAGCCGCCATTAGCAACCCGTTTCACAGTCCGGTCGTGAGCGACCCGTGGGAGGGGCCGGAGATTGACGTCATCAGCGTTCATCAATCGGCCTTCGCGCGATGTTGTGAGGCGGTGGCCGCCGTCCGCGCGCGACCTAACAGCGCTTCGGTTCTGGTTTATGGAGAATCAGGGAGTGGCAAAACTCACCTGTTGGCTCGCTTGCGCGCGCGGGTCGCCGGCGAGGGAGACGGCTCCGGTAGTTTTCAGAAAGCCATCTTCGTCTCGGCGCCACTGCGCGCCAGCGCGCGCATGATTTGGCGCCATCTGCGCGACTGCCTGGTCGGGGATCTCCTGCGCCGGTCAGGCGATGGCGGCGCGCAACTCGAACGGCTGCTGTTGGGCCTTTTGAGCAAATACCGCCTGATCAGCGGAGACGGCCCTCTCTGGCTGGCGCAAAGAAGACAGGAGGCGCGGCGCGACGATCTCCCTTGCCGAGAGCTGGAAGAGTTATTCGATCGGATGGATAGCGCCGGACGCCTCAGTTATAACTTGCGCGTCGCGCTCGGGCATCTGTTGTTGGGGCGACATCGCGGACTGGCCGGCGCCTGGTTGCGCGGCGAGAGCCTGCCGGAAGAGGCGTTGCGGAAGCTTGAAATTATGCCCGAGCCGGATGGCGACGATGAGCTGGAGGAGCAGGCGCGTCAACTCGTAACCGCGCTAACCTGTCTGGCGACGGCGGAATTGCCCATCATCTTTTGCTTTGATCAGATCGAGGCGCTACAACTCGACCCGCAGGACCCGACGGGGTTGATTGCGTTCGGACAGATGATCAGCGCGCTGTACGCGGAGACGAGGCGCGTTCTTATGATCTCCTGTGTCCAGATATCGTTTCTCGGCGCGCTCAACCAATCGGTTCGTGGCGCAGACCTCGATCGCATACGCGAATTCGCCGAAGTCTCGCTCAATCCGCTCACCTGGGACGAAGCGCAACAATTGATCAAGGCGCGAATGGACGCGCAACCGGAACTGAAGCGATTGCGAGCGGCCCGCGCCGATCCGCTGTGGCCGCTGCGAGAGGCGGAGATCAAAACCGCCTTCACCGGCGCCGGTTGCATAGCGCGGCGGTTGATCGCCCACTGCGCGGCTTTGTTCGAAGCGCAGCGCGGCGGCGAGGCGGTCGCGATTCCCACGACGCCCTCCGTCGAGGTCTTTCTCAAGGCGGCGTTGGAGGA
>DATCXQ010000382.1:0-4294 GCA_036565725.1 Blastocatellia bacterium
CGATTGCCGGTAGGTCGCGCTCATCACGATGGTCTTGAGCAGCGCCTTCACATCCCATTGCGGATTGCGGGTTGCGGATTGCGGATTCCCCTTGTCTCCTTGTCTCCTTGGCTCCTTGGCTCTCGATCCCCCGCTCTCTCCCTCTCCCGCTCCCCCGCTCATGAACTCGATCGCCAGCCAGTCCAGAAGTTCAGGATGCGATGGCAATTCGCCCTGAGCGCCGAAGTCCTCGACGGTTTTCACCAGTCCGGTTCCGAATAGCATCTGCCAGAAGCGATTGACCGTCACGCGGGCGGTCAAAGGGTTATCCGGGCTGACCAACCACTGGGCGAACTCAAGGCGATTCGCTGGCTGTTCGTTTGTCTGGCGCAAGACGGCGGGTAGGCCGCGCGTGACCGCCTCTCCCGGCGAATCGTAAGCCCCGCGCCGCAAGATGTGAGTTGAACGTGGCTCTGACAATTCCTCCATCACCATCAGGAGCGGAAATTCGCGTTCCAGCTTTGTTTTCGCGCGTTTCAATTCATGCAATCGTTTCCATTGCTGGTGTATTGCCGGGGGCGCGCCCGCGTCCAGCCAGGCGTTGAGCAGTTTCAACCGTTGGCCCTCCGTACGTTTGCCGGCCGGGATGGCCGCAATACTTGGCAATGAATCCGCGCAGGCGAGCATCGCCAGTTGCTCGGCGTCGGGCAAGGCGTTGTAGACGCGCACTTCGTCAAGCTTGCCTTTGAAGCGGTATTCCGGTCCCGCGCCGCCGCCGATGCGCAGGTTCACGCTCCGGTCGCTGAACGTGCGGTAGATGCGGCCATTGTTCACTTTCAAATTCTGCTTCCGCCCGTCCAGGTAAATTCGCGCCCGTTCGTAAGGCTCCCGGCCGTCAAAGATCGCCACCACATGATGCCATTGTTTGATCGCGATGGGCGCGGTCTCGACGCGCCACGAATCGTCGGCCCACACGCTGACAACGTTCCAATGCACTTTGCCGTCGTTGAAAAACAGGCCGTAGCCGCGATTTTTTGGCAGGCTGCCGTCCTTCTCTCCGGGCTTGTCCTGCATGTGCGTGACGATGGCGCCACCGTTTTCGGTTTCCGGGTAAAACCAGACGGAGATCGCAAACTGATCGCGGTGATCAACCAGCCTGTCGCTGTAATCGAAATCGGCGACCCGGCCCGCGTCATAAAACACACGGCCGTCGAAGGCGGCGCCCTGGCCGGCGGGCGAACTCACGTTAGCAGGCGAACTCTCACGGAAACCGGCGGGTCGCTGTTTCGTCTCTGTTTGAGGCGCGGCCGACTCGTACCCAGCAAACTCTCGCTGTTCAATCCTTGCCACCAGCTCTACTTCGGCGCCCGCATCCAGTGAGTGCCGCAGCAGCAAGTTGTCGGTGGGAAACCATTGCCGCATCCCGGATGATGGCAATTCCCGCGCCCATCGCCACAGGTCATTCCGGCGCCCCTGCGTCAGCGCGTCTAATATTCGCGTCGTCTTTGTGATGTCGGTCTCGATCTGCCGGAGTTGTCGCTGCTGCTCGACCGTCGGCGCCGGAATCCAGGGCTGTGAAGTGTGATAAGAGCCGCGCCCGTCTTCGGGGACGCTGTTGAAATAGGCGTAAAGCTGGTAGTACTCCTTGTGTGTGAAGGGATCGTATTTGTGCGTGTGGCAGCGCGCGCAGCCCATCGTCAAGCCGAGGAAGACCGTCGCTGTGGTGTCCACTCGATCCACTACGTATTCGACAGCGTATTCTTCGGGGATAAGGCCGTCTTCCGAATTCTGGCGATGGTTGCGGTTGAAGGCCGTCGCGATGCGCTGATCCAGCGTCGGGTTGGGCTCCAGGTCTCCGGCGAGTTGCTCGATCGTGAACTGATCGTAGGGAATGTTCCGATTGAACGCGTTGATGACCCAATCGCGCCACCGCCACATATAACGATCGCCGTCGTTCTGATAACCGTTCGTATCAGAGTAGCGCGCGGCGTCCATCCATTTGAAGGCCATCCGTTCGCCGTAACGCGGGCTGGCAAGCAGACGATCCACTACTTTCTCGTAAGCGTTCGGCGACTTGTCGCGCAGGAAATCATCAAGCTCTTCCGTCGAAGGCGGCAGCCCAGTTAAATCAAGGCTGACGCGCCGCAGCAGCCGCGCGCGATCCGCTTCGGGCGCGGGTTGCAATCCCTCGCGTTCGAGTCGCGCGAGAACAAAATGATCAATCGCATTCTTCGGCCACGCGGCGTTTTTAACCGGCGGCGGTTCCGGCCTGACGGGAGCGACAAAGGCCCAATGCGCTCGCCATTTCGCGCCCTGTCTGATCCATTCGGTCAACAGATCGACTTCCCGCTTCGTCAGCGTGCGGCCCGAATCGGCCGGCGGCATTCGCCTGGCTGCGTCGGCGTGCGTGACGCGTTTGACGAGTTCGCTTTTGTCTGGCTCGCCGGGGACGATCGCGTGACGGCCTCCGCCGAGGTCCGCCGTCGCCGCGACTTCGGAATCGAGGCGCAGTTTGATCTTCTTGGCGGGCGCGTCGGGGCCGTGACACACAAAACATTTGTCCGACAGGATCGGGCGTATGTCGCGATTGAAGTCAACCGGCTTTGCGCCGGATTGCGTCGCCGCGCCGTCAGCCGAGACCTCCGGCAGCGCGGCGAGGAAGGCCGCGGGCGCCAGCGATATCACCAGGACAGCAAGTCGGATCGAGCGTTTCATCCGTCCCTCCCCTCTCCAAATCGGATTTCAAATTCGATCAGGCTAGCGCTTTGTCCACAACCACTCCATGGACATCAGTCAACCGGAAGTCGCGCCCCTGAAAACGGTAAATCAGTTTCGTGTGATCGAAGCCCAGGAGGTGAAGGATCGTCGCATGCAGGTCGTGAACGTGAACCGGGTCCTGCGCCACATTGAAGCCTAGTTCATCGGTTTCGCCCATCGTGATCCCCGGCTTGAAGCCTCCCCCCGCGAGCCACATCGTGAAGGCTTTATTGTGATGGTCGCGTCCCAGCGCGTTGCTGCCGTCCGGTTCGCCCTGCACCATCGGCGTGCGCCCGAATTCGCCGCCCCAAATGACGATCGTGTCGTCCAGCAAGCCGCGCTGTTTCAAATCCAACAGCAACGCCGTGTTGGCCTGATCGGTCTCTTTACACTGCTCCTTGACGCCTTTATGCACCTGGCCGTGATGATCCCAAGCCTCGTGATAGAGCTGAACGAAGCGCACGCCGCGTTCGACCAGCCGCCGCGCCAGCAGGCAGTTGTTGGCGTAAGTGTTCTTGCCCGGCTCTGCGCCGTAGAGTTCCAATGTCGCTTTTGTTTCCTTGCTCAAGTCCATCAAATCCGGCGCGCTCTCCTGCATGCGATAGGCCATCTCGAACGAATTGATGCGCGTGGCGATTTCGGCGTCGCCAGCGCGTTCCAACAGGTGTTCGTTCAAATCTTTGAGCGCGTCAAGCGAATCGCGTTGCATTTCGCGCGAGACGCCGCGCGGGTTGGCTAGCGATAGGATCGGGTCTCCGCTCCGCCGGAACGCCACGCCTTGAAAAACCGTCGGCAGAAAGCCGCTGCCCCACAAACTGGAACCGCCGCTGGTGCCGCCGGCGGAGGACAAGACCACGAACGCCGGTAAATCCCGCGCCTCCGAACCCAGGCCGTATGTCACCCACGAACCGAAGCTCGGTCGCCCGAACTGCATGCTGCCGGTTTGCATGAAAATCTGCGCCGGGGCGTGATTGATGGCGTCGGTCATCATTGATTTGATGATCGTGATCCGGTCGGCGACTTTTGGCAGATGCGTCAAGGCTTCGGACATCTCCGCGCCAGACTGCCCGTGTTTGGCGAATTTGAATTCGGTCGCGAATAGCGCCGCGTCCGGCTTGATGAACGCCAGGGTCTGCCCTTTCAGCAACTCCGGCGGGCAGGGTTTGCCGTTGTATTTCGCCAGCCCCGGCTTGTAATCGAACATCTCGAGTTGCGACGGCGCGCCGGCTTGAAACAGGTAAATCACGCGCTTGGCCTTCGGCGCGAAGTGCGGCTTCTTCGGCGCGAGCGGATCGTTAAGTTGTGGATTGCGGCCCTTGCTTGTGCCCTTGCTTGTGGATTGCGGATTTGCGTTCACACCGCGGTTCAACAACGACGCCAGCGCGATTGACCCGAGCCCGATAGCGCAGTCTTTGAAGAAATAACGGCGAGCGAACAGTCGCTTGATTTCGTGTTTGGATTCTTCGGTGTAATTCATCAGTCATTCCTGCAAATGAACTTAAAGCCGCCGGGTGAGAGCGTTCAGAGTACCGACTTTAGTCGGCTGGGCTCGGATTCC
>DATCXQ010000384.1:0-3541 GCA_036565725.1 Blastocatellia bacterium
CGCGCGGCGCTGGGCGCGGGCCGTTGGCGCATAATCAGACAATTGTTGACCGAGAGTTTGCTGTTAGCCGGGTTGGGCTGCCTGGCCGGGCTGGCGCTGGCATGGTGGGGGACCGACCTGCTCGTCTCGCTCGCCCCACCCGAATTGCTCAATCTGCCGCAAGTGAAGATCAATGCTGCGGTGCTCGGATTCACGTTTCTGGTTTCGTTGCTGACGGGCGTTATCTTCGGCCTCATCCCCGCGTTCGAGGCCGCGCGGTTGAGCTTGACCGAATCACTCAAGGAAGGCGGCAAGAACATCGGCGGCGGCGCGCGCAGTCATCGGATACGGAATTCGCTGGTTGTTGCAGAGATCGCGCTGGCGCTCGTACTGCTCGTCGGCGCGGGGCTGCTGATCCGCAGCTTCGCTCGGCTGCAAGGAGTTGATCCCGGCTTCAATGCAAACAACGTGTTGACGATGAAGGTGAGCTTGCCGGGAAGAAAATATGACACCGACCGGAAGCGGATAGACTTCTTCCGGCAGGCAGTCGCGCAGATGCAATCGCTGCCCGGCGTGGAATCAGTCGGCGCCGTCAGCTTCCTGCCTTTCGCCTCGCCGCACGCGGGCACGCTCGTCGAGATCGAAGGTCGCCCGAAGCCGCCGCCGGGACAGGGGCTCGGCACGGGCGTGATAGTGACTGACCAGAACTACTTCCGCACTATGCAGATCTCGCTCAAACGCGGACGGCTCTTCACCGATCAGGAAGCGGCTGAGATGCGCCACGTCGTGGTCGTCAACGAGGCGTTCGCTGAAAAGAACTTTCCTGGCGAGGATCCGCTCGGCAAACGCGTCGTGATCTATATGAAAAACGACAACCAGCCTTGCGAGATCATCGGCGTCGTCGGCGACTCGAAGCACATGAAACTGGACGCCAAGGCCGAGCCCATGTCTTACTGGCCGCATCCGGAACTGACCTACTCCGGTATGACGCTCGTGCTCCGCGCACAAGGCGAGCCGACCGCCATAGCCAACGCCGCGCGCAACGTCATCCGCACGCTCGATCCCGAGCAGCCCATCGCCGACGTGCGCACGATGGAGAACCTGATCGGGACCTCGGTTGCGCGGGCGCGCTTCAACACGCTGTTGCTGACCATCTTCGCGGTAGTCGCTCTGCTGCTGGCCAGCCTGGGTATTTACGGCGTGGTGGCTTATTCGGTCGCGCAACGCACGCGCGAGATCGGTGTGCGGATGGCGCTCGGCGCGCGCAGGATGGATGTGCTGAGACTGGTTGTCAGAAGAGGCATGACGTTGGCGCTCGGCGGTGTGGCGCTCGGCGTGCCCGCGTCGTTCGCATTGACGTGGCTGATAGAGACTCTGCTGTTCAATGTGAGCGCGACCGACCCGCTGACTTTCGCAGGCATCCCGTTATTGTTGATTCTTGTGACGCTGCTGGCATGTTTGATCCCAGCGCGGCGGGCGGCGAAAGTGGATCCGATGGTGGCGCTGAGGTATGAGTAGATGTCAGATGTCAGATGTCAGTTGAAGGCGCCGCAAGAACCATCTTCACTGACATCTGACATCTGACATCTGACATCTTCTAGGAGGAATTGATGGGATTGTTGGACGTGTATCGAGGCCATCAGACGTGGGCCGATTTCATCAGCGGCCAGGCGTCATTTGCCGCCATTGAGGAATCATCGCCACGTAGAACCCGAGACGCTTCGACCGGCGATAAGTCCGAGGCGTTCACCGTCGGGCTGACGGCGCGGGATCATCGGGTCGCGGTCGAGTCGGGGTTGGGCGCTTTGAATCCTGAAGGCCTGCGCCGCTCGGGTGAGAACGTCGTGAGGCTGGCGTTGGGAATTGAAAAGCTGGCGGGCGGTTTGGAGAGTCTCAAGGCCGATTTCAATTTGCTGCTGGGCGACATCGTCTGGCGATTGGAGATGCAGCAGGAGTCGCTCACGAGCCTACTTGAAGAAATCCGCCTGGCCGAGTTCGAACGCGAGGCCAGGGCTTATCGCACGCGCGCCGAGAGGGCTTATCTGTACGGCTGGTATGAAGAGGCGCTCGGCGATTTTCTGGAGGCCGAAAAACGCAACTATCCCGATTACACGGTTCATCGCTCGATCGCGCAGATTTACCTTTACCAGATCATCAATCTCCCGAAGGCCCTGGAGTATTTCCTCAAGGCCGCCAAATACGCGCTGCCCAGCGATCAAAAGCAGGCCGCCGAGGCCCATTACTTCGCCGGAATAGTTTACGTAATCGAACGTCAGTTGGAACCGGCCCTGGATCATTTGCGGCAGGCCACTGAACTTAACCCCGAATTGGCCGAGGCCCATTACGAGCAATCGCGCGTCGCTTCGCTACTTTCGTGTGGCGAACAGGCCGTCGCCAGTCTGGCCCTCGCTATCAAAGGCGACGCGAGGTATTTCGAGCGCGTCAAGAGCGAAGAGGCCTTTGACCCGATCCGCTCGCAGGTTCAGGCGCTGCTCGATCAACTGATGCGCCCCGTCAGGGAGAAGATCGTCGAGGTCAAACAGGACGCGGCGCAGTTGGAGGGCCGCCTAATCGCCAGATCCGTTGAAGAGGAGATATCCAGGGCGTTTCACCAGGTCAAGCGCCAGGCCTTTGAATCGCCGACCTACCAGACCGGGTTGCAGTTGCTCGACTCGCTTTCGCGGATTCAACAGGATCTGCGCGAACTGCGCGATCGCTACTGCAAACAATACGAGATCGACCCGCGCGATTACGTTCGGTCGGTGGCCTTCAGCAACGACGGGAGATTGCTGGCTCTGGGGTTTTTGCACGGCGCACTGCAGGTTTGGGGGGCCGGCTCCGGCGCGCAGCTATACTCACACGTGGCGCATCAGGCCAGCGTCACTTCGGTCGCCTTCAGCCCGAACGACCTGTGGCTGGCTTCGGGCAGCCGCGACAACACAGTCAAATTGTGGGGAGCGGACTCCGGGCAGGAGCTTCGAGTTCTGCATGGCCATAAAGGAGAGGTCAGCGCAGTGGCGTTCAGCCCCGACGGGCACTGGCTGGTCTCTTCCAGTCACGACCGGCAGATCAAAATCTGGCGGGTGGTGACAGGACGTGAAGCGCAGACTCTCGAAGGCCACACTGCGCCGGTGACGGCCGCAATCTTTACCCCTGACGGTCAGACTATTGTCTCGGCGAGCTGGGACAAGACCATCAGATTGTGGAGCGTCGCGACTGGGCTGACGACCCGTATCCTGACTGGCCACTCGAAAGGCGTCGGTTCGCTGGCTGTCAGCTTGAACGGCCGCTGGCTGGCCTCCGGCGGCGAAGACGCGACAGTAAGGCTCTGGGACTTGAAGACGGGGCTTGAGACGCGAACCTTCGGCGGGCATCGCAACAGCGTGACCTCGGTCGCTTTCAGTCCCGACGGCGAACTTTTGGCGGCCGGGTGTCTGGGGCGGGTCGTGATCGTTTGGAAGAGGGCCACCGGCGCGGTCGTCAAGCGCCTGGGATACGAGAATATCAGCTACAACTCGGTGGCCTTCAGCCCCCGAGGAGAGTGGCTGGCCTTGGGCAGCCG
>DATCXQ010000395.1:0-18959 GCA_036565725.1 Blastocatellia bacterium
CGGCTGCCAGTTGCAGCACCTCGATTATCCCGCGCAGCTCGAAGCGAAGGTCGCTTTCGTGCGCGAGTCCCTGCGGCGCATCGGCGGCATCGAATGGGACGCTGAGATCGGCAGGCGCTCAGGCCCCGAGTTTGGCTACCGCTCGCGCGCCGAAATAAAAGTCGCGCGCGACGAAGACGGGCGCGCGCGCATCGGTTACTTCCGCGCGGGGTCGCACGAGGTCTGTGAGATCGAAAGCTGCCCGATCCTGTCGCCCGCCGCCAACCGCGAATTGCAGCGGCTCCACGCCGAAAGTTCACTCATTCCCAACGACGCGACGCGCGTCTACCTGACGGTCGGCGACGACGAGGTGATCGTCACTCCGGCCAACGGCGAAGACGGGCGCGCCGCCGAATTCGATTCGATGGGCACGGCGCACCAGCGCATCGCAGGGATCAATTACGGCTTCGGCGTGCGGTCGTTCTTCCAGGGCAATCGCCTCCTGGTCGAAGAGCTGATCAACGAGGCCCTCGGGGACGCCGCAGGAGAATTCGCAGTTGATCTTTACGCCGGGGTCGGCCTCTTCTCGTTGCAGTTGGCGAAAACCTTCAAGCAGGTATGCGCGGTCGAGGGGAACAAGACGGCGGCCAATCACGGCTTCGAAAACGTGAAGATCAACGGATTGAACAACGTGCGATACGAACCGATCTCGGTCGAAGCATGGCTGAAATACAAATCGGCTGAAGCGCCCCGCCCCGACTTCGTATTGCTCGATCCGCCTCGCGCGGGCGCGGGAGTTCAGGTCATCGAACGGTTGGCGGCGATGGCGCCGCCCGCGGTGACTTATGTCTCATGCGACCCGGCGACGCTGGCGCGCGACCTGCGATCTTTGATTGATTACGGCTACAAGATTGATTCAATCACCGCGCTCGACATGTTCCCGCAGACTTTCCATGTTGAGACAGTCGTCCGATTGCGGATTGCGGATTGAAGACAGTTGACGAGTGTGATTCCATTGCGGATTGAAGACAGTTGACGAGTGTGATTCCATTCCGTTTAATGGTTTGAGATGTCATCGCCCTGTAGACGCCAAGTATGATTGGTCATGTTGCAATCCGCAATCCGCAATCCGCAATCCGCAATCCTCGGTATTCAATCCTCAATCGTGTGAACGGCCAGCAGAGTGAGTTTCGTCGCGACGTTGTTCTCAACCTCGGCTTTCAGCAGTATCTGGTAAGAATGAGGAAGTCCGTTCGGCCCCGCCAGACGCAGCAGGCGTTGATTGATCTCATTTAGATAGATTTTGTTGGTTATCATCTCGGCGGCGGCGCCCGTGCCCACGCCTCGAAGACCTTCAAGAGCCATGATCGTGTTTTTGTTCTGAACTGAAGGCTTGACGGTGATCAGAGCGTAATCCTCCACAATCTGCCCGGTCCGCTCGTCGAATTTCGTTCGATACTCAGGCTCTTCCCCGGGCTGCGGCTCAGGGTTTGCGATCGATATTTGCGAGGTGAAATAGAAGTCCTCTTTGACGGGCATCTTCCCCGCCCATGCGTTGGACCACCTTCCGCCCAGCATGATCAGATTGCGATCCTTCAGGTCCTCGCCTGTAAGATTTCGGCTCTGTTTCAAACTGATTCCCAGGTTGCGACTGCGAAAAAGGCTTGTGATGAGGTGCGCGCCGATCGCTTCGCCGATTCCGGTGTGAGAGACCGGCGACAAATAAAGTTTCGGCGGGGCGAGGTATTCCGGCTCGTTCTGTCCAGTCTGCTTGAGCAGGTTGAACAGATCCTTAGATCCCTCTTTGGACAAATCAATAGAGTTTTTGCGCAGAACATCAGGGTCAGCCTTATTGACCAGAACATAGACGGGTGGATTGCTCAGCACCTGAATGGTCGGGTCCTGGCTCTTGAAGAACGGCCCCCAGACCGTGTCGTAGACATCCTGCTCCACCGCTAAACTCGGCGCTTGATTCTTCCGCCAGATGTAGAAGGCCAGGACTATTATAACGACAGCGGCCAGCGCGCCGATCGCCCATGTCAATCGTCCTCTCCTGCCCTCGTTATCCAATTGCGCGCGCTGCGGACTTCGATCCTGAATCGCGGCGAGCGCGTGCGCGCCCGCCTGGTGCGTTTCGATCTCAGCCGAGACGTCAGAAGCCAGTTTGAAGACAGGCTCATAACTCCCTATCGGAATCTCCAGGCGAACTTCATCGTTCCTGCCCTCGTGCAGATAATATTGCTCCAGCCTTTTGCGGACGTCGTGGGCGGCGACGCGGACGACCGGGTCCTCAGCGGGGCTATAGCGATCGTTGCGCTCATACACTTCAAGACCGATCAGATGCTCGTTAATCTCCTTGGCTCTGCCCGCCAGGTGATAATCGCAGATCAATTGCACGAACTTCCGCTTCTTTGGCGCCTGGGAAAAATGCCTGCTGTTCAGTATTCTATCCAGCGCCCGCCTGATTTCCTCAGGAGAGATGGGAACGCTAATATCTGGCGAGGTCTGATGTTCAGTAATAAATCTATGCTCCATAGAGCCTCCTTAGGAAAATCCCTGGGAGCGAGGGCATCCTTGCCTGCATTCTTCGGTCAGTCTGCCTTTACCGGAAGCCCGAAGGCAAGGATGCCTGCGCTCCCGGAAGCTTAGACCTCATGCTCTTCTTACAAAAACGAAGAGAAGTTTCGCGTCACGCGTAATTAGAGCGCCGAATTTTGGGATGTTAAGTGTTAAGTCAACATGTTAAGTAACAGAAAACGGACTTGGCGGCGCATAACCGAAAGAGTAGAAAATAAATGTATTTCGGTCAGGGAAGTATTTCCTGAACCTAAAACTTGAAACCTATGTCCTGCCACTCTATCTTTCCTTCAAACCGTCGCCTAATCAAGCCACGAAGGAAAAAATTTATTGGCGGCCGACCGATCATTAAGTTTTAGGCAAACAGCGAAGAGCCCTGGCCTACTGGATAAACCAACAACTTTTCAGTCTGGCTTTGTTTGAATATGAAGACTCTATTTCACGCGTTTTCCATTTTGATTTTAACCACCTGGCCGGCGTCGAGAGCCGACGCGCAGGAGCGTCGTCATAACCTGATGCCGACGCCCGCCGAGGTACACTTTCAATCCGGGAAACTGGCAGTAGGGGCGTCGTTCTCGGTGGCCGTCAGCGGCCACAATGACCGGCGGATGGAAGCGGGCATCGACCGCGCTATGCGGCGTTTGGAAGGGCGGATCGGGATGGAGTTGAGGCGCGGCCTTGCGACTGACTCCGCCGGCCCGACGCTCGTGATCGAATGCCGCGAGGCCGGCAGGTCCGTCCCGTCGCTCGACGAAGACGAGTCTTACTCGCTGGAAGTCACGAGCGGGAGGGCGGCGTTGAAAGCGCAGACCGTTGTCGGCGCGCTGCGTGGGCTGGAGACTTTGCTGCAATTGGTCGAAAGCGACCGCGACGGACACTACATCCCCTCGGTGAAGGTCGAGGACAAGCCGCGCTTCCGCTGGCGCGGACTGCTCTTCGATTCCAGCCGCCACTTTCAGCCCCTCGAAGTCATCAAGCGGAATCTGGACGGGATGGCTGCGGTCAAGCTCAACGTCTTTCACTGGCACCTGACCGACGATCAGGGCTTTCGCATCGAGAGCAAAAAATACCCGAAGCTGACCGGGAAGGGTTCAGACGGACTCTTCTACACGCAGGATCAGGCGCGCGAAATCATCGCCTACGCCGCCGAGCGAGGGATTCGCGTCGTGCCGGAATTCGACCTGCCCGGCCACGCGACGAGTTGGGTGGTCGGTCACCCGGAATTGGCCAGCGCCCCGGGTCCATATCAGATCGAACGCCAGCCGGGCATCTTCGATCCGACGCTTGATCCGACTCGCGAAGAGGTCTACCAATTTCTGGACGCTTTCTTCGGCGAGATGGCGGCGCTCTTCCCCGACGAGTACATTCACATCGGCGGCGACGAGAACGAAGGCAAACAGTGGGATCGCAACCCGCAAATCCAGGCGTTCATGAAGGAGCGCTCGATAAAGAACAATCACTCGCTGCAAGCCTATTTCACAAAGCGGCTCGCGCGCATTCTTCAGAAATACAATAAGAAGGCGATGGGCTGGGAAGAGATCATGGCCGACGACCTGCCCAGAGAGGTCGTGATCCATTCATGGCGCGGGCCCGAGTCGCTGGCCGAGGCCGTGAAGAAAGGCTTCATCGGCCTCCTTTCGGCGGGCTACTACATCGACCTGAGCTACCCGGCGTCGAATCACTACCGCGTCGACCCGGTCGCGGCGGACAAAAATCTGAGCAGGCAGGAAGAGGCGCGCATCCTGGGCGGCGAGGCCACGATGTGGAGCGAATACGTCAGCCCGGAAACTATCGATTCGCGCATCTGGCCGCGCACGGCGGCTATAGCCGAGCGATTCTGGTCGCCGGGCTCGGTCGCCGACGTCGACGACATGTACCGGCGGCTGGCGGTCACGAGCGTGCGGCTCGAAGAGCTCGGACTGACGCACGAAAAAAATTACCGCTCGCTGCTGCGTCGCATGGCCGGCGGCAAAGAGATCGGACCTTTGGAGACGCTGGTCTCGGTGGTCGAGCCGGTCAAGCAATACAACCGAGGCAAACAGCGTCCGACGACTATGCTCTCGCCGCTGACAGGCTTCGTCGACGCGGCGAGGCCAGACAGCGAGGCGTCGCGCCAATTCGCCGCGCTGGTCGCCGGCTTCCTGGCCGACGCGCCGCGCTTTCAGACCAATCGGGAAGAGATGGAACGGGCGCTCGCCAAATGGCGCGACGCGCGGCCCGCGATTGAAGCGATAACCCGGCGCGCAGGACTGCGCGATGTTGAGCCTCTGGCCGCGGAGTTGTCCGATCTCGCTCAGGCCGGGTTGGAGGCGCTCGCCTGTCTGGTCGAATCGAAAGCCCCGGACGGCCAGTGGGGTGAAGTCAAAATGGCGATACTTCAACAAGCGGCGAAGCCGAAACCTTCGGCGGTCGAATTCGCCATTCTGCCGAGCGTCAGGCAGTTGGTGATCGCCGCGATCGAGCTGCCACAACTACGCGGCCAACCGCCGCTCGAATGGCATAAGCGCGTCAAAACCCTGGCCGAAGTGGCTCGGCCCCAATGACTGGCGCAAGAGAAAGAAAATTCTCCATTTGTCATGTGAGATTTGAGATTGGTCATTGCCGGCAGGGCGGATCACATAATGCCCAATCAGTTTGGGGGGATAGCTGGCGACGTCGAATCTCAAATCTCACATGACAAATTGCACGTAGAGATAGATCAGGAGAATCAGGCTTTGCTGGGATGAATTTTACGATCGGCCCTGCGTCCAGTTTTGCATGGCGCAGGCTTTTCACACCGCCGCCTCCTCCTCGGAAAATGGCGCCCCCGCGTCCTCGCGGGCAGGTCTTGTGGTGAAGCCTGCCCGCGAGGACGCGGGGGCGCCGCCTGATTTTCATCCTTTCAGGGCGTCGCAACGCGACATGAAGGCTCCTCTGAGTATCAGCCATTGAAAAGCAGGCAAGAAGCGTTGTCTTCTGGAATGACAACAGCCAATTGATGTGACAATATCCAACGTGGCGCCTACCCAAGCAGTGTCCTTTCACACTTTTTGTGTTGCCGGCTTCTCCCTTCGTATTACGATGCCGGCGTGGGAGGGCGTATATGCCACGTCGGCTCAGCTTCACGCGGCTCAACCTATTCGAACAGCCGCTGGTCTTCATCGCCTCGTCATTCATCCTCGGGCTGCTCTTCGCGGCGCGATTCAGTTTTTCAATTCACATGTGGTTGATTCTCTCCGCAGTTTTATGGCTGACAGTTCTGGTTTGCCTTTTGAAGAAGCTGAGGAGATGGGGAGTCACGTCTCTACTGCTGATCCTGGGCTTCGCGTGCGGCGGCGCGTTGTGGGCGATCAATGAGGCAGGCGCCGGCGAAGATCGTGTGCGCAAGTTATTCGAGCGCGGCGAATTGACTGCTGAAGAGCCGGTCGAGATTTGGGGGACGCTCAATGACGCGCCGGAACTCGCGCCCGATAGAATCTATTTGAACGTCGCCGTCGAGAAGGTCGCGACATTGGGAAGGGAGCGCGCCGCGACGGGCGTCACGCAGATCGTCGCGCCGCTCAGGGACGACCAATCCCGCGACGATTACGACCGGCTGTCGCTCGATTACGGCTCCCGCGTACGAATCCTCGGCAATCTGAGTGACCGGCGCGGTTATCTCAACCCTGGCTCGCCCGATTTCGACGAGATGCTAGAACACCGCGGGTTCGACGCGACGGGAGTGGTCAAAAGCCCGCTGCTTATTGAAAACCTGGGAGCCGGCGCTCGCAGCGCGGTTCTTCATCTGCTTTATCGAATCCGCGCGCGCGCGATCGCCGTTACGCTCCGCAGCCTCACACAGCCGACTTCGGGAATCCTGGTCGCAGCTCTGTTCGGCAATCGCCACTTTCTCTCGCGTGACGCGGCCGAGACGTTCCGAGCGGGCGGGACGTTCCATTTGCTGGTAATTTCGGGGTCGCACGTGGCGATGATCGCGCTCGTCGCGCTCTGGCTGGCGGCGAGGCTGAGCGGCCTTCGTATCATTCAGTACGCGCTCGTGACTGCGTTGATGTGGGCCTACGCGCTGATGGTCGGCGCGCAGCCTTCGATCACCCGCGCGGTCGTGATGCTCAACATCGCGCTCGTCGGGCGTTTGATCTTTCGCGCTTCGATCGGGGCAAACACGCTGGCGGCCTCGGCGATGGTGTTGCTCGCCTGGCAGCCGCGAGACGTCTTCAGCCCGGCCTTTCAGCTTTCATTCCTTACGGTGTTGATGATCGTCGCCGTGGCGTCGCCGCTCTATTCGAGGTTGAAAGAGACGGGCCGGTGGCAGCCCTCGATGTCGACTCCGTATCCGCCGCGCGCGCCGAAGCCGGTGAAATGGCTGGCCGAATTTTTGTTTTGGAACGGCCGCGAATTCCGCAAAGAGATGAAGCGCTCGCCGATACGCTACCGGCTGGAAAAATCTCGCGCGGCGGTGTGGCTGAACAGGCTCAGGTTGCAGGCGCCGGCGGCCTGGGTGGCGGTCACGCTCGCCGCAACAACCGCTACGCAGGCGGGCTTGCTGCCGCTGATGATCCATTATTTTCATCGCGTCTCAATCGTCGCGCCGGTCGCGAACATAGTCGAAGCCGCGCTGATCTCGTTGTTGATGATAGCCGGCGCGGCGTACCTGTTGATCAATTCGATTATAGGCGCGTGGGCGTTGAAGCTCGCGCCTGTGGTAAACGCGCTCGGACGGCTGACGGTCGAAGCAGGCAGGCCGCTGATCGAGTGGCGCAAGGCGAGTTTCCGCGCGCCCGATTTCGGCGATCATTGGGAGATCGTTTTCATCGCTTATTTCGCCGCGGTCCTGATTTTGATCGTCGCCGCCAACGAATGGAATCCGCTCCGCAAGGGCGACGGCGCGGAAGACGCGCGGCGTAAGGCGCATGGTCGCGCCGCGACCGCCACGTCAATGATCGCTATCATCGCGCTCGGCTGGCTGTTGGCCTTTCATCCCTTCAGGCATGAATACGAGCGCGGGCGATTGAACGTGACGTTTCTGGACGTCGGGCAGGGCGACGCGATTTTGGTCAGCTTTCCGTTAGGCTCGTTGATGCTGCTCGACAGCGGTGGGCGGTCCAGCTTCGATTCGCTCGAAGGGGATGAGGGCGGCTTCGTTGAAGACCGCATAGGCATAGGCGAGGCCGCGGTGGCGCCTTACTTGTGGCGCCGCGGGATCAAGCGGCTGGATTGGATAGCGGCCAGCCACGGCGACGCCGACCACGTCGAAGGCTTCGGCGAGATCGTTCGTGGATTCGAGATCGGCGCAGCCTTAAAGGGCGCGCCAAAGCGAAGAGACCGGCCGCCAAACGCCTTCGACAGAGCGGCGCTCTCGGCGCGCGCGCCGACGCTGACTCTCAAACGCGGCGACGCGCTTGACATCGACGGCGCTCGCGTCGATGTCCTTTCTCCCTCCCCCGAGCTGCCGCCGATGTCGGACAACAATGAGTCACTGGTCTTGCTAATCACCTTCGGCGCCCGCAGCTTTCTCCTGGCTGGCGACGTAGAGAAAGAGGCCGAAGCGCGGCTGGTCGAGTCGGCGCAGCGTCTGCGCGCCGACGTCTTGAAAGTGGCGCATCACGGATCGAAGACCTCCTCTACAATCGAGTTCTTAGAGAGAGTGAAGCCGCTTCATGCGGTGATCTCAGCGGCTAAGCTCAGCCCCTTCGGACACCCGCACCCCGAGGCTCTCGCGCGGCTGCGAACCACGAACGCGCATGTCTGGCAGACCAGCGAATGCGGCGCGATCACCATCTCGACCGACGGGGACGACCTGCGGGTCGAAACCTTCGTCAAATGCGGGTCAGGCGAGCGATCTGCTGATGGAGCTTCGCGTTCATCCTACGCCTGCCTTGTTTGCAACGCGCGCTAATGATACTTTTCGCCCGAAAAATATCATTAGCGCATCCGCAATAACGCTTGAGTACCATAAGCGATGCGCGCCGAAGATCCCGGAGGCGAATACGATGGAGAAAATCTTCGCTAATCCTTTTCAAGCGGGCGGGAGACTCCGCAACCCTGAACACTTCGTAGGCCGCGAGAGTGAGCTTCGCCAAATTCTCAGTTGCGTAGCCAATATGGATAGCGTCTCAGTTGTTGGGCCGCGTCGCATCGGCAAATCCTCGCTCCTGCATCATATCGTCGCCACAGGGCAGCAGCGGCTGAACCAATCCTATCGGTTCCATTACCTCGATCTGCAACCGCTTTGTTCCGCCGAGGAATTTTACAACCGCGCCTGCGAAGCCATCGCCGGGAAGCCTGGTTCAAGCTACGACGATCTCGAGACCGCGATCGATGGCAACAAGATCGTTCTCTGCCTCGACGAATTCGAACAGAGTGTGAAGGCTGATTTCGGCGCTGAATTCTTTCACGCATTGCGCAGCCTGGCCCAAACCGGCAATCTCGCGCTCGTCATCGCGACGAAAGCGGCTCTCTCCCAGGTCATCCTGCGCTATGAAAACCCTCTCGTGTCCCCCTTCTTCAACGTATTCACCACAGTGAAACTCGGAGAATTGACCGAAGCCGATGCCCGCGCGCTCGTCGCCAAATCCGATCGCTTCAACCGAGAAGAGACGGACTTTATTCTCCGGCTCGCTGGCGCGCATCCTTATTGGCTCAGCTTCGTCAGCTTGCGGCTTTATTACGCCAAGCAGGAGGCGCGCTCTGGCGGCGGGGCGGTCGATTTCAACCGTATCGAGCGACTGTTCGAAGACGAGTTCAACGGCGCCGCGGCCAACAACGCAGTTGCGGCCAATCAGACTCAACAAAACGCGACGACTGAAGGGCGAGCGGTGCAAGGCAGCAGCGGAGCCATCATCACTTCACTGTTGCTGCTTCTGGCCGGCGTGTTATTCGCCAAGCTCAGCGTCAACATTTTGGCTCCGATAGCCGGGTTTTTAGTGTCCGGCGGGCTTATTCTCATCGGTTTGATGCTCTTCCTCTTTCGCGGCGTCAATTGGATCGGAGGGACTCGATGAACAAAAAGCGCCAGGCTCGTGGCGCGCCTCAGTCTTCACCAGCCCCAGTCCAAACAACCAATCCGATCACGTTGTCGCTCGCTTCGCCACTTAAAATTCAATTCGATTCCGGCTCGCAACTTCAGGTGACCGTCGTCACGCCCGAAAAACCGTCCGCGCCGCTCAACCGATCAATGCGCTTTTTGATCATCAGCGTTTCCCTGAGCGTTTTCCTGGGCGCGCTGCTCTGGCTTTTTCTATGCATGCCCTACCTCAATCTCAGTTTTCCGCAATCCGCCAAATTCGGGGACGCGTCTTTGTCCATCGCGCTGACGCATCCGGCATACGTGGCCTATGGCGATGAGGCTGAGATGGAATTGACTGTCACCAACCTCGGTAGCCAGAGCTTCACCGGCGCCGTCACGGTCAACTTTTCCGGCGCCGTTCCGGTACGCCCGCTGGCGTCTGAAACGACCACGATAAATATCGAAAAGTTGGGCGCGAACGCCAGCATTACACATCGTCTGAAGTTCGCGCTGCGCCAACAGACGCAATTGTTCAGTGGCGAGGTCATTCCCACCGGACTGCAAATCATCACCGATGATTGCTCGTTCCAACCCGTCGCCGGGCCGCAAATCGCCGTCGCGCCCCTGCCGTTCCTGCGCACGATCAATTCCTGGCTGAGTAATTACGTCGTCGTCACATCGGTGGCGGCGGTGGCGGCGCTGCTCTGGGAAGTGATGAGAAAACGCATTCTCGGATGGGAGGCGAAATGATAACGGCGGTGAAAGAGTTTCTACGCGATTGGATGAGGTTGCTTTACTGGGTTTTCTTCAAGCCGTCGGCGCTGCGGGAGCATGTCAGTCAGATTTCGGCTGAACAGGCTAGCGAAAGAACCACGCTCAGAGAGTTTCTGAGTCATTGCCGTGACAACCGCAAACTGCGTGTCTTTCTTTTACGGACTTTGATCTTCATAATTCTCACCTGCCTCGTGAGCGCTGAATTAGCAAACTTACTTGTGATCATGCAGGGAAGAGGCCGCTTTTTTTGGTTAACGCACTTAAAATCGTCTTTGGGTTTCGTAACTTTAGGCCTGCTGGTCGGCGCGGCAATCGGTGCGAGGCGTGGCGTAGCGGCTGGCGTGGCAGTCAGCATAGCGATTGGTATAGCGCTCGGCGGACCTGCCAGCGCAATGAGCAGCATGTCAAGAAGCGTAGTAACCTACGCAGCGTTCGGCCTGGCATTCGGAGCCGCAGGCGCCGTAATAGCCGGTGTGGCGGGTGGCGTGGCGAGCGGCGTGATGCCTAGCATAATAGTCAGCGTGACGCTTGGCATGAGTATAGGCATGGAACGTATCAAGTATAATACGACCTATGGCTTGATGTTCAGCCTAGGAGGCATCATAGGCGCGACCCGGTTGTTGTTTTACCTGTTCGAGATTTTGCCTGCTATTCTTGCTTACCGCCGCAGCCTTCACGAGAAGGCGCCCGAACAGGCGCTGTTGCATTCACCTGTCTTTTTCGATGAGCTGATGGTTTTGCCTCAACCTTTTCTCTCTTCGCTGTTGTTACGTGTGGCGCGAAAGGATCTCAAAAGCGGATTGCGCCATCTTGGGCGCATGGCGAACAATCCTTTCCAACGCTGGGCGGCGCAAAAAACCATGCGAACGCTGCTGGAGCGGGATCGAATACCATTTTTTTTCAACCTCGACCGTCTGTTGGCCGCGCCGGAGCCGTATGTTCAAACCGGCAGCACTCGCAATGAGCAGGAGCGAGCGGAAGACCGTTACTTTACAACCAAACTTCTGCTGACCACATTGATGGACAAATGGCCGAAGCCGAAGCGAGATGCTGACTGGTGGTGGCCGAACGATTACCTACCGCGATGGATGACCTTCTGGCTGCGGATGCGTGGGCGATCTAAATATACGCCGTTGGCCGAAGGGTACTTTCGACTGCTCCACACTACTGAACAGCTCGCCGATCAGGACTCAGACAACGAAACCGACATGCCGGCTAGCTTCGATGACAATGACCTGTGGCCATTGCCCTTGGCGATTGAGGCTTTGGCGGAGGCGCGTGAACTGCCACACGGCGAAGAGTTTTATCAATCGCTGCATTTGGTCGAGGCTGGGTTAAGTTGTGAAAGCCTACAGCAAGTCGGCAAGCTCCGTGACGAATTCGCGCCGCTGTTTGAAATTGACAATCCGCTCCGCCCACAGATTGTCAAAGTCTTCCGCTGTCTGCGCGACGCGGCGATTGATGCGGCGTCGTTCCTGGCGGTGGCGCGCGAAATCGCGCGTCGTGACGCGCTTCTGAAAGCTCAAGGCGTGCTGGAAGAGTCCCGGCAATTGGCCGATGGAGTATACGAGCCTGAGCGATCGTTGCTGCTGGCGGTTATCGAACACTGGCGTAGGATGTTCGCCGTCGAAGGCGGGCGCGTGGCCGAACGCGTCGAGGTCGAGACGCTGCCGAATCCTTACATAGTCGGGCGACCGGTACGTCCCGAAGACGGGCGGCTGTTCGCCGGGCGGCGCGAAGAATTCCTCGCCATCGAAGAAAAGTTACAGACCGGCGTCGGACTGGTGATTTACGGGCAGCGCCGCATCGGCAAAACGTCCATCCTGCTGCACCTGCGCGAGCGTTTGCCGCATTCGCTGCTGCCTGTCTATCTGAACCTGCAACAATTGATGGCGAACACGACCGGCGGCTTTCTGCGCGCGATTGGCAAAGAGATCGTCAAACAGTTGCGCGACAAGCTGACTGATCTACCCGAGCCGCCTTCGAGGGAAGAGTTCGACCGCGAGCCATTCCTTAGTCTCAATCAATTGCTCGATGAGATTGAGCGCCGCCTGGCTCCGGGTCAGCGCGTACTGCTCAGCTTCGATGAGTTTGAGGAGTTGGAAGAACGTGTCAAAGCGGGCAAGATCGAGAAAGAGATATTCGCCTACCTGCGAGGCGTAACGCAGACGGGGCGCGGGTTCACGCTCCTCTTCGCCGGATTGCACACGCTGAAGCAGATGACGCAAGAGTACTGGAACCCGTTCTTTCAGAGCGTCCAGACCGTGCGCATCGACTTTCTTGGCGAACTGGACGCGCGGCAGTTAATCATTGATCCGGTCGACCGATTCCCGCTCAGTTACGACGAAGAAGCTATCGACCGCATCATCGCCCTGACTAATTCGCATCCCTACCTGATGCAAAATGTCTGCCATAATCTGGTGAACCGGTTGAATGATCCGTTCCGGCGCAGCAATCGCGCTAAGGTCGAAGACGTGGAAGCGGTGCTGGAGAAGACGCTGGAGACGAGCGGATACTATTTCGACGATTACGTCTGGAACTGGTCGAGCGCGGATGAGCGGGTGACGCTCGCGCTATTGGCCGAAGCCGGCGAATGGGCCGGGTTCGCGCTGGTCGAAATACATCTGGGCCGCGACGCCGCGCTCGACGCCACGCGCAATCTGGTCGCGCGATCCATCCTGGAAGAACGCTCCGAGCGCGGGGAGTTGGTCTTCCGTTTCCAGATTCCGCTGTCGCGGATGTGGGTGGAGAAGACGAAACCGTCGGCGAGGATACTGATGGAACGCGGGAGGTCGTAATCGAGAATGCAACGCCATCGCTTTTACGCGCCGCCGTTGAGCTTCGCCGGGGTGTCCGTCAGGCTCGACGCCGACGAGGCGCATCACTTGACGCGGGTCCTGAGGCTCGGCTCCGGCGCGCGAGTATTCGTCTTCGACGGCGAAGGCGGCGAATACGAATGCGAGGTCGCGCGCGTCGCCAAACATGAGGTCGAGTTGAACCTGCTGCGGCGGCTCGACGACGCCGTAGAATCGCCGCTCCAACTGACGCTGGCGCAGGCCCTGATTAAAGGCGACAAGTTCGATTGGGTGATTCAGAAAGCGACCGAGCTCGGAGTGACGAGGATTGTCCCACTCGTCACCGACCACGCCGACGTCAAGAGAGACATCAGGCGCGCCGAAGAGCGCGCGGGGCAGCGATTGCAGCGTTGGCGGCGGATCTCGCTCGAAGCTTTGAAACAGTGCGGGCGGCGAAGACTGGTCGAGATCTGCGAGCCGGCGCCTTTCGACGATTTCTGCGGATCGACTACCAGCGGCGAGCGTCTGATGTTCTTCGAACACGGCGGAGAAAGCCTCGCCGAGGTCTCGGCAAAATTGCTAGGCGTCAATCAACTCAACCTGTGCGTGGCGTCCGAAGGCGGTTGGAGCGAACATGAATTGCGGAAGGCCGCGTCTTGCGGCTTTAGGCCCGTGAGCCTCGGAACAAGGATCCTCAGAACCGAGACCGCCGCGATCGTCGTCGTCGCCTTGGCTCAGCACATTTTCGGCGATATGCGCTAGAACAGTTTGTGGTCCCGGCTTATGGTCTTTGAAAATTAAACGCGACCGCGGGACCTAACATAGGGGCGGGTTTTCCCCGCCCCGGGTCTGTAATCCTTGTCGTTACCCAAACTTTAGCGCGAAATGCGTGTGTCAAATCCTAGCCCGCGAATGCGGGCGATAGAATAAAGCCTGGGGTTGCGCGCTGTCGCGCTCCACCCCAGGCTTTACTCTGTCGCCTGCTCCGCAGGCTGAAAATGTGAAGAGCCGTTTCGCGCAAAAGTTTGGGTAACGACAAGGTCTGCAATCCAGGCGATTGGGCGCGGAATACGCGCCCCTACATTGTTGCGTCTAATTTTCAAAGATCATCAGCCGGGAGCGTTCATGGCGAGGCCTTCCGGCTGAAGCCGGGACCACAAACAAAAAAGCCGCGCCGTGACGGAAACGCGCGTCACAACACGGCTAAACTGATTTATCTCCCGGCTTGATATTACAGGTCAACTCGCGGAGCGCGGTAGACCTCGTAGCTCCGCACGGGAGCGTATTCGGGCCACTGTTCGCTTTCAAATGGCTCGTCAAACCTCTCTTCGTTCTCGACCGCTTCAATCGCTTCCAGCCAAACGCGATCCATGAATTCAAGTTCCACGCCCATGCGCCGGCAGGCGTTTACATGCCGGCGGACTATCGCCTGAACCCTATCACGTTTGCTTTGCGGCAGCGCATCGAGCGCCTTACGAACGTTCTCAGGAAACTTCATAATCCTTCCTCCTTCTCAAAAAATCGACCGCAAAGACGGCGAAAGACGCGTTGGCGGGACGGGGCCGCAGGCGCGCCCTTGCGCCGATTTATCGGGCGCCTTTCAGGCAGTTACATCGGATATTATCGCGCCAAGTACGTTCATCTCCAACGAGACGGCCGCGGCCTGGATCGTTGCGGCGATCCTGACCGCGTCGTGAACCTGGTCTTCGCTGACGCCTCCCTCCGTAACCACTTGCTCGTGCGAGCGGACGCACGCCTCACAACCGTTGATCGCGCTGACCGCAAGACAGAACAACTCGAAATCGGTCTTATTGCTCATAGGCTTGCCGATCCAATTCATCCGCAGCCGCGCCGGTTTCGCCGCGTAACTCTGCTTACCTACCAGATGCCGGAACCGGTAATAAACGTTGTTCATCGCCATCAACGCCGCCGCCGCTCTGGCGTCTTCGATGACGTTAGCGTCAACTTTGCCCTGCGCCTCGACGAAGACGGCCTGCGCCAATTCGCCGTTGCGCGTCGCAATGGCCGAGGCCAGCGCCGCGCCCCATGTCTGTGCGGGCGTCAACGTCGTTGACTGAAAGACGGTCTGCAAATTCAGCTTGATGTCGCGCGCCGCGTCCGGCATTCGTTCGCGCAATTTTTCAATCTCGCTCATTTTCTTCCCTCCTGTGAATAGCGCTTACAGGGACTTATAGGACCTGAAAAATCCCATAAGTCCTATAAGTACCTATAAGTCCAATTCACGCTTCTTCTCAGGCGGCCTTGCCCAGGGTCTTTTCGCCCTTCTTCCAATTGCACGGGCAAAGCTCATCGGTCTGCAGCGCGTCGAGCACTCTGAGGGTTTCATCAACGTTTCGCCCGACCGACAGGTCGTTGGCCGTCACCCATCGGATGACACCTTCGGGATCGACGATGTATGTCGCGCGCAGGGCCACGCCCTCTTCCTTGTGCAGGATGCCCAACGCCGATGAAAGCTCCCGCTTCGTGTCGGCCAACATCGGGAACGGCAACCCCTTCAGATCAGGATTGTTGTTGCGCCACGCCAGATGAACGAATTGCGTGTCCGTGCTCGCGCCCAAGACCTGCGCGTCGCGGTCGGCGAAGTCTTTGTTGTGCTTGCCGAACTCGGCGATCTCCGTCGGGCATATGAACGTGAAATCCATCGGCCAGAAAAAGATCACCTGCCACTTGCCCCAGTGCGTGCTCTCGGTTATCTCCTGAAACTCCTTTCCCTTCTCCAAACTAACTACCGCGTTCAATTTGAAATTCGGAAATTTCTCTCCAACTGTCAGCATTCAATGTCTCCTATAACGGTTTTAAATTTAGAACTAATCTAAACAACAACTGCAAAATCGAGGGCGAATGATCGCCCTCGATTTCTGAGCCTATTTATTCTTCTGGCAACTGGCGCAGAGGCCGCGAAGAGTGACCTCGAAAAACTCCACTGTCTGGCTCGCGGGCAGAGAGCAAATATTCACCATCCCGATCAAATCACATTCGACGTCCTCGACCTTGCCGCATTTGCGGCAGACGAAATGGTGATGATGCTCCGTGTTCGGGTCGAATCTGACGCAGCCAGCTTCGAAGACCTCTTTAATCATCCCTTCCTGCTTCAGCCAGTTGAGGGTGTTGTAAACAGTCGCGCGCGAAGTCATAGGGAATTTGTGGTTGACCGTCTGCAAAACCTCATCGGCCGTCGGGTGATGATCCACCGATTGCATATAATCAATTATTGCGCGCCGCTGCGGGGTCATCTTCAGCCCGCGCGATTGCGCCATCGTTTCGACAATTTGTCTGAGTAATCTAGCCACTGGTAATTAGACTAAGTCCAAGGTGAGATGATGTCAAGGGGTAGAGGGAAGTAGGGAATGGGGAGTGGGAAGAATAGGGAATCGGAAGCTCGAATGTTCAATGCCGGCTTCTCAGTTCTCACTCCCCACTCCCCTATAGCCGTTTAATCACATCTTTGGCGAAATAAGTCAGGATCAGATCGGCGCCGGCGCGCTTGATTCCGATGAGAGACTCCATCATAACGCGTTCTTCATCAATCCAGCCCAGCCTTCCGGCGGCCTTGATCTGCGCGTACTCTCCCGAAACCTGATAGGCGGCCAGCGGCAGGTCGAACCGCTCTCGCGCGGCGCGTAGGACGTCAAGGTAAGGCATGGCGGGTTTGACCATTAACATGTCGGCGCCCTGTTCGACGTCGAGCGCAGCCTCGCGCAGGGCCTCGCGCACATTCGGCGGGTCCATCTGATAGCCCCGGCGGTCGCCGAATTGCGGCGCGCTATCAGCCGCTTCGCGAAACGGGCCGTAAAACGCCGAAGCGTACTTCACGGCGTAAGACAAAACCGGAATGTGCGCGAATCCGGAGGCGTCAAGGCCGGCGCGGATCGCCGCGACCATCCCGTCCATCATCCCTGAAGGGGCGATGACGTCGGCGCCCGCCTCCGCCTGACTGACCGCGGTCTGGGCGAGAATATCTAGCGTCGGGTCATTAGCCACGTCGCCGCCTTCGATCACGCCGCAATGGCCGTGGGACGTGTATTCGCACAGGCAGGTGTCGGCGACGACGAGGAGGTCTTTGACTTCGCGTTTGACGGCGCGGATGGCGCGCTGCGTAATGCCGTCTTCGGCGAACGCGCCGCTTCCCCGCTCGTCTTTGCGTTCAGGCAGTCCGAAAACGATGATCGACGAAACGCCCGCGCGCCGGGCATCTTCGCACTCTTTGACGAGCTCGTCGACCGAGAGGTTGAACACTCCAGGCATCGATTTGACTTCGCGGCGCACTCCCTCGCCGGGGCAGGCGAAAAGCGGATAGATCAGGTTCGAGGGATCGAGGCGGGTTTCGCGAAGCATCTCGCGCAGAGCCGCCGTGCGGCGCAATCTCCGTGGACGATGAATCAATTCTGTCATCGGGATCTCCTTTGTGAGTGATAATCGAGGAGCTGGATTACTGCGGTTTTAATATGGACGAATAGCCACAGAGAACACAGAGAACACAGAGAACATAATTATTTCTCTGTGCCCTGCGGTGACCTCTCTGGCTAACAGTCTTCACACATTGAAAACCGGCATAGTATACCCCTTTACGCCCTTCGATAAAATTCGGCGATCTTCTCGACGACATACTGACGCATCTCTTCGGTCAGTTCGGGGTAGATCGGCAGCGACAGGCATTCGCGCGAAGCTCGCTCGGTCGCGGGCAAATCCCCCGGTTTATAGCCCAGATGGGCGAAACATTCTTGAAGGTGCAGTGGCGCCGGGTAATAAATCTCCGACCCCACGCCACGCCGCTTCAAGAAATCCATCAGTTCGTCGCGCCGCGAGCATCGGATCGTGTATTGATTGAAGATATGGCGGCGATTCGGGCGGACCGCTGGCGTCGTGACTTCTTCGACGCCGGCTTCGGCGAAGAGCTTGTCGTAGTGTTCGGCGTTGCGACGCCGCGCATCGCTCCACCGTTCGAGGTATTTGAGTTTGACCCCGAGGACGGCGGCCTGCAAAGCGTCCAAACGACTGTTGACTCCGACGACCTTGTGATAGTACTTCGGCCGCATTCCGTGAACGCGCAGCAGGCGCAGCTTCTCGGCGAGGTCATCGTCGTCGGTGGTCATCAATCCGCCTTCGCCCGCGCCGCCCAGGTTCTTCGACGGGAAGAAGCTGAAGCAGCCGACCGCGCCCATCGCGCCTGCGCGGCGTTCGCAGTATCCCGCGCCGATGGCCTGCGCGGCGTCTTCGACTACTGGCAGATTGTGGCGATCGGCGACCTCCCGTATCGCGTCCATCTCGGCGCACTGGCCGAAGAGGTGAACGGGCAGGATGGCTTTTGCGCGCGGAGTGATCGCGCGTTCGATCAGATTTGGATCGACGTTGAAATCGTCCGGCGAAATGTCGACAAAAACCGGACGCGCGCCCAGCCGCGCTATCGAGCCGGCGGTGGCGAAGAAGCTGAACGAGGCCGTCACGACCTCGTCGCCCGGCCCCACGCCCAGGGCCGTCAACGCAAGCAATAGCGCGTCGGACCCGGAGCCGCATCCGATCGCATGTTTGATCCGGCAATATTCGGCGGCGTCCCTCTCGAAGGCTTCGACCTCCGGGCCGAGGATGAAATGCTGGCTTTCAAACACTCTCTCGACCGCGGCCATTACCTCGCCGCGAATCGTCTGAAATTGCGCGCGCAAATCTAAAAGAGGAACATTCATTTCTATAGTCATGAATCTTTCGAACGATACCATTCGATCGTTTTCTTCAGTCCCTCTTCGACCGGCACGCGCGGCTCCCACCCCAACACCTCTTTCGCCCGCGTGATGTCCGGCCTGCGGGTCTTCGGGTCGTCCACCGGCAGCGGG
>DATCXQ010000431.1:0-6749 GCA_036565725.1 Blastocatellia bacterium
TTAGCCACCGCAGGCCACAGAGAACACAGAGGAAACGCCTCTTCTCCTCTGTGTTCTCTGTGGCCTGCGGTGGCTAAAACTGTTAGCTGCTGTCCTTCATCCCATCTCCCGGTTAATCGCGAGCGCCCGAACCGACGCGTCGAATTCAGCCGTCAATTTCGCCAGCGCGTCCTGGGCCGCGCGCTTCTCCTTCGCGATCTGTTCGAGCCGCGTCTCCTGTTCGCCGGCCTTCGCGATGTAGCGGGCGACGAGTTGTTTCGCCTCGTTCGTGTTCTTCAACGTGGCGATGTTTTCGCGCAACCGCTTCTGGTCGTCGCCGATCTCCCCCGCCTCTTTGTTCAGGGCCTCGATCCTCAAACTCTCTTTCCCGATCCTCACTTTCATCTCGATCAACTTTTCAAGCTCGGCGCGCATCGCGGCGTCAATGTAATTGCTCGTGATGAACAACTCGACGTCGCGCGAGGTCAGGTTGGCAAGTTGATAGCTGTCCATAAACGCCTGCGTCTCGGTCACCGGCAACTCAACGGTCTTGCGCGGATCGAGTTCGACGCGGAAACGGTAGAAATTGATCGTTTGCGAAGCTGGCTTCTGCGTGTCGTTGGAAAGCTTCCAGCCTTCGCGGTACGGATGTTCGACGTAAACGACCCGCTTCTTGTCTGTCTGATTGACGATCGTATAAGTCTTCTTCTGCGTCTGGTGGTAATGGGCCTCGAAGACGCCCTTTTGCGCGCGCACCAGAAAGACCGGCCTGCGCTCACTCTTTAGCTTCGTCCTCACCAGCGCGCTCAGATCGAGTCCGAACGAGATGAACCGCTGCTCGTTCGATTTCAACCGTTCGATCAGCGCCTCGCCTGCGTAGGCGTCGCCGTCAATCACCGTCAACGAGCCGCCTTCGAGCGTCAGCGACGAAGTGTTCTTCAATCGGACGCCATGCATCGGGCGGTCCCTTCGCGTGGCTTCGTTGAAGACCGACACGCGCTCGCCTTCCATCTTGGTTTGCAGGATCGGTATCAGCGCGGAGCGGTCGCGCCGCACAGTGACCGGCTGCTCGACGCGGTATTCGAAAAGCTCGCCCACTTCGCCGCCGATGGCCGCGGCTTCGACGCCAGATTCGCCGCTGGTAATGGCGCTGCTAAGGCTGGTTGCCGGCGGCGCGCCGGGTTCAAGCTTTGCTGATTCATTAAAGCTTCTATTGTTTAGCGGCAGGTTTTGGATTTGTTGCCTTGATATTTGCCCCGCTTGTTCTGGTCTGGATCTGGGCATGGCTGCAGCGCCGCCCATACTCATCATTCCACCCCCGGCGCCGCCGCTGGCGCCTGGCCCATAGCCGCTTCCAGTTTCCCCCGCAATTTCTCCAGCCTCGTAAACCTGCGGGCTGAGGCTCAAATCCTGCGGGATCGGCACGACAGGGCGGTAGCGATAAAGCGGGTTCTGAATTGGTTGAATAAAGGAAACCGGAGTCCCCGAAACCAGCGATAGCGAAACTTCCTGCCAATCCTCCTCGCTGATGTTGTCAACGACAGCCCAGCCTTGAAAGAAAGGCTTGCCCTCCGGGTCGAGCACGACTCGGTAGGTCGTCTTCCAGATCGGCGCGGCGATAGTGTAGCTGATGACCATTTCACGCTGTCCATCGCCTTCGGAGGTTACGGTGATGGTCTTCGCGTCGCGTCGCCGCGCGGAGGCCGAAGCGTTGGCGAACTGCGTGATGTCCTGCCGCGCGCCTTCGTCCAGCAATTTGATTGAGCGCACGTCGTTCAGGTTGAAGCTCTGCAATTCGCCGGAGTCGGTCGTGATCACGAGCGTGTGAGTTTTGACCGGCGGCTTGTCTTTTTCGGTCGGAAGCTGGCGTTCCCCGAGGGTGAGAACGGCCCCGATCACGCTGCGATTGGCCGCGACGCCTACCGCCACGCGCGCGCCCTGCAATTGCTCCAGGACTCCGGCCAACCCTCCGGCCGCGTCGCCGTTGGTCGAAGCGTCTATCGAAAAAGGAATCTCGTTTAGCCGCGCCGAAGGCGGCGCGGAAGAGTTGTAGCTGACGGCCCCCACGCGGCCCCGGCCCAGATCGAGCACGACCAGCGATTTGAGCACGTCGTCGACTTGCGATTGTTTGAATGACAGGTTGATCTCGGCGCGACCTGTCACCGTCCCGCGCCGCTCGAAATAGGCGACGCCGTTGCTGTAAATGGTCACGCGGCGCAGCGGCAGCGATTGTCCCGCCGAAGACTGCGCCTCACGAGCCTGTTTTGCTCCCGGGTGATCGCCGGTCCTGGGGTTGGCCGCTCCGGCCTTGATGGCCGTGCGCGCCGCGCGGGATTGGGCGAAGCTGACGGAAAGGAACAGGAGCGGAATCGCAATTGCGACTAGAAGAGTTTTGCTGCATCGACGATGAAGTCTCATAACTGATCTCCCAATTGAAAAAGATTCTGCGGACGGGCTTAGCCGAAAAGCCTGCGTTGATTGAACGCATCTCGATTCGGGCGCTTGCGAAGATGTTCAAAATGGCTTGGCTGTAAGACGCTGGAAAATTCGGTTTGTTCCCGGATTCGCCGCGGGGGCGTCGGCTAAGAGTTGTTTGGCGGCTCCGCGGTATTTATGGTCTTGAAAAATAAACACGACAACCGTTTTCCCGGTCGCCGCAGCGGACTCGTGAGCTTAGCCCTGCTTTTTAAAGCCAATGGTGTTAAGTCTAGACATCGAAATCGGCGGCAGCCTTTGGAGTGCGGCGGATTGACGCCGCTTTCCCATTCCAGATTTGTCGATAAATCGGGGATTGGGAAAGCGGCGTCAATCCGCCGCACTCCCACGCGTGGCGTCAGAGCCTGACTATCTCAAGAAGCGTAATTTCCGGCGGGCAGCCGTAGCGCAGCGGCACGATGACTGTTCCGAGTCCCCGGTTGACGTAAAGCTGAGTCGAGCCGAGTTGCGCGTGGCCCCGCATCAGGCGGCGGCTGGGGCGTCGCAGCCAGCGGGCGATCTTCCGGTCTTTGCGTCCGGTGAGTAGCCGCCAGTT
This sequence comes from Blastocatellia bacterium, assembly GCA_036565725.1. GTDB lineage: Bacteria > Acidobacteriota > Blastocatellia > RBC074 > RBC074 > JAJVID01. The sequence goes on from DATCXQ010000431.1 coordinate 3,011, forward strand.
GATCTGGCCGCCGTGAGTATGGCCCGAAAGCACCAGGTCGACGCCCGCGCGCGCGGCTTCGCGGATGATCGCCGGGTTGTGCGAGAGTAATATTCGCGTCTCGTCCCAACTCGTCTCCTCCAGCGCCTGCCGTAGGTCGTCGCGTTTGACCATCATGTCGTCGATGCCGGCGAGCCGGATGTGGGAAGAGCCTCTTTCGATCCGCGTCGATTCATTGCAGAGCACGCGGATGCCTTGATCTGCGAGCGCGTCACGCATCATCGCGCCATCGGTCCAATGATCGTGATTGCCGAGGACCGCGAAGACGCCGTGCGCGGCGCGGAGTCGACCCAGCGCGCGGGCGCAAGGGGCGATATAATCGCGCGAGTGAGAGATGTAATCTCCGGTCAGCGCCACCATGTCTGGGCGCAGGTCGTTCGCCATGCGCACGGCTTCGTTGATTCTCTCTTCGTCCAGAAACGGGCTGTGATGGACGTCGGAAAGTTGGACTATTCGCAAACCCCGAAATTCGGCGGGGAGTTTTTCTACAGCGATAGTTTGATGAGTGATTTCGATCTGATGCGGTTCGATCATCGCCGCCCGGAGGATTGCGGCGAAAGTTTGGCGCCATTGCCTGCGGCGACCGCGGCGTTCGGCTTTGAGCGATAAAACGTATTTTTTCATCCAGCTTGCTCCCGGATTATTATGCCATAGAATTAGAATAAGGGACGTGGGCGCCCGGGGCCTTGAACGGACTTCAGATGGGATTATTTGAAATCCGTCTTGCGAAACCTAGTGATTATACGCGCCGCCCGCCGTAAGCCGCAATTCATATTCGAGGAGACCAAAGTGTTCAAATCAACATTGCTGTCAATCGCCTTGCTGTTTTCATTCACAGGCATCTCATTCGCGCAACAATCGTTGCAGCAAAGGCCCCCGAACGTCCCGCCTGCGGCGCAGCCTGCCGCTCAACCTACGCCCGCGCCCGTCCCGGACGAGCCGCCGGTTGTAACCAAACACGAAATCAGGCTCGACGAGAGGACGATCAAATACACGGTCACGACCGGAATGATGCCGATCAAAAATCAGGTGAGCGGCGAGACTGAGGCGCGGATGTTCTTCATGGCTTACACGCTGGACGGCGTGAGTGACCCGTCGAAGCGGCCTTTGATGTTCTCGTTCAACGGCGGGCCGGGGTCGTCTTCGGTCTGGCTGCACCTGGGAGCGTTGGGGCCGAAGCGGGTGAAAATGCAGGACGACGGAATGATGCCCGCGCCGCCTTATCAGCTCATCACGAACGAACATACGTGGCTTGACCTGACCGACATGGTGTTCATCGACCCGGTCGGCACAGGTTACAGCCGCGCGGAGCGGCCGGAGCTGGCGAGCAAATTTCTGGGTCTGAACGGCGACCTCGACTCGGTCGGCGAATTCATCAGGATGTATCTGACACGGAGCGAGCGTTGGGCGTCGCCGCTCTTTCTGGTCGGCGAGAGTTACGGAACCACGCGCGCTTCGGGGCTGTCGGGGTTGCTGGTCGATCGCGGCGTCGCCTTCAACGGCGTTCTCTTGATCTCGACGATCATGAATTTCCAGACAGCGCGCTTCGCTCCGGGAAACGACCTGCCGCTGATCCTGATCCTGCCCTCTTACACGGCGACTGCCTGGTATCACAAGAAATTGCCCGCAGATCTGCAGCGCCAACCGCTTCGCAAGGTTCTCGATGAAGCGGAGAAGTGGGCGATTAACGAATATCAGATCGCGCTGAGCCGTGGCGACCGGCTCGCCGGCCAGGAGCGGCAAAAAGTGATCAAGCAGATGGCGCGATACACCGGCCTCGGCGAGACCTTTATCGACAATTGCGACCTGAGGGTGGAGTTGAGCAAATTCAATAAGGAACTGCTGCGCGAGCAGAAGCGAACGACGGGCCGGCTCGACAGTCGCTTCACCGGCATAGATTCGCGCGCGGCCGGCGACGGGCCGGAATTCGATCCTAGCATGACGGCGATCCGCCCGCCCTACACTGCCGCCCTCAACGATTACGTGCGGCGCGAACTGGATTTCAAGAACGACTCGGTCTATCACATCCTCGGCGGAGGTTTTACCGCGCCGTGGAATTGGAGCGCGGACAACACTTACGCCGACACGAGCGTCGCGCTCAAAAGCGCGTTCTCGAAAAATCCTTTCATGAAGCTCTTCATCGCATACGGCTATTACGACATGGCGACGCCCTATTTCGCCGCCGAATACACGATTGATCACATGAGCCTCGATCCGGGCCTGAAGTCGAATATCAAAACGGCCTATTACGAGGCGGGGCATATGATGTACATTGACCTGAAGTCGCTGGCTAAACTGAAGCAGGACGTGGCGACGTTCATTCGCGACGCGGTTCCGACCAAATGAAATAATCCGAGCGGTCACGGTCTTGTTTTTATCGATTGTTATGAAGTTGAATCTTTGCGTGGCCAGATGGAGCGTTTGATGCTGAGAACGAAGGTCGAAGCAAAAAAGGCAAAAAGGAACAAAGAGCGCAAAAAAAGAATCTTTGCTCTTTTTGTCCCTTTTTGCCTTTTTTGCTTCGCTTTTCTCTATCTTCAGCGCGCTGTTTATTCAGAAAGAGGCGAATCGCAGTCCAATCCTCAAAACTCCGCGTCGCAGAATGAAACGGCAAGGGCGGAGGAATTGATCAAACTGGCCCGCGCGGCCATCGGCGGCGAGGAAGTGTTGAGCAAGATTCAAACCATCACCGCGACGGGTAAATATAATCGCTTCCTCAAATACGTCAGCGTTCAATCTTCCAAAAAAGTCGAAGAGAAACAACAAGCGTTGCCGGGAAAGATGGAATTCGAGTTTGCGCTTCCGGACAAATTTAGGAGACGCATTACGGCCTCGAGGTTGCGAGGTTTCGACTATTCATTCGCGCAAGTGGTAAACGGCGCCGAGGCCTGGCGTGATCCGCCGTTGCCACCGATCTCCTCAAACAGCGACAGGCGCGTGATCGATGTTGGCGACGTCGAGAGGACAGAGTTCATACACGCGACTAGCGCCAAACAGGGGTTGTCCTTTTATTCCATCGCATGGCTGATGCTCCCGTTGCCCGGATACCCGCTAAAGATGAGCTATCAAGGTCTTTATCGAGTCGGCGCCGAGAACGCTCACGCGATCTCGGCGTCAGGGGATAGCGGCTTTCGATTCACTCTGCTGCTTGACATGAAAACCTATGCGCTTAAGGCGATAGCGATCTCGTTTGTCGAGGAGATTCAACCGGTTATCATTATAGATGCCATAGGTTTCCTAAGCCGGAGAATTATGCAGGAAACTATTGCGCGGGCGCGGGCCGAGCGGAAAGCCAGGATGAAACCGCCACAGCCCTGTGAGATGTTAATGCAGTTTTCTGATCGGCGCCCTGTTAATGGAGCGCTGCTCCCGTTCCGGGTTACGATCACCCTTAATGGAGAGGTTGTGGAGGAAATGACGATGAGTGGATTTGAAATAAATCGGCCCATCAATATGAAGAAATTCGCGCGGCCTCCAGAGCCGAAGAATTAAGGCGCGCGCCTTGCGCCGCGCGCCGAATAGCGCGCCTTTTTTATTAAGGTCATTGAAAGCCGCGATCAGTTTGAGTATTATGCCTACTGTCGAGTATAAGCACTTACCCCAGCCCTTGAATAACGCACAAAATGTTCAAATACAGGATTAGGGCGGTTAGCAACAATTCGGGCAATCTGGTCGTAAACTAATCGAGAATATAATCAAC
>DATCXQ010000435.1:0-5423 GCA_036565725.1 Blastocatellia bacterium
AGAGTGAATGAGGCAGTCCGCGAGCCGTCGAAGCGCCGCAATTCGCCGTCGGCCGTCCCGTACCACAGAGCCACGTCGGCGCCGTTGTGTCGCTCGACCGCGAAGCATTTCGCGCGCCGCGCCGCCGCGTCAGTGAATGCGGGCGCGCGCGTAAATCCGCCCGCGCCGCTTTGGATTCGCTCTATGCCGCTTTCGTAGAAGGCCGCGTAAATTTGTCCGCGAAAACCGGCGATCGCGGAAACGACCTCCTTGGGGGTCTCCTTCCCCGGAGAGGGAGCGGGCGGGGGCGCGGTCTGCTCCTGCGCCGGTTGCTGCGCTTCTTCCGCGGCGCCGGCCTCATCGGCGCCTGCGGCCTTCGCGTCGGCCGCGGACGGGACGCGAGAGAAGCCCGAAGCGCCCTTCGGTTTGACGAACAACCCGCCGCCCGCGCCTGCCCAGACCGCGCCGTCGCTTTCGGCTAGAGCGTAGATTGGGCGACCATCCAACTCCGCGACTTCGGCCCATGAATCCGATCCGCCCCCTCCCGGGCCCTCTTTAGGATTGCCCTCTTTGGAGTTGGATTCGCCACCGGTCGCGAGTTTGAACAAGCCGCGATTGGTCCCGAGCCACGTCTCGCCGCCCGAAGTGTTGAGCATCACCCGCGTGAAGTTGCTCTGCGGGTTGTTACTGACTGTAGACGCGCGAAAACTGCTGCGGTCGTAGCGGCAGACCCCGCGGTCGGAGCCGAACCAGACGACGCCTTCGCGGTCACGGAAGATGGCGTTGATGCGGTCCGACCGCAATCCTCCGCCGGTGTTATCGAACGTCAGATGTTCGATCCGCTTCACGTCGCCTTTCTCGAACCCTAGAAGGAAAGCGCCCTGCGTGGTCGAGCCGACCCATAACTCTCCGTCGCCGCCATAAACGGCCGTGAGCGCCCCGGCCTCGAACGACGTCCGCGCGAGCGCCCCGTCTTTCCAAAACCATAAACCGCCCGCCCGCGCGCTCGCCTGCTCAGCGAGCCAGACGCGTTCGCCGTCGTCGTATATCGAAGAGATGAAATAGGGCCTCGGAGGTCTGGTAGAGGCTTCGCGCAACTCGTTTGCGCGATTGATGAGCAACCCGCGCCCGCTCGACCCGATCAGCCAATCCCCAGAAGGGCCGGACGTAATAGCGGTCAACGGCAGAGTCGCGTCCGCTTGCTTTGGGGATTTGAGCAGCGGGTTAGCGCTCGGGTCGAGCTTCACCACGGCCATGTTCGAGGTTGAATGGTTGTTCGAGCTTGAAAGGTTGATGGAAGAACTGGCGCCGCGTCCTTCCCCTTCGGCCTGCTCTCGGTAGCGAATGATCTCGCCGGCGCCGGTGACGACCGTCACCTCGCCTCGCCCCCCCTGCTGTGACGACGCTATGCCGGCCGCGGCGCGGCCGCGCGTCTCGGGCAGTACCTCGATCCGATTCCCGCGCAGCCGCGCCGCGCCCGCGTCCGTGCCGATCCAAAGATGGCCGCGATGGTCGAGCTTCAACGCCAGAATTCTGCGCGAAGGCAGCGCGGACTCGTTCGGCGCCGCCTCGACGTTGCGCCCGTCGTATCGGACCAATCCGTTGTCCGTGCCGAACCACATCACGCCGCTGGCGTCTTCGGCGATGGCGTTGACGCGGTCGGAAGGCAGACCGTGAAAGAGCGTCACGGCGCCCCATCGGTGCAGGTTGATCGTGGCGTTGTCGGCCACGGCCGGAGTCGGCGTGACTGTTACGGCCGGAAGATCAGGCTCCGGCTTGGCCGGCTGATCCGATTGCGAAGCCGCGACCGCGACAAATACGGCGAGCAGAGTCAGGAAAGAGAGGCTTTTAGTTAGACTTGAATTGAACACGGCGCCCTCAATCAGCCACTTTTACTCGCTGCGCAAAGATTCGTTCGATCTCGTCTCGCGTGATTTGAGCTTGTGCAAATCGAGAACCTCTTTGATCGTGGGAAAAAGCAATTCCGCTTCCTCGCGCTTTCTTGTTCTCGGTTCGCCCGGTTTGAAATGAGCCAATTGTGCATTATTGAGAAACTTATTCAGGGCCTACGGCCAGTTTCAGGTAGGCTTCGCGCCGTCGGTCAAAGATGTCTCTGGTGGCGGCGGCGATTTTACGCGCCCTCTCCGCCTCTTCCAATGGACGTACAATCAGCGCGCCGTCGGAGACGGCAACCTCAACTTTATCGCCAGCGCCGACGCCAATCTGCTTGAGGATGTCTTGTGATATGACCAACTCGGCCGGGTCTCCCAAAGGAAGAACCTGCTCGTTCAATGTAGACATAACGTTAGATCACCCCTGTGAAAAAAACTCTTTCGTAGATATTCTATTTTCACGCGCATTAAAACAAAACTTGTTCGGGATTGTTCTCAATTCGCGCGCTTAGGTTCGGGCGCCTGTTCTGTCGCGAATTTCTTCCGATCCCGCTCCAGCCACTTTTCCAAATCGGCGCCCGCCTTCTCCAGTTCATCCTGGTTGATCAAGCCGCGGCGCAGCGCCTCGAAATAGGCCCGCGTGCGGATGTTGAAGGCCAGTTTATCGTAGGCCTCATCGGGGGTGCCTTCGGCGTCGGTGATGAGCAACTTTTCGTACAGCGTGGTCAGCCGGCTTTCGACCCCGCGCAGGCTCAGGTGGCATTTGCGCGCGATGGCCCAATTCGACAATCCCAGAGCCAGGTAATAGAGAGCTTCGGCTTCAAAGTCGGTCAGCAGCGGCTGCGTGAACGCGTCTTTGAAATTCGGATCAATCATGTCCGCGCCGTCTTCCAGCACGGCGGCGACGAAGCGGAGGAACCGGCTTTCGGGATTATTTTTATCAATGAAGCCGTAGGCGGGAGGCGGCTGCGCGCCGCGCACGATCTTGCGAATCTCATTGATGTAGATTTCGTGCGGGAACTGAGTCCAGAAGATTATCCGCGCCTCAGGAAAGCCCTTCCATATCGCGCGCGCCGCCTTGACACCTGACAATCCGGGCATCTGAATGTCTAGCACGCAGAGCTGCGGCCGTTCGGCCAGGGCCATTCTGACCACGCTCTCGCCGTCGGCGGCTTCCAGAATCGGTTTGTATTCGGCGAACTCGCGTTCCAGCAGTTCACGCAGATAGGCGCGCTGCGCCACATTGTCTTCAGCAATCAAAATTGGCATGGTTTCTTTTCACCAGTCGCGTTAATTTACGCCTATCATCATACAGCGCCTCAGCGTCCGATTGACAGCGATTGACCCCGTGGTTACGACTGTGGGAACCCACAAATTATGGGGGCGCAACCCGTCCCCACCTGTTCGCCTCGGGAGAGGATTACCTATCGAAAGTTCAGCGGCGGGGACGGTCTGCGCCTCCAGTGATTTAGCATCTTGATTTAGTCAACCCTTCCGGCTATCATCACGTTTACGTTCGAGGTGGGCCTTCGCCCACCTTTTTTATCGTTTTGTCTTTTTATCCCGACGCCCTATAGCATTGGAGATAGAAATTTGAAGCTCGATCCGCGTGTCAGCGAGATCTTAGAGCGTGTTATAGCACGCGAAGGCATGGAACTTGTCCATGCCGAAATGACTGGGGGGAAAGCCCCTACCCTGCGAATATACATTGACAAGCCGGGCGGCGTGACGCTCGATGATTGCGCGGCGGTGAGCCAGCGTGTCGGCCTGATTCTAGACGTCGAAGACGTCATCCCGCATCAATACACGCTCGAAGTTGCCTCGCCGGGGCTTGACCGTGGATTGTACAAAGAGGCCGATTACGAACGTTTCGCGGGGTTGCCCGCGCGCGTCAGAGTCTCGGAGCCGATTGATGGGCAGAGGAACTTTCATGGCAAACTGATCGGTCTCGATCATGAAGACGAGGCGCCGGTCGCCGTGATCGAGGAGCCGGACGGCAAGCGGATTCGCCTGTCGCTCGCCAACATCGTGAAGGCGAACGTTGAAATTGAACCATAGGGGTGTTTGGCGGTTGGCGACTGGTGGTTGGTTATCCTCTTGCGGCCAACCACTAACCAATAACCACTAACCACCGGAAGTTATGAACATAAGCTCAATTGCGCAGAACATCGAAGTTCTAAGTAAAGAGAAGAAGATCGACTCCCAGGTCATCATCAGCGCGATCGAAGACGCCGTGGTGACCGCCTCGCGCAAGCACTTCAAATCCGGCGAAGACCTGCACGCGCGTTACAACCAGGAGACCGGGGCGATCGAGCTGTACGCGGTCAAGACGGTCGTCGAAGAGATCGCCGACTCGGCGAAGGAGATGACCGTCGAAGAGGCCAACGAGGAAGTCGGCGAAGGCGCGGAGGTCGGCGACATGCTCGAATTGCCGCGCCCGATGGAAGACCTGGGACGCATCGCCGCGCAGACCGCGAAGCAGATCATCTTGCAGAAAGTCCGCGAGGCCGAGCGGAACAACGTATACGAAGAGTACATCGGCCGCCTGGGCGAGCTGGTCAACGGCTTCGTCAAACGGTTCGAAGGGGGCAAGATCATCGTCGATCTCGGCAACGGCATCGAGGCGGTCATGCCCAAATCGCAGCAATCGCGCGTCGAAACTTTCACCCAGGGTGAACGCATCCGCTGCGTCATCCACGACGTCGGGCGCGAATCGAAAGGCCCGCAGATCGAGGTTTCGCGCACCAGCCCCGAATTGCTCAAACGGTTGTTCGAGATGGAGGTGCCGGAGATATACGACGGCACCGTCGTGATCAAAGCCGCCGTGCGCGAACCGGGCGAACGCGCCAAGATCGCCGTCGTCTCGAACGAGCGCGACGTCGACCCGGTGGGCGCCTGCGTCGGCATGAAAGGCTCGCGCGTGCAGTCGATCATCCGCGAACTGCGCGGCGAAAAGATCGACATCATCGAATGGTCCGAAGACCCGGCGATCTTCGCGGCGAACGCCCTGTCACCCGCCAAGGTCAGCAAAGTCACTGTCGTCGATTTCGACGAGCGAGCGTTGCAGGTCACCGTCGAGAACGAACAGCAGAGCCTGGCCATCGGCAAGCGTGGACAGAACGTGCGCCTGGCGGCGAAGCTGGTCGGATGGCAGATTGACATCCGCAGCGAAGAGGAGATGAAGCGCGAGATCGCTTCGCAGATGGAGCAGATCATCACCGCGCCCGAAGTGAGGATTTCGTCGATCGAAGGCATCTCCGCAGGCGACAGCGCCACACTGGCCGAACACGGTATCGAGACGGTCGAACAATTGGCCGACGCGACCGTGGACGACCTCTCGGATTGGCTCGACCTGAGCGTCGATGAGGCTCAGGAACTGCTCGACATGGCGCAGGCTATAACAGAGGCGCGCCGCGCCCACGCCAGAGAGCAGTCCGCGGGAGTGGGCGAGGCCGCTGAAGAGGTCGAGGCGACGGGACAGGTCGAAGAGGGCGCTGTGGTTGAGCAAGGCGCGGAAGAGGCGGAAGAAGAGAAGGCGCAGGCGCCTGAGGC
>DATCXQ010000619.1:0-5766 GCA_036565725.1 Blastocatellia bacterium
GCCGACGCCACCGAGACGATCTCTCAGCGCGTCCGCACGCGCGAAGAGCAGACCGAATCGCTCCGCAAGAAGTACGAACTTCCGCCTTACCTCAAGCATTTCGGCGTCTCGCTCAACAAACTCGCGCGGCAGGACAAACTGCCCCCAATCATCGGGCGCGAGCGCGAGATCCAACAGATGATCGAAGTTCTCTGCCACCGTGAGCGGGCCAATTCGCCGATGCTCGTCGGTGAGTCGGGGGTCGGCAAGACCGCCGTCGTCGAAGGCCTCGCCCGTATGATCGAACTCGATCCGCAGAAAGTTCCGGCGCGGCTGCGCAACTCGCACATCGTCCAATTGCAGATGTCCGGCATCGTCGCCGGCACGATGCTCCGCGGTATGTTCGAGGAGCGGCTGCAAGGGATCATCCAGGAGGTCAAAGAGAGGAGCGACCTCATCCTCTTTGTCGACGAGGCGCACACGATCATCGGCGCGGGGTCGGCCCTCGGCGCGTCGTCCGACGCGGCCAACATGTTCAAGGGCGCCCTGGCGCGCGGCGAAATCCGCATCATCGGCGCGACCACGCTGACCGAGTACAAAGAGTACATCGCCGAAGACGAGGCCCTGGCCCGTCGCTTCCGGCTGGTCAAGGTCGACGAGCCGACCCTGAGCGAGACCCGCCAGATTCTTCAGGGCATCCGTTCGCGCCTGGAGAAGAACTACTCGGTGCAGATAACCGACGCGGCGATCGAGACCGCGCTCGAAATGGCGCCGCGCTACATCCGCAACCTCCACATGCCGGACAAAGTCATCGGCTGGCTCGACACAGCTTCAGTGAAGGTCGAGATCAACGAGCCGAACCTAATGCAGGTCAGGCCCGAACACATCATTGACGTGATCTCGCAGGAGTCGCGCATCCCGCGCGACCTGATCTTCCGTGACACCTCCGACCGCTTCAGAGACCTCGAGGAGTTGTTGGCTCGCCGCGTCATCGGCCAGAAAGAGGCCGTCAGGGCGGTCGCCCAGCGCCTGCGGCTGAACAAAGGCCCTCTCAAAGAGAATTTCTACAAACCCGACGGCGTGCTGCTCTTCCTGGGGCCGACCGGCGTCGGCAAGACCGAGCTGGCCAAATCGGTGGCCGAAGCTATGTTCGGCGACGAGGAGAAGATGGTCCGGATAGACATGAGCGAATATCAGGACGGGACCATCGCCATCGAAAAACTGATCGGCATGCCGCGCGGCATCGTCGGTTCGGAGCGCGGCGGCATTCTGACCGAGCGCCTGCGCGAGAACCCTTACACCGTGCTGCTGCTCGACGAAGTCGAAAAAGCGTCGCCCTACCTGCTCAACCTCTTCCTGCAGGCTTTCGACGAAGGCTGGTTGACCGACGGGCGGGGCAAGAAGGTCTACCTTTCGGACGCGATCATCATCATGACCTCGAACCTCGGCTCCGAGAATTTCAAGAAGTACATGAAACCTCTCGGGTTCGGACAGAAGACCACGGCCGACATCAACGAGATCAAGCGCGCGGTCTTGCTGGCAGCCGAAACCCGCTTCTCGCCTGAGTTCCGCAACCGCATCGACGAGATTGTGATCTTCTCTCCGCTGACCCATGACGAGGTGAAACAGATCGCCCAGCTTTATCTCTCCGCCGTCCATCGGCAGATGACGCGCCAGGGCAAGCGCCTGACCATCACCGAGGCCGCCATGAATCGCCTGGTCGATCAGGGATTCAGCCCGGCTTACGGCGCGCGCTTCCTCAAACGCACCATCGACGAAAAAGTCAAACTGCCGATCACGAATCTGTGGAAGGCGTTCACCGGCTTCGTCGTCGATGTCGTTGACGGCGAGGTCGACGTGCGCGGCGAGTGATCTGAATGACAGAGTGAAGGGGTGAAGGGGTGAAGGGGGGAAAGGTTGAAAGTCCTTGTCCCCCTTCACCCCTTCACTCTTTCTTCCACCTCTGCGGTCCCTTTTTCTATTCCACATGTTTTCCAGACGATTCAAATGGGATCTTGCGCCGACACGTTTTGCGCGGTTGATCGAAGAGAAGAAGAGAGCCGGCGCGCGCGTTCTCGATCTGACCGAATCGAATCCGACGCGGGCCGGCTTCGATTATCCGGTTGAAGAAATTCTAGCCGCGCTCGCGAAAACTTCGTCGATGCTTTACGAACCCACGCCGCGCGGGTTGCCCGTCGCGCGCGAAGCGGTTGCGGGATATTACGCCGAGCGCGGATTCGACGTCGCCCCCGAACGAATTCATCTGACCGCCAGCACTAGCGAGGCTTATTCCTTTCTCTTCAAACTGCTCGCCGACCATGGAGAATCGATTCTGGTTCCACAGCCCAGTTACCCGCTATTTGAATTCCTCGCCGCGCTCGAAGGCGTCGAATTGCGACCTTACGAATTGCATTACGTTCACGCGGCGGGATGGCGTATTGATTTCGACTCGGTCGAGAAGGCCGCCGCGCCGAATACGCGCGCGATCATCCTGGTCAGCCCCAATAATCCTACGGGCTCCTTCACCAAGCTTAGCGAAGTCGAACAGTTGAACGCCGTCTGCGCGCGACACGATCTGGCCCTGATCGCCGATGAGGTCTTCGGCGATTACGGCTTCGCGGACGACCGCGACCGCGCCGGTTCGCTGGTCTCGAACGACTACGCGCTGACCTTTGTGATGAGCGGATTATCGAAGATTCTGGCGCTTCCGCAGATGAAGCTGGGATGGATCGTGACCAACGGCCCTGCCGGTCTGCGCGAAGAGGCCATCGAGCGGCTGGATTTCATCGCGGACACGTTTCTCTCGGTCGCCGCGCCGGCCCAGCATTCGGCGCAGGCATGGTTGCGGCTGCGCCGGTCAATGCAGGCTCAGATCCTGGATCGCGTTCGCGCCAACCTGAATTGGCTGCGGGGCGCCACTGAAGAATCGCCGCTTCGTTTGCTGAGCGTGGAAGGCGGATGGTACGCGACGCTGGAACTGCCACGCCAATTCACGGAGGAAGAGTGGGCGATTACGCTGCTGGAAAGGGACGACGTGCTGGCGCACCCCGGATACTTCTTCGATTTCCCGCACGAAGCTTTTCTCGTTCTGAGCCTTCTGCCGCGCGCCGAAACATTCCGTGAAGCGGTCAACCGTATTTTGGCCCGAGTCGAACGAAGTTGAACCATTTCGTCAAGCAGCCATTCTTAGTTTGGTTAGGCTGCATTCCTGGTCAACGCTTTTTCTTATCGTAAACCTTGAGAATCTCCTGATAGCCTTTTTCCCCGACATGGTAGGAAAGTATTTCCTTCATAGTTATGACGTCGGTTTTAGTGAACCAACGAGGCATATCATTCAAAGCCGCCGGAAGTTCAGGGATATGTTCGTAAAAGCACACGGCAACACAGGTTCCAAGGTCATCTGCGGCTGTTTTACCCGGCGGTTGTTGACAACACCAATCTGCATAATCATAGATTCGCCTGATGAGCGATTCATTCCTCGATCCGGCGTATGCATCCTCGAATGCGCGATGGATCGAAAACCACATCTGATAAGGGGAGTCCGATTCTTCAATTTCTGCCGCCAATTCAGGCAGAACTCCTAAAGCCTGTTCTTTCCATTTTGCGCTCATTATGAATGCTGCGCTTTCTTCTTTAATTAATGGCTATGGTTTTTTCGATTGAACTTTCGGCTTGGTCTCCTGCTGGGGCGCGTCCTTCTTCTCCACTTCCTTCCCCTGATCGTTATTGCGCGAAGCCTGCCGGTCGATCTCTTTCCTCAATTCGAGCATTTGCCTTTGCATCGTCACGAGTTGTTCGGCCAGTGAAAGCTGTTGCCGCTGCAATTCGAGCAGCGCCTGCGTCGAGACGTTCGACGAACCGGTGTTGCTCAGCGCCTGGCTTTGAAACGCCCGCTCGACCGAATCGACGCGGATCTGCAACTGATCCAGCTTGCGCTCGATATTCATCAGGCGGAAGGTCAGGTCCTGAGCGTTATTGCCCGTGGTCGTCGCCGGCGCCAGACTTAACGATAGCAGAACAATCGCCGCGAATGTCGCGGCGGTTTTGAGCGGTTTGACTATGAATATACCTGTTCTCATGTTTTCTCCTGCGGAAGATGTGGGACAGACTTTAGTCTGTCCATGATCCAGGACAGACTAATGGTTTTTGAAGATTAAATGCACCCATGTAATCTAACGTAGGGGCGGGGTTTCCCCGCCCCTGTCTGTGATCCGGGCGATGGGGCGGGGGAAACCCGCCCCTACAATACTGGGGACGCTATTTATTCAAAGACCATAAGTCTGTCCCACGTCGGAAACCTCAGAGCAATTGGAAGTTCGAGATCAACTGCCCGCCTTCGAGCGGAATTACGCAGCCCGTCATCAGATCTGGGCCGGTGATGACGTTGATGATCGCCATCGCGACGTCCTCCGGTTCGCAGACTCTGCGCAGGATGACGCTCTCCTCGCTCCTCTGTTTCGCCTTTTCGTAAACTCCCTCTCCCAGCCCTTCCTTCAACCAGCGCGTGGTGATGAAGCCAGGCGCGACGGCGTTGACGCGCACCTTCGGCGCGAAGACGCGTGCGAGCGTGACAGTCATATTGTTGAGCGCCGCTTTCGACGCGCAGTAGGGGATGGAACTGCCGATGCCGGCCAGTCCTGAAATGCTCGAGACGTTGACGATCTCTCCGTCGCCCGAAGCCAACAGCGCGTCTTTGGCCGCGCGCGCGCATTGGAACGCGCCGATCAGATTGACCGATAGAATGCGCATCCAGTCCTCTGTCAGTACGGCCTCCAGATCCGAGTGACGGATGAACGCGGTTGTCGCGGCGTTGTTGACCAGAATGTCCAGCCGCCCGAATTCTCGCACGGCTGTCCCGATCATGGTCCGGCAGGCGGCGTCATCGGCGACGTCGGCCTCGACGGCTATCCCTTTGACTCCTAGCGCGGCGATCTCCGCCGCCGTCTCTTCGGCCTCATTCTTCGAACGGCTGTAATTGATCAGGACCGAGCATCCGCGCCGCGCGAGCTCCAACGCGGTCGCGCGGCCAACGCCCGTCCCGCCTCCGGTGACCACGGCTGCTTTGCCTTCGATTTGCATCGAGCTTTCCTCTTTCGTATCGGGATGTACAGCGCCGCGCGCGTAAGCGAGCGGTACTGTAGGGATGTGACAAACGAACACGGCCATCTTCGCATCGCGACCGGCTTCTGACAAGAAAGATAGGCGTCAGGTGTCAGGTGTCAGGTGTCAGGTTCCAGGTTCCAGGTTCCAGGTTCCAGGTTCCAGGTTTCAGTTAGGTTCGATCTTGTACTGATACCTGACACCTGACACCTGATACATGACACCTGACACCTATTCACATCTGAGAGCGATCATCGGATCCACCTTCGCCGCGCGCCGGGCGGGCAGGTAGCAGGCGAGCAGCACCACCGATCCCAACAGCAGCGTCACGCCGGCGAAGGTCACGGCGTCGGTCGCGCTCACTCCATAGAGCACGCTCGACATCAGCCGAGTCAGAACTAACGCGCCCGCCAGTCCGAGCGCCAGCCCAGTGAGCGCAAGCCACATTCCCTGCTTCACGACCAGTCTCATCACGTCGCGCGACTCGGCGCCGAGCGCCATCCTTAGTCCGATCTCGCGCGTGCGCTGGCTGACGGCGTAAGCCATCACGCCGTAAATGCCCAGCCCCGCGAGCAGTAGAGCCAGTAGAGCGAAACCGCCCGCCACCCACGCGCCCGCCTGCAACGGGAAGAGCGGAAGTCGCAGGTGCTCGCTCATCGTCTTGACATCGTAAAGAGGCAGGTTCGC
>DATCXQ010000472.1:0-7069 GCA_036565725.1 Blastocatellia bacterium
CTACGGCGTCATTGCCTATTCGGTCAGCCGCCGCACGCATGAGATCGGGATTCGGATGGCGCTCGGCGCCCGTCCGCGCGATGTGCTGTTGATGGTCGTCAGGCAGGGGATGACGTTGTCGCTCGTAGGCGTGGCAATCGGGCTGGCCGTCGCTATGTCGGTGACGCGTGTGCTGAAGGGGTTGCTCTTCGAGCTGAGCGTGACTGATCCGCCGACGTTTACGCTGATCGCGGCGCTGATGCTGGGCGTCGCCTTCCTGGCGTGTTATCTGCCTGCGCGCGGCGCGACGAAAGTTGATCCAATGACCGCGTTGCGACAGGAATAACCTCCAATAGTAATGATAACAAACAGCTCTGCGAGGAGCTTTGAAAGAGGGTTCTATGAACTCAGCTCAACTTCGATTTCTTTCAATGCTGGTTTTGCTCCTGTTGGTTGTCTCAACAGGGATCGCTCAAACTTCAACCTCCGCTACAAAAGCCACGGCCACAATCTCGGGTCGAATCACCATCGAGGGTCAGGCTGCGCAAGGTGTCGAAGTAATTCTGCTCCGGAACGACGATTGGAGGAGGATGGACTTCGGTCTTGGAATTCCACCGCTACTGGCGGCGACGACCGATTCCGAAGGACACTACAAATTATCAAACGTGGCTGCCGGCGGATATGTCCTCTTGGCCCACGCTCCGGCATATGTGATTCAAACGAACGAGCGCCGAAGGCGAAGCAATTCCGGCAAGGCGTTGAATGTAGCGGAGAACGATAATCTCGAGAATGTCGATATCACGATGACGCGCGGAGGCGTGGTGACCGGCAAAGTCACCGATGAAGATGGACGACCCGTCATCGCCGAATCGGTCACCATTTTTCGTCTCGATCAGCAAGGGAAGAGAATCGAAACCGACACATTCGAACCGTTTGGGCGCGAGGAGACAGATGACCAGGGGATCTATCGAATTTTCGGGATCGAAGCGGGACGTTATCTGGTTGCGGCAGGATCGTCTCCTGAAGAGATCAATACGCGAATGGGCGCATTTTACAGGCGCACCTTTCATCCCGACGCCGCCGACGAATCAAAGGCGAAAGTGATCGAGATCAAACCGGGCGGCGAAAACGAAAATGTGGATATCCGAATCGCCCGTCCAACCAAAGGTTATACGGCCAGCGGCCGTGTGATCGATGCCGAAACCGGCAGACCGGTCCCCGGCGTGATGATCCACTATGGCATATTGAAGGAGACCGGCAGAGGGATCAGCGCCAACTTCAACCTGGTAAATTGGCCCACCAATTCGGCGGGCGAGTTTCGACTCGAAGGCCTCTCGCCCAACAGTTACAAAGTCGGTGTGGCCAATCTCGAGAAGAGCGATTTTTACTCCGATCAGGTCGATTTTGAGATCGTAGGCGGCGATGTGACAGGGCTTGAGATCAAGCTGAGCCGAGGCGCTTCGATCAGCGGTGTGGCCGTTGTCGAAGGCTCGCGTGATCCGGCGATACTCGGAGCTTTGTCGAAGGTTGAGTTGCGAGTTGTCGCGGGCGATTCCAAGATGAAGATTGGGGATGGATTGTTCGATAGGACCGGAGCCATCAATGCCGATGGAACATTCAAAATCAGCCCGGTGCGTCCCGGCAAGAAGAGCATCATAGCCGATACCTATATGGCTACGAAGGAACTCTCGTTCATTCGCATGGAACACAACGGCGCCGAAGTGAAAGATCTCGATATTGCGGCAGGCGATCAGGTCACCGGTGTGCGGTTGGTCTTCGGCTATGGCACAGCCGTGATCGCGGGCCGAGTCGAAATCAAGGGGGGGATGTTACCGCAAACCGCAGTCCTGAATGTCTATGCCGACCGCGATGGCAGTTCACCTGAGCATCCTAAATTCGGAAAGGGCGCCAAGGTAGACGAACGCAAACAGTTCGTGATCGAGGGGTTGACGCAGGGCGCTTATAAAGTTGGTCTGCGAGCATACGATACAGCCACAGGCGGGCCGATCAAAGTTCCGAGTACGGAGCAGACGGTCACAATCGCCGGAAACGCCAGGCATGAGATAACGCTGGTCTTGGACCTGACCAGGAAGGAGGAAGACAAATGAGAGTGAACGAGCTTAATCAGAGCAGGCGAAATTGGGACACACAGATCAACCACGGGGAGCACGGAGGACACGGGGAGCTGATCTTTATTCCCTTTCCCCGTGATCCCCGTGATCCCCGTGGTTGGTTCTGTTATCGCTCTCAGTCTCTCCGTCTTTTGGTTTCCATCTTAATGGTTGTGTTGTGTACTGCCAGCGCTTTTGCCCAGCGCGCTACGGGCGCCATTACGGGACGCGTCGTGACCGACGATGGACAGCCGGTACGGCACGCGACGATCAATATCTCGAGCGTGGGAGGCGAGGGGCGACGCGCAGGTCGGCTGACAGTCGTCTCGGATGAAGACGGAAATTTTCAGGCCGAAGGATTGGACTTGGTTCCCTACGTCATTTCGGCCACTGCGCCCGGGCTTGTCCTCGCGCCAAACAAACGGCGCGAAACCAACTATATCTTCGTCGGGCAGTCCGTTACGGTCACGATGATTCGCGGCGGCGTGATTACGGGCAAAGTCACCAGCGCAACGGGCCAACCGATCATCCGGATCGCCGTCAGAGCCATACGCGTGCGCGATGAAACCGGACGCCCGGACAACACTGCAGTCGGCAATTTTCGACCGCAGCGCATGACAGATGATCGCGGCGTCTATCGACTTTATGGCCTGGCGCCCGGTTCTTATCTAGTCTCGGCGGGCGGCGGTAATATGAACTCTTCCCGTCAAGCGACTCCCTACCATGGTCGAATAACGATATACCATCCTTCGGCTACACGCGATGACGCAACGGAGGTGAAGGTGATCGGGGGAGATGAAGTCGCCGGCGTCGACATTCGGTTTCGCGGGGAGCGCGGATTCGCGATCAGCGGCAAAATCATTGGCGTTCCGAGTGGAGGGGCAGGCAGGCAGGAAACGGGTACGAACGTTTCACTCCGAAACCCTACGACCGGAGCCATCATTGCGACGACGTTTCTGTCTCCGGAATTCGATCAAACTGGTTACGCCTTTTATGGCGTGCCGAATGGGGAATACCTGCTTATGTCGACTCGCGGAGGCTTCAATGATCCAAGCAGTATGTCTGCGACGCCGCGCCGCGTTACCGTCAATGGCCGCGATGTCACAGGCGCTGATCTGACGCTGGCGCCCAACGCCGCCATTGAGGGAACCGTAACGATTGAGAAAGTCTCTTCGGCGGAAAAATGCGTAAACCCGCGCGAGTCTTATCTGGAAGAAATCGTCGTCAGAGCGAAAAGAGACGACGCTGGCGAGAAGACCGATCCGCCGTATTCTTTCTATCGCCCCATGAATTTCATAGGGATCAATGACAAAGGCGCATTTGCGGTTCGTAACCTGAGACCCGGCCGCCATCGCATGGACATCCAATTGGCCAGCGAGAACTGGTTTCTCAAAACAATGACTATGACCGGCGCGACCCCGGCGAACGATCCACGCAATGGCATCACACTGAAATCGGGCGACCGCGTGGCCGGTTTAACCATTACTCTTGCCACGGGCGCCGCAGGGTTGAAGGGCAAGATCGTTTCAGCCGGAAACGCCGGCCTTCCACCGCGATTGCGCGCGCATCTGGTTCCCGCTGAACCTCTCGCAAAAGATGACCTGCTTCGCTTCGCCGAGACGCCCGTTGAGAGCGACGGATCTTTCCGGTTCGCAAATCTCGCGCCGGGCAAATATCTGATTATCACGCGTGAAATTCCTGGTAGTGAAGCGCCCGACGATTCCGCTCGCCCGGTCGCCTGGGACGCCGCCGAACGCGCAAAACTTCGTAAGGAAGCGGAAGCGGCTAAAGTCGAGGTCGAGTTGAAGGCGTGCCAGCGCGTGTCAGATTTCGAACTAAAGCTCGTAAGCAATCGGCGTTGACAGCCACATCGATACCATCCAGCGCGTGTTGAATGGCGGCGAGGACCTCTCACAACGCATTTATCATCCGGGCCTGACGGCGCGGATGATTCGGTGAGAAACGAGGAGCGAGATGATTCTTTCTGGCTCTCACTAAACAACCTGAGGAGAAGAAATCATGCCACTATCACCTCGTCTATCCAGTCTCTGGCGCAACCTGTTCCGCAAGGCCCGGAAGGATCGAGAACTAACGGAAGAAATTGAAGCTTATCTGGAATTGCTCGTCGAGCAGAAGATCAAAGAGGGTCTCGATCCGGCGGAGGCGCGCCGCGCGGCCCTGATCGAGCTCGGCGGCAAGGAACAAATAAAAGAGCAAGTGCGGGAGGCGCGCGTGGGACATCAGTTGGAAACCTTGTGGCAGGATATGCGCTACGGTCTGCGGTTGCTCGGTCGCAATCCTGGTTTCGCCGCCGTGGCCGCGCTCACGTTGGCGCTGGGCATCGGCGCGAACACGGCGATATTCAGCGTCGTGAACGCGGTGTTGCTGAGGCCACTGCCTTATGCGGAGCCTGAACGGCTCGTCACACTCGCCTACTATCATGCGATGTCGGGCTTCGAGGCGGCCCATGAAGCGGATTTCCTGGAGTGGCGTGAACAGGCGAAAGCGTTTGAAAAGGTCGCCGCGTACGCCCCAAGGACGGTCGATCTTAGCGGGAGCGGGGAGCCTGTGCGACTGAATTCGGCGCAGGTTTCCGCCGACCTGTTTTCGACGCTCGGCGTCGGCCCCGCTCTTGGTCGCGTCTTCACGGCCGATGAGGATAGGGCAGGCGGCGCGCCGGTGGTGATTCTCAGTCACGTCTTGTGGCGGCGGCGTTTCGGCGGCGACCCACTAATGGTCGGGCGCTCGATTACCCTGGACGGCAAAAGCCATACTGTCATCGCGATTATGCCGCCCGGATTTCAATTTCCCGGGGAGCAGGATTTGTGGACGCCGCTCGCTCTGGACGTCAATCGAGCGTTGGGTGGCGAGCGAACGCTTATCCTCAATGTGATCGCGCGTCTCAAGCCGGGCGTGACGCTGGAAGCCGCCAGTTCGGATTTGTCCTTTTTCCTCGATCGTCTGAGACAGTCTCAGCCCAAATATTCAGAGGTGCAGGTCAGAGTGGCCAGACTGAGCGAGCAGATGGTCCGCGACGTACGCGAGGCTTTGTTAGCGTTGTTCGGAGCAGTTGCTTTTGTCCTGCTCATCGCCTGCGCCAATGTGGCGAACCTGCTACTGGCGCGCGCGGCGGTCAGGCAAAAGGAGATGGCGATCCGCGCGGCGGTTGGAGCCGGGCGCTTCAGGCTCGTGCGGCAATTGCTGACTGAGAGTTTGATGCTCTCGTTGTTAGGCGGGCTCGCGGGGTTGCTCGTGGCTACCTTGGGCGTCAAGCTGCTCGTGAAAATGAATCCTGGTAACATCGCTCGTCTCGATGAGAGCGTCGTGGATGGTCGTGTACTCGTCTTCACATGCGCAGTTGCGGCGCTTGTGGGGCTGCTGGCAGGCATATTGCCGGCGTTGCAAGCGTCAAAGACCGATGTGAATGGATCTCTCAAGGCGCAGTCCGTATCGGGGACGTTTGTGAGGAGTGGCTCTCGAACGTTGCCCGCCCTGATGATCGCCGAACTCGCGCTCACACTGGTTTTGACTGTAGGGGCGGGGCTGTTGATCAGGAGTTTTCTACATATGGTGGCGGTCCCGAAAGGTTTCAATCCGGACGGCGTTTTAACTCTCGAGCTGGCGCCCAATCACAGCAAATATCCGTGGGAGGGGCCGCAGCGCGAGGCATATTTTCAAGAACTCCTCGCGCGCGTCCAGGTATTGCCGGGAATAAATCGGCAGGCCTGACCAGTTTTCTACCGCTCGCAATGCCTGAATTGGCAGCGCCAATTCAGGTCGAGGGGCGTCCCCCAATTGAACCGGAAAAAGAGCCTATTGTCTTTATCAATCACGTGAGCCGGGACTACTTTCGGACGATGGGGATGCAAGTCCGCGCCGGACGGCCGTTCAACGTGGAGGATGGTCCCAAGTCGCAACCAGCGGCGATCATCAATGAAA
The DNA here is from genome assembly GCA_036565725.1 of Blastocatellia bacterium. Taxonomy (GTDB): domain Bacteria; phylum Acidobacteriota; class Blastocatellia; order RBC074; family RBC074; genus JAJVID01. Next base: position 6,030 of record DATCXQ010000472.1, read on the forward strand.
CGGTTGCGCGGCGCTACTTCTCAAATGAGAACCCTATCGGTCGCCAGTTCTCCCTCCCGCCAGACTGGAAAGACCCGAAAACGATCGTGGGTGTCGTGGGCGATACACGCCAATTCGGGTTGGATCGCGAGGTCAATCTGGAAGTTTTCCTCCCGGATGCGCAAAACCCGGGCAACAGTAACACGCTGGTCGCGCGAGTCGCCCCGGGCCAAAACAACCAGGATGGTCTTTCAGGGTTGTCCGCCGCCATACGCGATCGGGCGCGCGCTCTGGACCCCAGCGAACCGATCTACCAGGTCGTCACGATGAATGGGCGTCTGTCGGATTCGTTCGCGCCGCGTCGTTTCCAAATGGTACTGTTCGGCGCGTTCGCCGCGCTGGCGCTCGCCATCGCGGCGGTGGGAATCTACGGCGGCGTCTCTTACGCCGTCAGTCGGCGGACGCATGAAATCGGTATACGGATGGCTTTAGGCGCTACGCCGCGAGATGCGCTGAAGATGGTAATCAGGCAGGGAATGATCCTGGCGCTGATCGGTGTGGGATTGGGGTTGGCGGGAGCGCTTGCCCTGACGCGCGTTATGAGTGATCTGCTTTTCAACTTGAGCGCAACCGATCCGGCGACTTTCGTAGGCGTCGCTTTGCTGCTGGTCGCTGTGGCTCTTATTGCCAGCTACATACCGGCGCGTCGCGCCACGAAGGTTGATCCGCTGCAAGCGCTTCGCCAGGAGTGAAGGGCAACGAATGTATTGGCATTGAAAGGAGTGTTTATGCGGGGGATTTGGCCCCGTTTGATCTTGATGGCTTTGCTGATTCCGGTTTGCTGGGGCGATGAGTCGCGGGCGCAAACGACTGGGGCCCCGCCGCCCCAGAAAGCGGATGAACAGGAGCAGCGTCTCCGGATCGTTACTAACGAAGTACGCTTACCGCTGCGGGCTGTCGATCCGATGGGCAGACGGGTGGCAGACTTAACGGCTAAAGAGGTTTTAGTTATCGAAGATGGCGCAGCTTGCCAGGTTACCAGCCTTAAACGCGAACCTGCC
>DATCXQ010000473.1:0-9003 GCA_036565725.1 Blastocatellia bacterium
CGAACGAGGAGTTGCAGAGCATCAACGAAGAGTTGGAGACCTCGAAAGAAGAGCTGGAATCTTCCAACGAAGAATTGATCACGCTCAACGAGGAATTGAACAACCGGAACGCGGAATTGGGACGGCTCAACAGCGACCTCGCCAACCTGCTCAGCAGCGTCCAGATGCCGATCCTGATGTTGGATAGCCAACTCCGCATCCGTCGCTTCACGCCGGCTGCGGAAAAGCTGCTGAACCTGATACCGACCGACGCGGGGCGCCCCATCGCCGACCTCAAGCTCAATCTCGACTGCCCCGACCTGGAGCGCATGATCGCGGAGGTGATTGACACCGTCAGCGTCAGAGAAATCGAGACGCGGGACGGCGAGGGGCGATGGCACTCGCTGCGCATCCGCCCATACAGGACGCTCGAAAACAAGATCGACGGCGCGGTGGTCACGCTGGTGGACATTGACGCGCTCAAGAAGACCGAGAGGGAGATCGAAGCGGCGCGCGATTACGCCGAGGCCGTCCTGCGAACCACGCGCGATCCTCTCGTCGTGCTGCGCGCCGACCTGACAGTGGACTCGGCCAACGACGCCTTCTACAAAACATTCGAGCTGGAGCCCGCCGAGATCAAGGGCCGGCTGATATACGAACTGGGCAGTCGCCAGTGGGACCTCCCCCGGCTGCGCCAATTGCTCGAAGAAGTCATCCCGCGCGACAGTTTCTTCAACGACTTCGAGGTCACGCACGAGTCCCCGGGCCTCGGGCTTCGCGTCATGCTGCTCAACGCCCGCCGGCTGGACAGTCACGAAGGGAGCCAGGAGCGCATCCTCCTTGGCGTCGAAGACGTGACAGCGCGCAAAGAGGCGGAGTTGGCCATGGCCCAGTTGGCCTCCATCGTCAAGTCGTCGGACGACGCCATCATCGCCATAAATCTCGACGGCGCCATCACAGCTTGGAATCAGGGCGCCGAATGGCTCTACGGTTACACCGCCCAGGAGGCCATCGGCCAGCCCATCACGATGCTGATTCCGCCGGAACTCTTCAAAGCGGAGAAAGGCATCCTGGAGAGTCTGCGGCGCGGTGAGCACGTCAAGCACTTCGAGTCCGTGCGCTTGCGCAAGGACGGAAGCGCCGTCCCTGTTTCCCTGACCGTGTCGCCTATCAAGAACGCTCAGGGCGAAATCATCGGCGCGTCAAGAATTGCGCGGGACATCACCGACCGCATCCGCGCCGAAGAGGCGATACGCGTCGCGTACGAGCAGGAATCGGCTGCGCGCGCCGAGGCCGAACAGGCCAACCGCCTCAAGGACGAATTCCTCGCCACGGTCTCACACGAACTGCGCTCGCCGCTCAACTCCATACTCGGATGGGCGAAAATGCTGAGCGGCAAACGGCTTGACGAAGAGGGGGTGGCTCGCGGGCTCGAAGTCATATACAAGAGCGCCCGCGCGCAGAACAAGCTCATCGGCGACCTGCTGGACGTCTCGCGTATCATCATGGGTAAGTCACGCCTTAACATGAGCCTGGTCGAACTGATCCCGGTCATCGAGGCCGCAATGGATATCGCGCGCCCGGCGGCAGACGCCAAGCAGATCAGGCTCGTCCCATCGCTCGATCCGGCGGCTGGGCCGGTGTCAGGAGACGTCGACCGCTTACAACAGATCATCTGGAACCTGCTGTCCAACGCCGTCAAGTTCACGCCCACAGGAGGACAGGTCGAGGTCCGCCTCGAACGCCAGGGCAAGAGCGTTACGATCATTGTGAGCGACACCGGCGAGGGAATCGAGCCGGATTTTCTCCCCTACGTCTTCGACCATTTCCGCCAGGTAGAGGGGGGCTCCGCGCGGCCCTCTGGCGGTCTCGGTCTGGGGTTGGCGATCGTCCGCCATCTGGTGGAGTTGCACGGCGGAACAGTCAGCGCCGCGAGTCGCGGAAGGGGTCAGGGCGCGACCTTCACTGTGACGCTCCCCCTGGCGGTCTCTCGCAAAGAGACAGGCGAGGTCGCGCGCGCCCAGCCGGCCGGCGCCGGCGAAATTCCGCAACGCAGCGCCCCGTCGCCCGATCTCCTTTGTGATTTGCGTGTGCTCCTGGTGGATGACGAAGAGGACGCGCGCAACCTACTAGGCCTGATACTCACAAGTTATGAGGCCGAAGTGAGGGAATGCGCCTCCGCCGCCGATGCGCTTCGGATACTGGATGAATGGCGCCCCGATGTGTTGGTGTCTGACATCGGAATGCCGTTCGAGGACGGCTACGGGCTGATGAGAAAGATACGGGCGCGTGAGCCGGAGCGCGGCGGACTCATCCCAGCGTTAGCGTTGACGGCTTACGCACGCTCCGAGGACGCGCGGCGAGCGCTTGAGGCCGGCTACCAGGCGCACGTCGCAAAACCGGTCGAGCCGGCCGAATTGGCGGCGGCGGTGGCAAGTCTCGTTGGGCGGGACTGAGATACCTGAGCGCGCCTATCACAATAGTCGGCGTATCGTTACTCTTTCCGCTCGCGCTCCCAGGCGTGTCTGGTCGTTACGCTGGCGATAACAACCGCCAGTTCGGCCGGCTCGACCGGCTTGGTGACGTGCATCTGGAAACCCTCCTGGAGGGCGCGCAATCGGTCCTCGCTCCGCCCAAAAGCAGTCAGCGCGATAGCCGGAATCTGGTCCTCCGCCGCCCCACGCGCGGCTTCCAGCGCGCGCGCTTTCCTTAGCACGGTGTAGCCGTCCTCGTCCGGCATGGCGATGTCCAGAATCAGCGCGTCAGGTCGCTTGCCGCCTGGCGGGTCGGAGAGAAACGCCAACGCCTCTATCCCGGATGACACTGCTGTCACCTGCGCTCCATACTCGCCGAGCGTCTGGATCAGCAACTCGCGGGCCTCTTCCTGATCATCTACCACAAGCACGCTCATGCCTTCGAGCGATAAATTCTGGACTATTGGGACGGCGCCTTCCGTGCGCACTTCGCGAGGCGCCACCGCGCGGGGCGGCGCCTCGATGAATTCGAACTGGCGGCGCGGCAGTGTGACGGTGAACGCCGCTCCACGCCCCTTACCTTCGCTCGCCACCTTGATTGTCCCGCCGTGCAACTCGACCAGATGTTTAACGATCGAAAGCCCCAGCCCCAATCCGCCATGACGCCGCGAACTCGACGGGTCGGCCTGTCTGAAATGGTCGAAGACGAAAGGCAGGAAGGCAGGCTCGATGCCCTTGCCGGTGTCGCTGACCGTGATGCGGACGCTATCGGCGTCTCCCTCCATCCGCAACTCGACGCGTCCGCCTTCGGGCGTGAACTTGACCGCATTCGTGAGCAGGTTCCATACGATCTGCTGCAACCGCGTCGGGTCGCCGAGCACCTGTTCCGGCAGGGGGCCGAAATCGGCGGCTAGCATGACGCCTTTCGCCTCGGCCGCCGAGCGCGCCGTGTCGATCGCGGCTTCGACCACGGGAACGAGATCTACCGGCCCCGGCTCGATCCGCAGCTTGCCCGCGATGATACGCGCAGAATCGAGCAGGTCCTCGACGATTTGAAGCTGCGCCTTCGCGCTGCGCTCGATGACGGCGGTGGCCTTGACGGCATCCTCACTGCCCGCCGGACAGGCGCGCAGCATCCGCGTATAGCCGAGGATGGCGTTCAATGGCGAACGCAGTTCGTGCGAGACCATCGCCAGGAATTCGTCCTTCGAGCGGTTGGCGGCTTCGGCGGTCGCGCGCGCCATCTGCTCCCGCGCCAATTGCTCGCGCTCCGCTTCGGCCTGCTTGCGCTCGGTAATATCTATGAGCGAGCCGACGTAGCCGAGAAAGTCGCCGCCGGACGAAAATCGCGGGATGCCATGATCCAACACCCAGCGGTACTCGCCGTCAAAGCGCCGCAAACGGTACTCCATTTCAAATGGTTCCCGCGCTTCGAAAGACGTGAAATAGGTTTCCAAGGAGCGGTCGTAATCCTCCGGATGAATACCTTCCGTCCAGCCGGCGCCCAGTTCCTCTTCCATCGCGCGTCCAGTGAAGTCGAGCCCCTGTTTGTTGAAGAAAGTGCAGAGTTTGTCCACCCCGGACACCCAGATCATGACCGGGGCCGTGTCAGCCAAAATGCGGAACTTTTCCTCGCTCGCGCGTAGCGCCTCCTCGGCTCGTTTCCGCTCGATGCCCTGAGCGATGGGCGCCGCGACAGTGGCGATAGCTTCGACCGTGTCCTCGGTCAATGGATGGCGCGCAAACATCGCCATCACCCCGATGACCCGATCCTCAACCAGCAGCGGATAGCCTGCGAAAGAGACCAGTCCCTCCTCTCTCGCCCACGCCGGGTCGCTAATGCGCGGATCATTAGCCACGTCGTTGGTCAAATGCGGTTGGCGCTCTTTGGCGATGAGGCCAATCTTGAGTTCTCCAACGGGGACGCGGGAATGACTGCCATCCAGGCGCCTATACATTCCGGCGCTGGCCTGTAGTTCCAGCATAGACTCCTTTGGATTCAGCGTCCAAATGCGCGCAAACGCCACATCCAGATGCCGGACCAGGGCTTCAGCGCTCTTTTGCAGCATGCTTTGCAGTGACCCCTTGTGCTCGGCCAAGGCGGCGTTCACATCGGCGCGCAGCGCCACCCTCTTCACCTGCGCCTCTTCCGCTCGCTTGCGTTCGGTGATATCCGCGAGCACCCCGATCATTCGTATCGGCGCGCCATCAGACGCCAGTTCGAAATTGCCGGCTAACTCCAACCAGCGCAGCGCGCCGTCCTTGCGATGGATACGGTAAACGGTGTGGAACGAGCGCCCGGACTTCATTCCGTCGGCGAGCGCCTGATCGAACGCAGGGGCATCGTCCGGATGCACATAGCGTTCAATTAACTGCGCCTTGCTGAGCGCGCCGTCGGCGTGGGTGTGGCCGAAAATTTCATACATCCGCTCATTTTCCCAGACGGTGCGGTCGGCCTGTACGTCCCATTCGAAAACCCCCAACTCGGCCGCCCACGATGCAAGCGACAGCCGCTCCTCCCTTTCGCGCAGCTTCTCTTCGGCCAGCTTGCGCGCGGAGATATCCTCGATGAGAGAGACAAAGTAGTCTGGCTCCCCGTCCGCATTGCGCACCAGAGAAGTGGTCAGGTTGACCCACACGACGGAGCCATCCTTGCGATAGTAGCGTTTCTCTCTCAGGTAGGTCTTAATCTCGCCTGCCAACATCCGCCGCATCACTCCCAGGTCTTGCTCCAGATCGTTCGGATGGGTGATGTCGCCGAATGTCTTCGTCATCAGTTCTTCGCAGGCGTAGCCGACAATGTCGCACAGCCGTTGATTGACCTCCAGCCAGCGGCCATCTGGAGCCACGCGGGCGATGCCGACGGCGGCGTTATCGAAGACACCCCTGAACCGCGCCTCGCTATCGCCGGGCGCCGCGATGTTCTTCTGACCTTCGCGCAGGCTTTCGGTCTGGTCGTAAGGCCGCTGGCTGGGGTTCCAGAGGGTGGCTTCATTCACGTCGTGCTGGAGCTCCTCAGGCTGATTGATTGATGATTGCATGTCGTCACGTCCAGTAGCCGGAAGTTTTTTCCCCCGGCTCCCGATCATAAATCACCTCTCACCAGGATATTTGAATCTACCAAGCAGAGATGACCGATCTTGCTCCTATTATCTTGGTTGACTACATATCAAGCAAATACCGGATCCGCGAGTCGGTCACTATCGCTGTCGCGGCTGGCGCCTCATAATCATGATTATGATATAGGGGTCAATTTGTGAGGGTTCATCCGACTGATGAGGCCGGCTGCGATTTGCGCGTCCTCGGAGGAGGATATGAAAGAACAACAATACTCTGCCAGCGAAAATACTGAACAGCGGCAGCGGGACATGGCGCGTGAGCCTGGGCTTATTGATCAGGGCGTGACCGCCTCACGGCCGGCGACAGCTTTTAGCAGTAAAGCCGAAGAGCAATTGCGATTGTTCAAAACGGCGATTGAGCACGATAATGAATCGGTCATCATTATGACGGCGCAGCCCGACCCGCCAGGCCCAGAGATTGTTTACGTCAGCCCGGCTTTCACTAGAATGACCGGCTACGCGCCAGAAGATGTAATCGGCAAAACGCCTCATATCTTGCAGGGACCCGAAACCGATCGCTCTCTACTCCACCGATTATGTAGAGATTGCGCGACGGGCGAAGTCTTCCACGGCGAGACAATCAATTACTGCAAAGATCATTCGGAAATTCATCTCGAATGGACCGTCAGGCCGGTGCGCAATGAAACCGGCGAAGTGACGCATTTCGCCGCGGCGCAGCGCGACGTGACCGAGCGCTGGCGAGTCGAAGAGGAGTTACGTAGAAGGGAAGAAGAATTGCGCTCGTTGTTTGATCTGTCGGCCATAGGCATGGCGAAAGTCTCGTCTGAAGGCAGATACCTCCGTGTCAATCGCAAATACTGTCAGATGTTGGGTTACTCCGAGCAGGAACTGCTTAATCTCACTCTCTATGACGTGACTCATCCCGAGGACCGCGAGGCCAGCGCCGTCAAAATGAATTCTTCCTTCACCGGCGGGCCTGAAGAATACAGCATCGAGAAGCGTTACGTGCGGAAAGACGGCGAAATCATGTGGGCGCTGGTCAACTGGACGATCGTCCGCGACGTCGAGGGCCATCCGCTGCTCTCGGTCGCCAACATTCAAGACATCACAGCGCGCAAGCAGGCGGAGGCGGAGCGCGAAGAACTGCTCATCCGCGAGCGGGCCGCGCGCGAAACGGCCGAGGCCGCGACCCGTTCCAAGGATGAATTCCTCGCCGTCGTTTCGCATGAGTTGCGCTCGCCTTTGAACGCGATACTCGGATACGCGGCTTTGTTGCGCTACGGTCGCATGGACGCCCAGGAGGTCAAACACGCGGTGGAGGTCATCGAGCGCAGCGGGAAAGCGCAGGCGCACCTGATCGATGACTTGCTCGACACGGCCCGCATCATCAGCGGCAAGCTCAGACTCGTCGTCGGCCCGGTTGACCCGGCCTCGGTGATAGAGGAGTCGGTTCAAACGATCCGTCCGGCGGCGGAGGCGAAGGGCGTCTCGCTCGGGGCCGACCTGCCCTCTGAAATTGGCCAGATTACCGGCGATCCAGCCCGGTTGCAGCAGATCGTCTGGAACCTGCTCTCCAACGCGATTAAGTTCACGCCGCAGGGAGGTCGCATCGAAGCGCGACTGGAGCGCGTGGACCCGCACATTCGCATCACCGTGAGCGATACAGGCAAAGGCATCAGTGATGATTTCATGCCTTATGTCTTTGACCGCTTCCACCAGTCCGACACGTCGAGCGTCAGAAGGCACGGCGGCCTCGGCCTCGGCCTGTCTCTCGCCAAATACCTGGTCGAGTTGCATGGCGGGACGATTGAGGCCGAGAGCGCCGGCGAAGGTCAGGGCGCCACCTTCAAAGTTACGCTCCCGGTCCGCGCCGTCGCCTCGCCGATCGGGGAAGGCGATGGCGCGCCTGCCGCGAAAAGCTCGGGGGAACTTGCGGGCGTGCGCGCGCTGGTGGTCGACGACGAGGACGATGCGCGCGAACTCCTCAAGTCGGCGCTCGAGAATTACGGCGCGGACGTCATTGCTGTCAGCTCCGCCGCCGAAGCCTACGAGCTGATTACCGAAACTCCGCCGCCGGAGCGACCCGACGTGATGGTGGCCGACATAGGAATGCCGGAGGAAGACGGCTACAGCCTGATTCGTCGCCTGCGTGAGTGGGAAGATGCGCACGACGCTTATACTCCGGCGGTGGCGCTTACGGCCTATGGACGAGTCGAAGACCGGGTGAGCGCCCTGAAGGCCGGCTTCCAGATGCACGTCGCCAAGCCGGTTGATCCTGACGAACTGGCCATCGTGATCCTGAGCTTCGTCAAGCCCCAGAACAGGGGCGAAAGGCCAAGAAGGCTGCAATAGAACGAGGATGACGCGGACCGCAGCGGATTGACGCTGATCTTTTTTGGTTTTATCCGCGATGACCCGCGCCCGTCCGCGTCATCCTCGTTCTATAAACCTGTACATTGATGTGAAAACTGCTCTATGCGCGCCGTCACCCGATCTCGCCTCCGCAATGCGGGCAAGTCGTCTTCCCGGCCTTCTGTTTTTGAATCTCTTCGACAAACCCGGCGCCGAAGATGCCCACCGGCAGGGCGAACATTCCGATTCCGAGTATGGCGATCGCCATCGTCAGGCATTTGCCCAGGGGCGTGATTGGAAAGATGTCGCCATAACCAACTGTCGTGAGCGTCATTACCGCCCACCAAACAGTCGATGGGATGTCCGTGAACTTGTCCGGCTGAGCTTCATTTTCGGCGAAGTACATCAACGACGCCGACATTATGACCATCATCATCATCACCATCGCCGTCACGAAAAGCTCTTCCTTCTTGTTCCTGAACACGCGCCCGAATAACCGCATGGACGACGAATACCGGCCCAGTTTCGCGGCCCTGAAGAGGCGGAAAAGCCGCAGCGCGCGAATGAAACGCAGGTCGGCCGTGAAAAACGTCAGGTAAAAAGGCAGAATCGCGAGCAAATCAATTATGGCTATGGGCCGCAACATAAATCGCAGCCTTCCGATCACCGGGCGCGAGTATTCGCTTTGCGACGCGCAGGCCCAGACGCGCGCCAGATATTCAACCGTGAAGACCGCGACCGAGAAGATTTCGAACCAGCGCAGCGTCGATTGAAAGCGCGCTTCGACGGATTTGACAGTGCCGACCATCACCGCGACGACGTTGAGCAGGATGAGCGTGAAGATGAAGACGTCGAAGGCGTCCAAGACTCTCTCGCGTTCGGCGCCAGGTCTCTCAACTTCCAGAATTTCCCAGATTTTCTTTTTCAATCCCATAGGAAGACATTTCTTTGCGAACTTTTCGCCTTTGCGAGAAATCCCCGCTCGAGAGCCGCGAGTTTCTCGCAAAGGCGAAAAGGCGCAAAGTCCTTTTAGATCGGTTTGCGATTGCGTGTACGGGAAGGCGCGATAGATCAGTACCGCGAGCGGTAGCGAGCGCGCTTCATTTTGTGTCGCGCTC